>WAMJ01000209.1 GCA_015522385.1 Candidatus Heimdallarchaeota archaeon
CTTCTACTCTGATGATGTACAGGAATTCAGCCAGATTACTGATACCGCTACCTCGAATCCGTTTGTATTCGCCAAAAGAGACACCAAAGCGCTTAACGCGATGACCATGGACTCAGGAATTTCATCTGGGGTTATGGATCTGAATCTTAGAAGGAGGGTGGAATCATGAAAGTAAAATTCATGGCACTTCTAGTGCTTCTGACCATCTCTATATTTGCAACTTCAGTTTCTGTTGCATCACAAGATGAAGTAGGATCTGATGAAGAGGTGAAAACCATTGAATACTCACGGTTCAACGTTAAGAGAAGTGCTCTTGATGACCTGATTGATCCAGTCACCTCTGTTAAAAAGTCAGTGAACAAGAAAATCTCATCCTTAGCAGTGGAAAACAGGCAGACCATCATCTCACCAATGGCTGAGACCGTAAAGAACTTTACATTTGCCATTGATGCAACTGGGCAGGCTGATGGCTCAATCACTGAATTTGTACTAAAAGGGACAGCCAGTGACGATTTCTGGGATGGTGAAACAGTGATATTTATTCGAGAGGGATATGCCAACAAATCCTATGTGACAGGGTCAAATGGCGAGATTCTTATCAATGATATTACCTATACAGCTGCAGACATAGGGAGATTCAACTACTCCATTTATTTCGAGGGATCACCATCAACAGTTCCTGGCTTCCCACCGACCCGACCGGCCAAGGAGGTCGCTAATGGTACGATAACCGTTACTGCGAGTGTACAGATCGACACGCCAAACAGGCTTCCAGATACCGATCTTATTTCTCCGAATACAGCATATTCATACGAGTTCACACTCTCATTCCTAGACGGAACAACATTTGATCCAAACACGTACTCAGTACAGGATGAATTTAATGCCCCGGTCACACCTGGCACCGTCCAAGCTATTTTCAATGAGACATATCTTAACGATCAGGATCAGCCAGACTCTCAGATCAGTCTGTCATCGAAGATTAATGATACAACCGTTTCGTTCGTTGGAGGTAAAGCCTCTATATCCTCGGACTCAGGTGCGCAGGTCATCAGAACTAAGATTTCACTGAATTTCACCTTGATAGGGATAGATCCTGCGATACTGGATTATATCACATTTGTAAACTTACAATCTATTACCTCACCGATCTATACAGTAAAGGTCGATTATGTCTTTAACTCCCGGTACTACATTCAGAGTAAAGAGATAACAACTGTGAACCAAGCTGATGAGACCTTCTACAGAAACGGGACTGATTTAGTAATAAATGGATCACTAGTGAATGCTGTTGTAGACCAAACACTTCTGGAAAATATAGAAGTTGGGGTCAGTATAAATTACCAACCTATAACTGGTGGGGCAACACAGCAAATTGCAGTCACAAAGACAGGAGTAGGAGGCTTTTTCGAGTACAAACTGAACCTGAACAACACCTATTTTGAGTTCGTGGAAAGTTCTCTCACCGTGTCTGTTCTTTTGGATCCAAACAATTTGGCTACACAACTACAGGACATGACAACAGCCGACAAGCAGTCATCGAGGACGATCTCATTTCGGGCAGATATGTCAAATATGACAGTCTCTACAATTGTCTCAACAGACACACTATTCCTCTCTGAGAACAGCCAGTTTACATTTAAGGGGAAAATCAGTTATGACAACAATGCGTCAAGAAATGTTCAAGGTCAGGCCGTCATGATCTCCATTGTTGGAGGTAGTTCTTTTGAAAATCTCACTGTAACTACCTTGACAAACGGTAGTTTCATTGCGACTGTAACCTCATCCCTGCTTAGTTCACTTGATCAGAATGTAGGTCAATTCTCAATCTATGCGTGGATCGACGATATTATTGGAGCAAATCAAAGGTACTATAACCCCTTGAATCTCAGTTCTGTCCCACAGTTATTCAACATCAGTCTAGGACTCAACCTTACAGTAACCACGAATATATTTGGTAACACGTTCAACGGATCAACTCCATGGGACATCTTGAACAATACAATGTATAACATCTACTCGAATGTCAATGCTAACTACAGCATGATATTCAAAGACTCCGTTGGAAGAGCACCGCTAGGCTTTATCCTAGTGATTAGGGAGAGAGTGTATGATACGAGCTCTAACGTATTCAGTGAGACTACTTTCACTTTCCAGATCGTTAACGTCTCGAAGAATGGATACAGCTTCCTGCTCACTAGCTTCTCAGGTGTACTTGCAGATGTTGCAGGATCGGGATCAAGCAATCCCTTCAATTTTGCAGGAAGTACATTCGAGTACCAATTCAGCGTTCAAGATTCTTCAGGTGTAGCAGTTAATTCAGCAGGAGTAGGTAAGGAAACTTTCGTACTCTATGGTCCAGACAACGTTGCACCTCAGTTGAATACTGGAGACATCCAAGCTACTGATCCTCAAGATCAAGCAGTTGATATTGTTGTGGGAGTAAACATCACCACCGCAACCAAGTTCGACAATATCAGGAATGTAACAATCTATTACCGATACAGCGACAACAATCTAATATCTGATCCACAGGACGCCGTCTTTAGTTCAGGTTACACCGTTGCCCTGATGACGTACAACTCATCGTCGGGGTATTTTGAATTCACGATTACATTCAGAAACTCTGACGATCATGGTAGGTGGGTAGAATTCTATTTTGTTGTCTATGATCTTGCAGGACATGGACTGGATGTAAATGGAAACACAGTAGATGCGTCTACATACTCATACCCTGACCCTAACTTCAGCCTTTTCACAAACTACAGTAGCCAAGCTCAAATGGTGAAATTGGGAGATAGTACACCTCCAACACTCAACGGTGGACAGATATCCTCCACAGACTCCTTTGGTCAGAATGTGTACATCTGTGAGGAAGGTAATTGCCAAGCTCTTGAGAATTTCGACGGTGAGATTGCACTCGGAGCTAATGTCACAATCGAAGTAAGGGGCATCACTGATCCAAATGGTATTCAGAACGTCACTTTATTCTACACCTACTCGTACTACAATCCAGAAAACGACAGCTTTTACGGGCAGACTAATGTAACTGTACTCATGACGTTCGATTTCGTTACAGGGTATTACATCTATGACTTCGATTCTGCTTTATTCGATTACAACTTCCAACTTGATTTCGAGGTAACGGTCTACGATACAATAGGAAATTCAGATACCTCCGGAACTGCAGGATCAAAATTTGGCCAAGGTAACACAATAATAACGGTTGATGATCTTGTGGATCCTGTGATAGAAGGTGTAGAGGATACATTCGTGGACAATAATGTGGATCCAAAGGCACCGAGAGAAGGAGTTACACAGACTCCTCCCTCATACCAGTTCTATTCGAACGAGACGTTGAGTGTGTCCATAAATGTCACCGATTACGGTGGACTGGGAATCCGGAACATAACGATTTTCTGGACCTACACCAATGCGTCCGGTATTGTGGAAACTGGGAACTTTACAAGAAATTATGATCTCGGAACGCAACAAGCATTATTCATATTCAACTTCACAGGTTACAACACCAATATGACAATCACATACAAGTTCGTGATAGTAGACTGGGGAGACAATGTCCTTAACCAAGATGGTGCATACGCTTTCACGGCGGTAGAACCACCCCAACCTGATCTGATAGTCACCACGATTATCTCGACAGGAGATGACGGTAACACAACCGCTATTGTAACTGTGATATCGGATACATCTAGTACGGTGGTTGAGGATACAGGTGGTAACAACAGCCTGATTATTCTGATGGCTTTCATTGGAGTTTTCTTGGCATTTGTTGTAGCTAACAGATATCAATCAATTTTGGAGTGGTACCAAGCCAGAGGACGAGAGAAGCTTGTCCGAAGTAGCATGGAGTCAAGGATCGACCTGATACGCAAGTACGGAACTGAGGGTGAGTACCTCAAGGCAGTGCTTGAGATATGGAAGGCCACCCAAACATTAGGGGCGGAAGGGCTACAGGCTCCCCAACGGTACAATCAAACCGTTCGGGACTATATTGATATTCTTGAGCGTGTCTCTAGCATTGAAAGAGATATGCTTGAAACCTTGGCATTCACTTTTGAGAAGGCCAAATACGGTCAGGAGCAGATAACTGCCGATGACTACAAAGATGCCCTCGAGGCATTGAATGTCGCAATCGACACGGTAATTGCCCTAGGAGTCAGATCAGCAGTTGACGACGAGGACGATTGGTCGGAGCTTGATTTCGACGAAGAGGAGTGATACACTATGGGAATATTTGATTTCATAAAGAAATTCCAAGAGAAAAAAGAGCAGGAGAAGCGGGTTCAGGCCGCGCTTCAGGACTTGAAGAAAATAGAGAACACGAGTGATTACAGAGAGGGAATTATCAAATCCTTCTACATCCTTGAGACTCTAGGAGCTGAGTACCTTGGCATCAAGAGGGGTGAAGCCACAACAGTTAGGGAGTACGTAAGACTCCTTGAAGAGGACGGTATCGTCCGCAAGGATGAGCTGAAGGAGTATGTCACTGCCTTCGAGGTAAGTAAGTACTCAGTTTATGATCCCACTCTTGAGAACTTCAACAAATCCGTCACAGTAGTGCGAGACCTTGAGAAGAGATTCAAGAACCCCAAGAACCGGAAGGTTGCATCTTCCAAGGGGAAGAAAGGAAAGAGAGGTAAGAAGAAGCGACGAGCCCCAACCAGGACAGCTAGTGGGGACGGAGAATCACCTCGACGAAAGAGAAAAGTCAAGAGACGGACGGCTGATTAGTTATGGCAATACGATTAGGAAAGCTAAGAATATCATTCCAAGCCATTGGAATAGTTCTACTTTTCATATTCGGAGTTGCACCCATCCTCCTGTCAGCCATACCAAATGTCCAGTATAACGAGGAATATTCGATATATAATACTGGATTTAACGGACTTTCGAATGTCAGAGAAGCGCTGGAGAACGAGGGAGATAGATACAATATCACAACCTCCGTCTCCAACCTCAACGCCCTTAATAGGTTCAAAGGATCAGGTGTGTTGGTAGTTGTGGGGCCCACTGCAACGTTCGATCAAAGTGAGTTCATATCTCTCCTCCTCTTTTTACTTAGGGGAGGATCCCTGATAATTGCTGATGATTTCGGAACAGGTAACCAAATACTTGCACCCCTGTTTGATGCTTTCGAGAATTATGACGACTTCGCAAAGAACGCAGGGAACATCACAGGAATGGAGATCCCTACGATTAGTCAGGTTCTTCAGAATGCAACCGGTGGAGTTGATACAGGGAGTACTGGAGGTGGCTCTTCAATCTCACCTATAGGAGGAGCAATTGATGAAAGCCAACTAATTACATCAGTTGTTGAGCTCATTGGTTCTACAATAAAGAGATTCGGATTCAACGGATCGGTTCTCATGGATGTCGGGAGCAATGACAATAACCCTAACCGGCCAACGATTGTCGACTATGATCAAACCGGTGGCCAGTATTCTATCACGAACGGATTGACCAAACCTATCCAGACTGAGATGGCAACAATCATTTCTGTAAAGGTTAATGTTTCAGAAACTGTCCCTGATGGAGAAGGAGGATTCAAGGAAGTCTATCAGGAAAGATGGCAGCCACTCACCCGTGTGACCTTCGCTGAACTCACAGGGAATGACAAAGCGGGTGATATCGTCTTCCAGTACCTTGATTTCCTCTTTCCATTGTATTCATCACCATTGTCATGGATCGAGACCGACAGACAGGCAGCAGCGGACAACACTGCCGAACCTGATGCAGGATCAGAATGGGGAGGACGTGCTTTTTCATTAGCACTAAATCTCCCTATCGTCCCCGGAGGAGGAAAGATAGTGTTCGTCGCAGATCCAAGTATCTTCATCAACAGGTACACAGGAGACGATCAATACGCCAACCTTGACTTCGCCAAGAACCTCATCGCGATGGCTTCCAACAATCTCCAAGGAGATAATGTCCCAATCATCTTCGATTTTGGTCACACATACCAAGGACTCACATCACCCACATTGTACTCTACCGCGTTGTTGAAACTAATTGCCAACATGTCAATGTTCCCACTTGTTGCACCATTCGTCCCTCTAACTGCATACAGCTTTGGGAAGAAGCTTATTCCAGAGAATAGAAGACTTCGTCCCATGCTACTGACCAAGAGAAGAGGAGGTGCCGGTGGTTCCAAATTTGAGAAAGAACTTGAGGAGATTAAAGAATTTGGACTCTATGGGAAGGCGATTAAGTCTCTCACAAACCGTGTTAGACGTGAAGTCCGTAAGGATGTCAGATATGATGGTAGCCAACTTACGAGCTATGAGGAAGTTGCAAACTTCTTCTACGAGAACTTCCCTGGAAGATTCAATAGAAGAGAACTCCGGAATAATCTTAAGAAGATATACAGTATATCCGCACATCCAGAGCGGCCAATTCCTCTGGTCATCGCCAAACCAATCTTGGTACTGTTGAAAGAGCTAGTATCACTCCTTAGTTAAGTCCCAGTCTAACAGTATCACAATTATTTAATTTCAACACCAATTCACAATTCTATGAGCAATAGAGATCCGTGTGTCAGGGCAGGAAAACTCTTTCAGGAGGAGAAGTACGGGGAGGCCCTACGAGCGATCACTAGATGTAGGAAGGAGAACGTTAGATCTCGGAAGAAGCGAGGAACACTTGACCTCGATAGTATCTCAAGAGAGGTTTCAATCGGGATTCTCGAGGGAAACATCCTCTTCAACCTAAATAAGTTGAAAAAAGCAGAAGAAGTCTTCAAACATTCATATAGGCTGATCACAAACGAGGAATACTTCAAACCAAGCAGAGAAACTTCACGGATCAAAGGGAAGATTTTGTATTCCTTGGCACTCTGTAGCAAGAAACAGGAGAGAAAGATTAGCTTGCTCAATCAGGCTCGTGTGGAATTCAAGAAAGCAAATCTACAACGAGAAATTGTGGAAACAACCATCAGGTTAGCTCATATATTTGCAATTACTGACCAGAAGGACCAAGCGATTCACGAGAACAAGGAGCTCATAAAACTCTCCAAGAAACTTAAAGACAAACGTTCTAGGCAGTATGTTAAAGGACAGGCTTACCTCGATCTCGCTCGTTTAGAAAATGACGACAGCAGGGTATTCAAGCTCTTCGAGAAGGCGAGGAAGGAATATAGACAGGTGGATGCCATTAGAGAACTAATCGAAGTGGATTTTGAACAGGGACAGCATATGCTTAGCAGAGGAAATGAAGAGGGAAAAAGGATGATTATGGAGGCCTTAGAACGTGCGAAGCTCAATAACATCGTGGAGTTGGAAACTCGGATTAAGTACGCCCTTGGAATCGAAAGTATAAAATCAGGAGATCTAGATGATGCTGCCTCCAATATCATTGAGGCACTCTCCATGCAAGCAGAGTCTGATGACCCACGATCTTCAGGTACAGCAAAGCTGGAACTGGCTCGTATCAGATTCTCCAATGGGAAGTCAAATGAGGACTATGATATAAGTCTGAATCTTGCCAAGTCAGCTCTTGATTCCTTTACCACAGTCAATGACCGTCGAGGAATGGCACTAGCCAATGAGCTCTTAGGTAATATCTATGTGATACAGAACAAAACAAGACTAGCTACCAAAGCGCTGAAGAGGGCCAAGATGTACTTTTTGGAATTAAAGGATGATGAAGCTTTGGGCAGGGTCTACACCATAACTGCAGATGTAGCCACTATAGAGAAGAATAGTGGGTTGACACTCTCGAATCTGAAAAAGGCGGAAGGGTACTATAAGAAAACTGGGAGCAAACTTGGTCTGAGTGACATCTTCCAGAGATACATTATATATTACATTCAGATGGAGAAGGATGCTAAAAAGGCGAAAGAATTCATCGAGAAGTTAAGAGACACAATCAACTCTGACTTTCCTCACGAATCAGCAAAGCTAGTGATTGAAAAGCAATTAGAAAGATTTGAACAGGCGCTTAAGTGATTTTATCCGCAGGAAAATTATGCCAATGATAACAGGGACGATTGGAAAGTCGATAGTCTCGGAGTTCAACGGAGGAAGTGTGATGCTGAAAATTGCTTCGTAGTCAAGAGTGAAGTTATTCATTACTTGATCTGTCCCATTCACTGCCTGACCCTCCAAGATGAGTTTGTAATTCTGCAGAACGCCAGACCTCTTGATATATTCCTGATCCAAATTAAGAGAACCATCAGTGATGGAAAAGTCCTTCAGGGAGAAGATCACATTGAGAAAAGTCAGATACTGTCTTAATCCGTAGTTCTTTGAGAGGGATAGGGAGGAGAAATTGCTGTCAATAGAGTAAACTATAGTGGTGGTAGCTTGATCCACCACCATCCTACTTGAATTCAGTGCGAGAAAAGGCTCAGGGTTCGAACTTAGATTGCTTAGTTCATTGAAATAGTAGTCAACCCATCCATCCCTGTTGTTAAACCTAGTGGGTAGAATGATCGGGAGGTCACCAGTTGGAAGTTCGTATAATTCTCCGGATATATTTTTCGGTTCGATAAGCACATGTTGGAATATTTGGCTATAATTTTGAAGTACGTAGGAGTAGCTGTTAACCGTGGTGGTCCAGATGTAGAAATACAAGGGAGTGAACTCTTCGTTTGAGATATGCACTTCCTTACCATTCTCGTCCACGTACTGCAGGTGATAATGGTGGATATAGGACTGTAAATAACCAGGACTGATCGTCCAACTTGTCTCTGGACGGGCAGATACAGACATCACGAGTAAAAGAACTAGGACAAGGGAGTGTATCTTCGCCACAGTGGTAAATACTCCTCTGGTTTATTATATCTTCTCAATTTGCCACGATACCGTATTTATGAAGAATAGGTTCGATCTCCTCAAACGAGTCCATAATTTTGATGCTCATTGAGTTTCTGTAAAGGTTCATGTTGGTAGTGTTGACTAGATTGTGGAGCTTTCTGGCTTCAAATGCAGAAGTTTCAGGGGAGGTGAGAACAAGGATCTGCTTGGAGAGCTCATCGATGATGATGATATCTTTGTCCTTGAAAACTGCATGTGGATCCTTGTACTCAAGTAATCGGGGGGTTTCCTGAGACGTATCATACCAAAATGCCCTAATCTGTGGCTTGGAGACAATTTCTTTAACGAAGGTCAAAAGACTGCTGCCCAAGTTTGGATTGATGTCCTTTACCGAACTGAGATTATTGTGGAGGTAGCGCTTCAGATAGGGTTCTAGGAGGCCAATTGCCCTCCTGATTTCAGATGCTCTACTCTCATCAAACAGCATGATCACCCCAAAAAGTGATCCATGTTCCACAATACGTGCATCACTCGAGTCTTCATTTTCAATTGTGTGGAAATAAAGTAAACTACTTGTACCAGGGGAGGACTTAACGGGTAGAGGTCCGATTATTCTGTTGGCATCTTCTTCAAGACTTTGTGTAAAACCAGATAGTGTAATAAGTTGTGCGCCAAGCATAAACGCCTGATCTTCCTTCAGATCTGAGACATTGGCAACCATCTCTGGACCATATTCGGTCACAACCATGCAAATCACACCACTAATGAGACTGCCAGATTCAGTAGACACAGTTGATCAATTATGAGTCATCTTAAATCTATTTTTGTTACCTGAAAAGAAAAGAACTAGAATTTTATCCAATATTGAGATTCTCAACCGCGGAGTTCGTAGGTAACCAAATAAAGTTCTTAGAAAATTCCAGAGGGAGGGTTGCCCATGAGAAGATATCAAACGGAACATTCCTTTCATACTGCTTGACAATTGCCTCCTCATTGCTAGAAAAGTAGATTCCTATCATCTGTATGTAGATATTAAGCTTGTAAAAAAGCATAGATTCCATCGGGATCTCATAGGTTGAGATGAAGTTGTTGATCATCTCGATGAATTTATCACTGTTCTCTACAAAATCCTCATTGTTCTCGTGCATCTGAATCAGCCGTTTCAGGATTTTAATTGTGACTAGATGATGTGTCTGGAATTCTACGAATGGTTCAACCAGTTCTAGCAAATCTTTACCTATATCTAGCATAACTTGATCTCCACTCTCAAACCCCTCAAAGATAAAGAGCTCTCCCAACAGAAGGGTCTCAAGGGTCGTATATTCTACAGACTCTGGTGAGAAGAATTCTTGGAACCGTGTCCGGAACCACTTGGCCCATGAGTTGTTCTTGAGGACAATATCGTTGATAGCAACGATATATAGAAGGTAGTGGAAGAAAGTCCGGTAGGTCGTAAACTCTGCTGATTGAATGAATGTCTTGACATCCACTTCACCCATGAGAAACTCGAGCTTGTCAACCATCCTATGGAGTAGGGACATAAGATTCTTCTGATTGATGTCGCTCGGACTGTACAAGGGAAATCCTATTCGAGATTCGATATCGATATCACTCAAGTCCTCACCTGCAAATATCTTCAGGATTAGATTACCCAGATCTGCAAGAACCTCCCATGCCTCTGCTTGAGTCCTAAGGTTGACAAGCTCTTCGTCATTCATAGGGTTCTCGTTCCGGTTTATCATCGCACTCTGGAAGAACTGGTTTACCGATTCTATAATACCGTAAATCTGGTGAGAATTAGCCCTAATCTTATCCGAGATAAATTGGGTAATCTGGTCGCTTGATTTGAAAGATACAGGTTCCTCCGAATCAGTAAATTCTTTCGGAAATTCAATTCCTGAGATGAGATCTGCCCTTCCAGCGATCTGTATGAGGAATTCATTCTCGTAGAGGATTGCGGAGATTATGTCTTTAGTAGTGTCATAATTCTTGACCGAGTGATGACGTTTATCCAACTGATAGAATAACTGAGGATTGTACGTTTCTTTGATGAATCTACGGAGAAAACCGAACTGTCTTAGGGACCGTTCAGTCCAATTGCCCAATGCAGAAATCGTGATACCTGGAAGGCCTATGACCGGAGCAGCATAGATCCCTGCAGATGTGAGAAGATAGTTGAAGTATGTAGAAAAGGTTGTGAAGTACTTGGGATCATCTTTAGAGACAGTGATGACTGGAGCTTCCTCCACTCCTACCTCTTGAGAGAGAACTTGAGCAAGGATATTCGAGACGCCGATAACCACACTCTTAGGATTTGCAGCAGCGCCAGAACAGAGCAGATTCAAGAGGTAAGAGATGCACGAAGTAATGGTATAATCGACCTCCTCATCTCGACCGTAGACACTGTTTGCTAAGGAGATGAGCTGAGGATGGAGTTCGAAAATCTTCGCTTGCTTTGTGTTCATGGGCACAGAGGTCTCCTCACCAAAATCTGCGATGGCATCCTGCAAGTCCTTCATTCTATTCCGTAAAATCATCATTCGGGGCTTGGGGATGTCTCCTTCTCCAAAATTATCTAGTAATTCATATATTGAGTCGATATGCTCGTAGATACTTTCCTCAATCATCTCGAAACTTCGATCTGACTCGACGTCGATATTCAACAGAGTGATGGGCATTTCGGTATTTCAGGTTATAATTGTATCCTACATAAATGAATTCTATCTTCTTTGGTCTATCTCATATAGATTTATTCCAAACTTTGGGGCAAGTTCTCTGAGTTTTCGCCACACTGCAGGAGAACCTGAATCACGTGTGGAGGTGAACTCTGAGTTCTCCAAAGCTTCTGTCATCTCCTCGTCCGATCTGTTATCACCGAATACAAACCACATTCTCTCCTCACCAACTATGGATTTGAAATGATATGCGGCTTCTCGCTTGGACCATCCCTCAGGTAGGATATCGATCCCGAGTGGGTGATTAAGAAGTCTGATGTTGTACTCGGAGGATTCAAAGACCATTCTGCTCAAATCATGGATGATCTTGGGGGTGACCTTAGTATTGCTTATAACACTACTCATAACATGTTTCTTCTCCCTCCACATTGCACCAGAGACGGGGTAGTCTACGTGTGCGCCATCCTCCATGGGGTATCCGTTTTCTTCTGCAAGATCACGAAAGGCCCTTAAAAATCCCTCACGCTCATTGTCAAAATTTTTAGGATAGTCTACCCGTACCAATTTCTCTTGGTGAAAGCGGAGTAACCCAAATTCGATATAGATGGGGAGATCAAAACCGTGACTGAAGCCGATCTTCCTGAACTCATCCTCAAGATAGAAAGAACTTCTTCCCGTGACCAGTGCAAGATCTATCCCTTCCTTCGACCAGTCATAAATCAGCTGGATCAGATTCTGGTCAAGAACAGAGACTGGATGAGTCGGATCAAATGGCAATGTTAGACATCCGTCTATATCAAACAAGAAAGCAGGTTTCAATAAGTACATACCCAACTCTCATTTGATAAGTTAATCGTCATGGTACTTGGAGTCTGAACCTAAATAACGTCCATGGTCATCGCTCTCGGGGAGTAGTACGGCATGGGATGAGGGAAGGAGGTGTTCACTCGACACAGACATCGATCGGGAGCTTAAGAGGGGGCGAAACTCCATATCCCAACTGAGGGAAAATATACCATTTAGAGATTTGTCCGAAAGTAAGGCACCAATCCTGAAATCCAAGATTTCGTTGAATGGATTATCTCTACTCAAGTGGTGTAAAAACTCTCCATTCAGTATTTTATTCATTAGATCCTCGTCCATATTATCGTTGATCGTAAAGCCAAAAATACTGATCAGCGTACCCCGTCCCTTGGTCTCTAGTACCTTGATGAAACCCAGTGCATCTACTACTGTCATATCAGATGTTTCCAAAACCTTGATTCCAGGGAGATCAACTAGTGTCCCCTTGTCTTGCAGATCAAGGATCTTACCGAAAGGGAGTCTAACAGCTGTGAAGGCAGGGGAATTATTGAGTCCTTTGTTTTCGAAGACATTGATCAGCCCAGGTATATTCACTTTGGTGAATTCTTTGTTTTCTTGTATTCCAGCAGACTGAAAATCTATTCTTGATAGCTCTCTTTTTAATCCGGAAACCCAACTGTCCATCAAGCGCCCAAGGGTAATGATGTACTCGTGTACCGTGTCGAAATCAGGTAGACCCATAGAATTTAAATCAATGTTTCTTAGAACCTCCTTTCTTCCGTATTGACCTAACTCCTTGAAGAGTTCAAGGGAAACCAAAGTTGTTGAAATCCCATCTAGGGATTGAGTACGAAACTCAGAGGAATCCGAACCTACTTCACGGGTTTCTCCGAGAATCATAATCTGCATATTGGTGCCAGATTCTTTGATAGGGACAATCACACTTCCCGATGAGATTTCCATTACATCCCCAGATTCTAAATCGTAGATAAATGGCTCAACAAGCACATCAACTATCTTGGTTGAGAAATCCTGTGATTGGAGCTCGGATCCTATAGAATTGAGATAGTCGCCCAATGGACTGGATCTCAGTGGGTCTTCAATCATAGACCTGATGTTCTGTTGATCGTACCAGAAGGCAAGGATTAGAAGAATGAAGAAAATTACTGAAACACCATTGGTGTAAGCTCTGATACGGGGGTAGAAGATCTCCGAAATCCACAAGATAATCAGATTTGACAAAAGACTGTCGCGAAGTGCAGAAGAGGGGTATTTTACATCACTAACTGAAATGATCTTAGTCCCAATGATGGGAAAGGTTGTGTAGAAGGTGTAAGATACTAATGGCTCTAGTAGCATTATTCCGAGAATAGGATAGATATACTCTAGAACCAGCTCCGATTTGATGAAGAGTGCATCTACAACTAAGTATGTAATAGCGCCCCTTAGCAGATTCTGAATGACAAGAAGCAAGATTTGAAACGGAGATAGGTGACTGAATGGAATATCAAGACCAAGGTTACGGGTAAATAGCCAGAGACCCAGACTTCCGACAGTTAAATAGGTGCTGAAGAGATATATGCTAACCGAGATTCCAATCAACTCGTAGATATCTTCTCCTCTAGTGAAAGCGTGCAGGTATAGCCAATTGTCTAAGAGAGCATTAAGAAGTGTTACGAGTCCTAACCATCCCAGTTTCTCCTTCTCCCTAAATCCATCTCGAATGATCTCACTAATGATGATAATCGTAGACAAGGTCACCAGTATCATTCCGGAAAAGTAGACTGTTGAGTTTGTGAACAGAGCACCTATAAACCATATCACAAGTGAAATCACTCGCAGTTGCTTAGCTGGTCTTTGTCTGGAGACACTCTCAACCACGCTACCCACAAATGCAGAAACGGGGATTCCAGATTTAGACATAATGAATCTAGTTAGAAGGGATTAATAAAGAATCATACTCTCCAGAGGGAATATTATTCCTGCAGGGGTGTTACCGATTTTTTCTTCGATTTCGTGAACTTAATTTTTCGTATAATAAACCTAACGAGACCCTCTTCCTTTATCACCTTGAGTAATTGTGGTCCAAATAGAACTGATTGTAAGAGTAGTGATGTCATAATAATCAAGATGTAGAGTATGATACGAGATACCTTAATGACCGTATTGGGTAGGGTTTCTGAGCTGAAAACTAACAAAATGGAAATCAGACCAGGAAGGAGGAGTTGCACCATCTGGCTTCTAACGAAGGATATTCTCAAGTTATCCTGTTCCTGAGCGTTGATAGCGTAATCAGTCACAGAGAGAACCTTCAGTTGGTATTCTAGCTTCTCTTTGACTTTGATATTCCTAGGGAAGAGAATTTCGCCATACCCATCATTCAGAATGTCTAAAACTGGAATTAGTCCGAGTTTTACGAGCAGGATAAATCCAAATAGGATCTTAACTACCAGTCCGTTTACTTCGTCAGGAATGAAAGGTATAAACGTAGTGAGGAAACTGAGAAAGACAACTGCAATCAATCGTGCCATAGATGATCGATTATACTGAGAGGGAATGAATTCATAGACAAGAAAACCAACTTGTAATCCGACAGTAAGGACTATTGAAGATGCGGACTGACTCTGAATACCCGCGATCAGTGGGAAGACAAGAAAGAGTTGGGAGAGTAGACCATCGAAGAACTGAAGTGAGCGATACTTTTCTCTACGGGCAAAACTTGGTTGCCAGTCCTCGTAGATTATTGGATCTTCACGCATTCTTGATACCTCCTAGGATCCTCTCCTTCCTCATGATTGAAAGCTCTAGTTCGAGGGCTTTCTTGAGCTCGAGAAGTATGTTGGTGTTGTAGGATTCCACAAGATGGAATTTCCCCTTATTTGTCATCACAATCTCCCTGAACTCCTGCACTACATCGTTGTACTTCCTACTGATCTTCTTCTCAAGGATTTCTCTCCTGTACCTGATCTCGTCCATAGAGAGGGCATTTTCATCCCTGACACTCTTGAGCGCAGTCGTCCCGAACCCAGGGGAATACATAGCGAAGTAGTACAGTCTCTGAACCCAAGGTCTAATAGCAAGAATGCCTTCACGAACAGTCTGTGGATCCTGCTCTACGTCAGAGAGGAAAACAGCAACAGTATCTATTAACCCCCTTGACTTCACTGTCTGGAGAAGGGTCCGGTAGTTAAGATTTACACCTTCAGGGAGGACATTGTGAAGCGTTAGACCCAGTGTACGAATGCTAGCGGGAGAGGAGGTCAGTTCCACATACTTGGACTCCTTGTAGTTGAACACAAGGATCTTTACCGAGTGCTCGGACCTCTGTATCACGTGTCCCAATTCGATTGCAGCACTGAGGGCGAACTCAAGCTTGGGACCAGCCATGAAGGTTGTTGCATCCACGATCAAGAGGAAGCGAAGTCTCTTGGGCTCTTCATATTCCTTTACGATGATCTTGTCGTACTTCGCACTTGCTTTCCAGTGGATATGTCTGATGTCATCTCCGAATTGGAAATCACGAAGACTAAGGAAATCAGATCCTTTCCCCTTAATCGGGATCGATATGCTTGAAATCAAATCATCCAGTATTTTTTGCTTCATAGTCCACGGGATCTGGATTCTCTGTGGTTCAGGAGTGACAACTATCATCCGGTTCGGATTGATTGTGTTTTCCGTATAGAACAGACCGTATGCACCGTTAAACTGAAGACTAATGGATTTGATGAATTCTTTACCCCGCCGGGGAGCGTAAAAGAGAAAGGTGGTGTTCACCGTCTGGTCTTTCTTTAACTTAACAAGTCTGGTAGTAGAAGTGGTCACTGGAAAAAGTCCAGAGCTTGGTGTCACGCTCAGCACTCCTAGTATGTCCCTACTTGATTGAATCTCAACAAGAGTAGGGAGAAAAGTCTTCGCCCTGATCTGTGTTGTAGGGAATGTCACCTTAACCTTCACGTCAACCTTGGTATTATAGAACCTCAAAAGATTGAAAATGAATACTACTAGAATAGATATGCTAGGAATTACGAAGATGACAAGGTTCGAGCCCACTGAAAGGGTGAGCAGAAAAATAGCTGCAAAGAAAAGAACCACACCGAATGATGTGGTGACTAGTTGGGTCTCTGATTCCTCGATAATGAGAGTGTCGTCAAACCTGAACTGGTTGGAGCTCATCTTCACACCTACAATGTGACGGGCACACTCTCGATCACTGAGCCAATGATCTGCTCAACTGGGATCTGGTCAACCTCTGCTTGAGGAGTGAGAATCACACGGTGATTCATCACGTAGTAGAACAGAGCCTTGATGTCGTCTGGTTCAACGTATGTTCTTCCGTATATAGCAGCTCGTGCACGAGCCATTGTCATCAGTGCTATCGAGGCTCTGGGTGAACCACCAAGTGCTAAGGCGGGGGAGTACCGGGTGGCCACAACAAGGCGGGCGATGTATGAAAGAACCTGATCCGAAATTTCGACATTCTTAATTGCCTCTTGAGCTCCAAGAATTTCCTTAATACTTGTGACAGCATCTACACTTGGTACAAGCTCTGCTCTTTTAGATACAAGAATCTGGTACTCTTCCTCATATGTAGGTAGGGTAAGAATCAACCGGATCATGAACCTGTCGAGCTGTGCCTCTGGTAAAGGATAAACTCCGACTTGCTCAATTGGGTTCTGTGTCGCCATGACGAAGAACGGTGATTCCAGAATTCTCGTCTTGCCCTCGGATGATACCTGTCCCTCTGCCATGGCTTCAAGAAGAGCTGCTTGAGTTTTAGGGGGAGCTCTGGATATCTCATCACATAGGAGGACATTGGTGAAAATTGGTCCCTCTATGAACTGGAAGGTCTGATCCTTCGGGTTGTAAATAGATGAGCCTGTAATGTCTGCAGGCATGAGATCAGGTGTGAACTGAATTCTCTTATGATCCAAACCGAGAACCTCGGCGATTGTAGCTGCAAGGTAAGATTTGGCTATACCAGGTACACCTTCGAGAAGGACATGTCCATTTGAATAAAGGGCAATGAGCAATAGCTCAATGTTATTTTCATTCCCGATGATCCTCTTCCTTATTTCTTTCAAAATTCTCTGCGATAACTCGCTTATATCTTCTATTTTCATATTTAGTTCCTCCTTGTGAAGTACTGATCCCTCTCCCGCTCTGCGTTCTCAATCGCGAAATTTGCATGTTCAATTATTTTCCACGCCATGTTAGGAGAGACGTAACTCCCACTCATGACCTTTAGATCTTTGAGGATATCCTCATCAATGACCTCATCTATATTATGGCTGAATATGTAATCCAGCAAATCCCTAGCCACCCCCGTAAAATATACACGACCATACACCTTGTGATTAATCAATTCATTAGTCAGAATCTCTTCCTCCTTTGTCAAAGGTACCGAGATCATGTTATCTGTGTGAATAATCTCAAATCTTTTCATAAGGCGTTTCGCCATCAGACCCTTCTGCTTATCAGCTGGGGATGAGAAAAGACCAACTTTCAGACCGAAGAACAAGGGAACCATCCCAGAGATAATGAATACCAGGATGAAAATCAGCGGTGACACCGCTATCTCATTGATCTTCAGAAGGAGTCCAACCCATGATACTGCAACCCAGAGAAGGTGTGACTCTTCAAAGACTATACTCTGAACATCAGGGAACTCCCTCTCTATCAAAAGGGGTAAGAGATCCAGATTTTGGGGAAATGATCTCACATTATTGTTCCTGAGCATGAGATCATCAGCAATTATTGCCACGTTGTCCTGTATCACGGCAATATCCCTTGCATCTCTACAGTACTCATCCTCCTTTACACAGTCTGCGAATGAGGAGGTGGAGGTTGTTCGAAGAAGTGGTTTCCAATTCGTAGCGAAGAGACTATAGGCATTGGCAGTAACGAATGTTTGGTCACCCAAAATTGGATCATTGAAGTCTGATACGGCCTCAACATAATATGTCTTGACACTAAAAATCCCGTCTTCAGTATTGGTGTAGTCTACAACTCTTCCATCCAGAAAAATGAGCGAAGGGCCTGCAATCCTAGAAATAGTTTCTAAGAACCCACCTTTTCCGATTATTAGGATAGGTTGACCTTTCGCAGCAAGGTCAGTCAAATGTGCGATCTCCTCGTCTTGGTAATCATATCTAGGATTGATTAGAACAAGAAGTTCTTTCGGGTTATATTCGATTTTGGTGATATCTCCTCTGTTTGTCCTCGTCTCAAATTGGGAGAATGCGTCACTGTACCCATAATCACCTGTATCATAGATTGAACCTATTGGTGTGTAGCTAGGGTAAACATTCAGTAGTCCAAATATTGAATTAAACAAGATAATTGAAAAAATCGAGACCACGAGGTACTTGAATTTCATGTACTTCCTAAATTCTGCTAAGCTAACTCTTACTTCATTCATCTAACAACTCCTCCTTTGGGTTTTGTAAGATCTCCCTTGACGGGGATCTGGTAGACCTCTCTCCGCAGATCTAGTGACATAAATTCATTCAGCATGACCTCCTTTTCAGAACCGGATATCTCGTTCTCAAAAAGTTTGAAGAGGTACTTCAAGAATAGTTCAACGCCCTCCTTAGTGCCCTCCTTCATTCCATAACGCACGGTATAGAAAATATCCACAATCTGGTAGACAGTTGGCTGGAATACTGGTGGAGAAACCGAGATGGCATATTCCTTCGGAGTCCAATGCTTAGGTCGCTCTGCACCCCTGAAACCATCTAAGGCATTGTCCAATGCAATATATGCTTCAATGATTCCTTGGGAATACATACCTGTTTGCAGAGCCTGTCTTAGGATTGTTGCAGCTTGATCGCGTGAAAACCTGAGTCTATCTTCCTTGGTTTTGAATGTCCTTTCAGCTTGTTTGGATTGAAATCTTGTCAATGAGATATTTGACAAAACGAAAATCAGCAGGAAGACGATAACTATGAATATCACTCCATAGAGAAAATTACCTAGCTGAAGACCTGAGGATGGCTGCAGAGGTCTTGATGTAGTTGATACAGAAGGGGTCGGAGTTGAGACCGTAATACCCTCTTGTGCAACTGTATAGTCACCTGTATCTGGGAAGAGTGCAGGTAAGCTGAGAATTAGGAATGATAGGAGCCCAAGGAAGGCGATGTAGCTCCCCATCCTTATGCTCTCAAGAATTTTCTTCTGGTTCAAGGAAATCAATAACCTCCAATCGTTTATCGTATAGATGAGCATAGAGCTCACATTTCCTGAATGTATCAGGATGGTCGCAAATCAAAATCCCAGGTGGTGCACTGTACCCAAGGTATGAACATCCATGAAGTTCATTGTCCTTAAATGGGCAATCTCTGGCAGATGCTGGGTTTACCATAGTAAAGCTATGGAGAAATGACGAGGACATGCTTACATTACTGTAGGTCCGTTTCGTCCTGTTTTTAGTAAGAGATAATACCAAAACTCCAGGAAAGGCGATGGCAAGTAAGTAGACATATGCAATACCACCTACAAACAACGCAGAACCTAGAAAAACTACAAATGCACTCAATATCCCGAAAAACACCGACGGAGCACTCAGCATAATTGTAAGAACAAGGTACGTGACGAACAGGATCATGTAGATGGGAATTATGGCAGCTCCGTAAATTATTGGCTTCGCTCCGGCAGAGGGAAATTTCATCCTTATGTATATCCCTGCAATAATCCATCCAAGAGCTAAGTATATAGTCAGGCTGAAATTTAGTAACGCTACAGTATAGATTTCGAACAAGAGATAGAACATGAGGTCAATGTTAATTGCTAATGTAATGTTTCCAAACGCTGAACTTATGAGAAATCCCGTGAGGTAGAAGAAATTGGCGATCGCAAATGCCACAAAAGCCTGATATACATCATCCGAGAAATCACGAGCGATTTTCTGGAAGTACCCACTGAATCTGAAAAGATATGACTGATTATACATATGTCGTTCCTCCATCAATCACAGGTTCATAGCCCAAAATTATTGTGAAAATTAGGGCGATCATGATTACATTGAAAGTCGTAACAATGAGAACGCCAATTGTATCAGCGAGTAACATTCCAATAAACTGAAAGAGAAATACGGTTTGAATGAAAAACGCACCCGTGAGAAAACGCGAAAGAATGATACCTAGTGGTTTTGTATCTGGATTTAGGGACCAATAGCTGGACCAGATGTAAGCAAAGCCCAAGAGAGCAAAAAGGAGAACTCCTTGGCTCAACCCTTCGCTTGCTCCTTCTTTGACGATAGCTATCAATGTCGTCAAAGTTAGCGTTACATATGCTGAAGAAAGAACAAGGTTAATTCCTATCGAGACATTATCCGAGATACCCTTTCTAAATTGAAATACTTCGGAATAAGGTGGGTCAAGGTAAAAATCACACTTCCAGCATTTCACGCTGTATACTGGTATTGGATATGAGCAGTTGTTGCAAGTAAAGACCTTGGCCATATCTCCTTCCTTTGCAATTTTCCTCGTACCATTTTCATTGTTGAAAACCTTCTTCATTTTCAACTTCCAAAGAAAGAAGGATATCGATGGTATCTGAACTATTGGGGTTGCAGTATAATGACTCTTGGCATCAAATGGCGGATTGTGTGTAAGACCACAATATGGACACTC
>WAMJ01000210.1 GCA_015522385.1 Candidatus Heimdallarchaeota archaeon
CATTCTATATTTAAAGGAGATTGGTTTTTTAAAAAGTCAATTTTTCTTCTTATATTCCTTACCTTTATTCTTCTTCTTGCTCTTGGCAGACTTGGCAGACTTAGTCTTCTTTACCACGCTCCTTGTCTTCCGCTGAGTGATCATCTTCTTGATGGAGTTGTGGTTCTCGATGTGAAGCTTGGCAATCGTGAAGAAGATCTCAAGGAAGTCACCGATCTTCTCGTACTCGTCGGGTCTGAACTTGAATGTCGCTTGGAAGTGGGGATCGGTCTTCTCCTTCGCTTTCTGCATGTGGATCGACTCAATGTACTCCTGGTTTTCCTCGATCAGCTTCATGAGCTTCTTGTCGGAGGCGATATGTGCCAGCTCGAGCTCGCTCCCGGACTTTACCATGAAGTGCGAGTCGACGTACTTGCTGGCGGTCTGGATATCGTCCAGAGCCACGTAGGTATCGAAGTTACTCCGAATGTCCATCTTCTTGCGGTAGGGTATGAGGTGGAACCTGTAGACGGGGTTGATATCCCTGCCCTCTGTCCTGAATTTAAGCCCAATGAAAAGCTTCTCCTTGGACTTGAAGAGCCGGTTGAGGTAGGGGTTGGGGAACATCGTCTGGTTGAGTGTGGAGACGTTGATGGTGAGGACGCCAATGTGCGGGTTCTTGGGCTTGCACCTAAACTCGTAGACGTCCGGCTTTAGGTTGATGGGACCGTCGATCGAGGACGCATACGGTGCCATGGTCTCTCGTATAACAGAGTCTATTTGTTCCAGATGATCTGCCGCTTTCTTCCTCCCAAAGAACCATACGACCACGAAGAGTACAAGGAAGACTAGAGTGGGTAGGAAGATGAGGAATGTCTCAAGAAATGAAGCCACAGTCTCAGTCCCGGGCACAGTTTTATCAACGCTTCGTTGAATGACGTCAATCTGAACTCGATTCGATGAGCTTAAAGGACTGCAATACCAGTTGGGACTGTGATACACGACATGAAAATCTACATCCATTTTTCCTATTATTGAATTTAATCGAGGACGAGACCTCAAGGGAGATATTAATTGGGTATTTGGACAACCTCGCCCTGTTTTGCCCATCATCATTGATGGTGTAAGTAAATAGTACCCTATATTGCAATTCCTATGGAGGACGATTTCGATTTTTGATTTGTTCACTGAGGTCAAATTTTTTACGGCTTCGCGAAGACAAATATGTAAGTTCAATTCAATTATATTAGAGCGGAATATTAGATTATCTAGAGATTGACAACTTAATATGAGATGTACAGTTCGTTATAAACGATAGATAAGATGATTAAAGAGATCGGGAAGAACAAGTTATTTATTTCTATAATTTCTATGTCACATCCATAGAGATAACTAATATTCAAAGCGTTCAGGAAGATATTAAAAAGTAGAATGTTTTAATCGGAGTGAGACATGACAATATTTACTAGGAGAGGCGGACAGATTATCTTTGCTGGATTCATCTCAATATCCATTTCAATCGCCATGGCAGGATACCAAGCGATCGGCGTCCTGATCGACACTTTCCTTGGTTCCCTCTTCGTAGGTGGGGACCTCGGTGGCGGTAACGCCGGCGCTATCGACTACTCAGAGTGGTACGGTGGTTTGTCAACACCATCGGGGGAGAACATCGGACCCCTTCTCATGACTTGGTTTGGCGAGACCTTCACTAGATTTGCTCTCAACGATCTGGTGTACCTCGATCAGCAGATCGTCACCTACTTCCTGCTTCTGGGTTCATTGCTCATCTTCTCCGTTGTTGTGGCATTCCCACTATTCGCCACTGGAGCGGATCCTAAGTCGATATCTATCGACAGGAAACTTTCCAAACACAAGGGATTCGCGGGTGATTATGTCTACATCGAGGTAAGGATTAAGAACAAGTCCCTGAAGCAGATACCAGTTCTTGAGGTTTATGATGCCTACCCAGAGGTTTTCGATCTGGTGCTAGGTGAGAACTTTGCCACTATGCAACTCTCGCCAAAACAGGCCACCGCTTTTGGATACTTGGTACAAATACCGGTCAGAGGCAAGTTCCTCATCGGGCCAACAAAGGTCATCCTCCATGATCGACAGGGATTCTTCTCAAGCGAGGCCATCCTCGCAGAGCTCTCAGACATACTCGTCTACTCCTCCTACGAGGATATCAAGAAGCTCGAGATGATGGGTGACAAGAGGAAACTGGGGAACTTGTTCGGCGCCCACAAGACAAAGGTCAAGGGTGGTGGAACCGATTTCTTTGGGATCAGGCAGTTCCAACCTGGAGATCCACTGAAGAATGTCCACTGGCCCTCAGTGGCCAAGAGTGGCGGTGAGAAGATGATGGTCAGGGAGTTCGAGTCGGAGCAGAACATCAGGGTGATGATCATGCTGGACTCCAGCTCGTCCATGGGGGCAGGACTTCCGAGGAACAACAAACTGGAGTTCTCGATACGGAGCGCTGTCATGATGGCGTATCTTGCCCTTGAGAAGAAGGACACCGTGGGACTCTGTGTCTACAACGAGGAGGTCGAAACCCTCATGGATCCGTCGGGTAGTCAGGCATTCATGTTCCAGTTCCTCAATGCTCTCGCCCTTGTGACCCCGAAAGGTCAGGCACGGATGCTCAAGGCTGTAGAGTACCTCCTCCCGAGATTGGGTAAGGCGACATACATTATAATCATCTCGGATTTGGAGAGTCCCCGGGAAGAGATTATCGAGGCAGTGAGAAAACTACGTAGTCACAAGCACAGGGTCTTCATCATCTCGCCTTTTGGACCTTGGTTCGAGACCAGGATATCTGAGTTGTCCCCCACAGATCGTCTGATCGGAGAAGCTATCCAGGAGAGCTTGATCAATGACAGGAAAGAGCTCTTCAAACT
>WAMJ01000211.1 GCA_015522385.1 Candidatus Heimdallarchaeota archaeon
AATATTTCTAAATTCAAGGTCTCTGAATCATTTATGGCTCTATTAGTCACTGGTGTAGCAGGGTTCATCGGAAGCAACTTTGTACACCTCATGCTTGACCAGAACCCTGATCTAAGTATTGTCGGACTGGACAGTTTCACCTACGCAGCTGATCAAGAAAATCTCGAAGGAGTAGATAGGGAGAGATTCAAGTTGATCAGGGGTGACATCACGAATGAGGAACTGGTCGATCACATATTCTATGAGCATGATATAATGGGTGTGATCAATTTTGCTGCGGAATCCCATGTCGATCGCTCCATCGAAGATCCAATGATATTTCTGAAATCTAATGTTCTGGGTGTCGGAACCCTGCTAAATGTGGCATTGAAACACTGGAAAGCTGCTGGTGGCTACAGGGATGGAGTGAGATTCCTCCAAGTTTCTACAGATGAGGTTTATGGAAGCCTTGGAGAAACGGGGTTGTTCACAGAGATGACCCCTCTTGATCCAAGGAGTCCTTATTCTGCAAGCAAGGCCTCCGCCGATCATCTTGTTCTGGCGTACAACCACACATATGGACTGCCCGCAGTTATCACCCGGTGTTCGAACAACTACGGACCGAGGCAGGACTTCGAGAAGTTGATCCCGAAGGTAATAGCGAACTCTCTCGACCATAAGCCTATTCCCGTATACGGTGACGGGCGTCAGATCAGAGACTGGCTGTATGTGGACGATCACTGCAGAGCCATTGACCTTGTATTCAGAAGTGGCAAGGACGGTGAGGTCTACAATGTCGGTGGGAACAATGAGAAGATGAACATAGACCTTGTGAAGACCATCATCCGTCTAGTCTCTGAGAAGACTGGAGACGGTAAGATCAATGATGGTCTTATCTCCTTCGTCGAAGACAGGCTCGGTCACGACAGGCGCTACGGCATAGACCCGACCAAAATCAATTCTGAGCTGGGCTGGAAATCAGAGGTCACCTTTGAGGAGGGTATATCCCAGACCATCGACTGGTATCTCAAGAAATTGCAAAAAAGTTAATCCCAAATCCCCTAAATAATCAAGAAAATGTTTCTGTAATATTTCCACGGTGGATTTTTCACTTTCTCTTTCTCATAAAAAAGCTTGTTTAAATATGATGGTGACAGGTAATTAATTAACTCCAATGTGCGAATAGATTGCGCACAGTGGGCATATTCAGAGGCCTTGAAATGACTGCTTCGAACTTTTGATCTTACCCTAGTTCTTTAGTTTGCCCAGTCAGATCAAGGTGGAAGGTGAACAACATATGGCTGAAAAAGTTAGGAAATCTAATCTACTCATGAATGATGTTCTGGAGTCCCGCAACAGATTGCGAGAGCTTCAGAGTGAATACAGTGATCACCTCGGAGACCTCGCCCTCTTGACAAAGAAGGAGCTTGTGAAGACCGTTGGAAAATTATCGAATGGGACGTCAGTAGATGAGATTATGAGAAGGGCCGTTGAGGTTTTTGACAAGATCGAGAGTTCACTCTTTGGTCTTGAGGAAGTACAAGTGGGCATTGACGACGTAATTAGGGACATGGATGGATGGGAGATCAATATGGGTCTGAGTCACGATAAGATCCTGGAGGTTCTGAGCCATCAGGAAGAGACGCTTAATATGATCCGCAAGGATCTAAACGCCCTGAAAAGTGACATAGAAGTGACAGCCGAGACCAAAGACCGGAAGAATAAGGCAGAGGATATATCAAACAACTTGGAGGATATTCTCATCAACTTCTCACGTCTGCAGGACTACGTCAATGAAGCGGTTCCCAAGCTGAATAAGCTCTTTGACGAGATGGATCAGGAGCTTAAATTATCCTCTAAATATGGAAAGACTAGGGCTCTATAAACCGGTAGACATTAATCATATCCCCTTTGTTGATCTCCATATCTGGGGGAACAATAACATACCCATAGATTCTTGAGAAGTTCTCAGAAATATGAATTCTGTTTTCTAAAATCTGTACTGGGACAACAGTTCCTCCATGTGGTTTTGATACTTTGAAATCTGACTCATGTGTCTCGAATGTGTAATTTTGTGGAACTCCTTTGATTTGTGCGATGATTGAGGAAATAACGAGTTGGCAGATGGTGACACACTTAGATATTGAGTTTGAGAGCCAAAGAGCTGGTACACCGTCAATGAGAGAAAGATTGAGATTTCTCCCGATGAATTTCAGATCAACGGGAGAAGCAATACTGCTGTTGTACTTCTGGATATGTTCCTTAGAAGCCCCCCCGATCAGGATCAGATCAGTGTCTGGAAAGGTGGAAGCAACAGCTGCTTTGACCATCGAGAATTTCGGTCGGACAATAATAGTCTCCACCAGCTTGGCTCCGAACCTCTCGAGAATGGAGTTTACGAGCGCTCCTATGACGGGAACCTCTTCGTCAATCTCGGTCTCGTACACCAAGTATACCCTTGGTGCCTCATAGACCCAGATACTTTCGATACCTGCAATTGACAGGTGTATGAGTTTCTCAAGGGTAATTGTCTCTCCCTTTGCAAGGATTTTGGACCCTTCGTTTACCCTGGTTATAGGGTGGATGAACACTTGGTATCCTTTCTTATTGACTTCATCTGCATTCCGTAGTTCTGGACAATCGGAAAGCTCGATATAATAGTCTCCCTTAACTCTCCCGGGGGGATGATCGGTAACTATGGTTGCAGTTCCATCTTCGAGTCTCTCCACCTCCTCAATGATTTTCCAAGTTGTCTGGTCTCTTCCTTTTAGAATTAATATTTCTCGATCTGTACCGATCCATACTCTGTTTTTATCTGAGTAAATATCTCTTGAAGAGACCTTACCCAGACTTCCTATTATTGGAACAAGGATGGGGTCGAGAGATTCAGAAGACACCACAGGACGCAGTTGTTCTAGCAATTCCTGTAGCACATCCATCGGTATCACCTGCTATCCGAACAGTCCGTTCGGTAGGAATGCATCAGTGAAGAACATGTACCAGAATGTGACCTGCTGGAATGTCCACGCAAGAAGTATCCCAATAGGGAGCGCTAGTCGATAGAGTTTCTTGTTTCTCTTGACAAGAGGCTCACTACCGATTGAGACGTAGTAGGCAAATATCAGGAGAAAAGTGACGATGGGAATTGCCACTTGAAGTAGGAAACCAAGAGATCTTGTCTCAACAGGGTACAGATCTGCTTTATCAGGATGGAATCCTATTGCTTTCTGGTAGACCTCTCCTGAAAGGATGAACGCTGGGATCAGGACAATCATCGATATACTTGTGTTGATTGACATCGATTTCATAAATTGCCAGTTCAAGTTTCTGGTCAGAAGACCCACAACAAAAGGAAAGAGGATAAACCACGATAGGAGGTCTAGGACGAGGTAATAGTTCATATAGATCCAGAGAATAAAGTTACCTTCCTGATCCACCTTGGTGGCTTCAAGGGCCTTTGTAAGTGTCTGAGCGTTGAGGGAGTAGTAGATTCCTCTACCCCATCTCATTGCAGAGAATGCAAAGGTCGCGGTGATGATTGGAATTCCCAAAAACCAGTTTGGAAGCATGGTTGTGTAACCTCCTCTTGACGGTCTTGTGAGGAATTCCTTCATGAACCTGATCATCAACTTGATGTTCGACTTCTTGACAAAAATATAAGTCACTATAAAGGGCGCTAATAGCTGTAGAGCAAGGCTCCCCAAAGTCAAGACGAATGTAGTCGAGTCCTGTTGTAACGCTCTCAGGATGGGCATCGTTATCCTTGCCTCACCGTCAAGGAGAAGCATAGGATACCAGTACACAGAGAATAACAAGATGAGGTAGGCTATGACATCCATTATTCCCAATCTGCTAGGAGCATGTTCGTACCACATCTTTTTCTCGATGATCTCGTCTACAACAGGTTCGAAATCTGAGAGGATCATCCCGTCAACTTGGACATCCCCATACTTCTCTGCAAAACTGAGGATAATCTCATTGAGCAACTCTCGGGAATCGCCCTCATCCATCGATTTGTCCAGTGAGATGATGAAGAGCTTCTCTTCGACATCTTCCTTGAAATGGGTTCTGACCTTTTCGAGATTCAACATCTCGATTTTCTCCCCCTCGGTCTCTGCAGTCATCTGGTAGACTGCAGAGATAAGACCCGCAGTAAGTGATATATCAGTCTCTTTGTCTACTTCTCCGAAGACCTTTGAGAAGAAGATCTGCCCGTAGGTGGTCATAGCAATGAAAGTCTTAATCATTCGTCAACTGCCTGTCCTTGCAGAAAATATAAACAGTTCGCCGATCCGTGGTCAATTTTCAATTAGAAATCGTGAAATCCCACCAATCTGTGCTTGTGATTTCGGAGTAGCTCTGTCTTTAGGGAAAAATCTCAGCATCTTTGAAAAGGGGTGCTTCCATGTCTTTCGAGGACACCAAAGGAGTGTCGATACCCCAATCTATTGCCAAATCTGGATCATTCCAGACGATGGATCGCTCATGATCCTTGGAGTACTCGTTCGTCGTCTTGTACTCAACGATCGTATCGTCCTCCAAAGATAGGAACCCGTGGGCAAACCCATGTGGTATCCATAGCATGTTACCATTTTCCGCTGAGAGTTTGACCTTGATCCACTTACCTAATGTTCTGGATGACTTCCTGATATCAACCGCTACGTCATGAATTGCCCCCCTGACGACCCTTACTAGTTTGCCTTGAGGTTTTGGATCTATCTGGTAGTGAAGACCTCTGATGACATGTTTGTTCGAGACAGACAGGTTGTCCTGTTGAAAATCCTCATCAATCCCCATCGTCTTAAATTGGCTTTTTTTGAAAGTCTCCATGAAGTATCCTCTGTCATCTCTAAATTTCACAGAGTTGATCAGGATGAGCCCTTCGATTTCTAGATTTTTATGGGAGAATGGCACGACCCATCAGTCATTTAGTGTATTAAATCATTTCCGCATGTGATATGAATTCGCTCGTAGCTTGCTTCCACGTCCTAATGCTTCTGCGAACATGATCTGGTAAATCCTTCAAACTCAGTACCGCATGCTTTGGTCTTCTTGCTGGCAGATTGAAATCTGAAAGTTTTGCTCTCTCTAGCTCACCTTCCCACCCCAACTCTGACAGTATATGCTCAGCCCACTCGTACCGAGAGCACGATCCTAGATTAGTTACATGAACCAGTCCTTCCACATCTTCTTCCAATAGCTTAAGCGTTGCCTCTGCTAGATCTACTGTAGATGTCGGGGTTGAGACCTCATCGTCAACTATCTTCAGAACAGTTCTTGACTGAGACCACTGGTTTAGTTTGTGTATGAAGTTCTGTACACCCTCTCCGAAAACCCAACTTGTTCTAATGACCAATGCGTTTTCATTATTCTCCAGCACTCCCCTCTCCCCTTCAAATTTTGACCTTGCATACACCGATATCGGATTTGGTGGATCGTTGATCTCGTAGGGTTCAGACTTGTTTCCATCAAACACATAGTTGGTAGAATAATGGACCAACTTAATATTTCTCTCCTTGCAGATTCTGGCTAAATCCTTTGGTGCGTCTCTATTTACACTGTACGCTATATCAGACTTCTCTTCAGCAAGGTCTACCTGATTGTATGCTGCACAATTAATGACAACTTCTGGTTTGGTCTTATCCACCATTGATACCAATTGAGAATTGTCTGTTATATCGATGTTATGTAGATCGTACTCAAAGACTTCTTCTCCGTCCAATATCCTTAGAAATTTTTTACCTAACTGACCTCTTGACCCCAGAATCACATATCTCATTGTTTCTCACTTTCATATCAACTTACAAATTTCTATCGACTTCTTCTGGTCGAATTTACACAACAAATCTAATATTTCTTGGAATGTAGACACAAAATGTGAAAGGTATTATCCTGTCGGGAGGAAAAGGTACAAGACTATATCCGCTCACAAGAGTCCTTAGTAAGCAGATCCTACCTGTCTATGACAAACCCATGATCTACTACCCGCTCAGTATGTTCCTCTTGGCAGGTATTAAGGAGATACTAATTATTTCTTCCATGGATCATATCGAGTTTTACAGGAACCAACTCGGAACAGGTGAGATGCTTGGAATTAGTCTTACATACAAGGTCCAGAAGGAGCCCCGTGGATTGGCGGATGCCTTCATCATAGGTGAGGAATTCATAGGGGATAGTGACGTGGCTCTAATTCTCGGTGACAATATATTCTACGGATCGAACATGTCTCAGTTCCTTGATGAAGCCCAGAGACAGATCTCCGATGTAGGAGGTGCGACTGTCTTCGGCTACTATGTTAGGAATCCAAAACCGTTTGGAGTTGTGGAGTTCGACAAGGACGGAAAAGTCCTCTCAATCGAGGAGAAACCAGAGAACCCCAAGTCAAATTATATAGTTCCAGGTCTCTATTTCTACGACAACAGAGTCGTGAAATTTGCCCAAGAGGTCGAACCGTCTGCCCGTGGTGAGATCGAGATCACCAGTATCAATCAGCGGTATCTCGAACTTGGTGAGCTCAGAGTGAAGAGATTCGGACGAGGAGTTGCTTGGTTCGATGCGGGGACTGCAGCTGGTCTGTTGGAAGCCAGTAATTTTATAGCTGCTATTCAGAACCAGCAGGGTTTCTACATAGCTGCGATTGAGGAGATCGCCTACAGGAAAGGATTCATCACCAAGAACCAACTCATGGAGATTGGGAAGGAGCTCTCCAAGTCCGAGTATGGTAAGTACCTCCTTGAGATAGCAGAGGAAGGTCTCGACTAGATTATATTTTTCACAAATCAATTATCAGAGATATAACTCAATAGCCTTGAAGCTAATTTATCCGAGTAGAGACCCATTGAGGTTTTTAGAGCTGCCTTCTCAATTTCTCGACGTCTCTCACTGTCGAGAAGAATTTCTCGGATCTTATCAGCCAAGGCTCGGGGGTTGTTAGGCTCTACGGTCAAGACGTCATGGCCAGGATTGAGGAATTCACGGACTGGTAGACAGTCTTGTGTTATCACACATTTGCCCAGTGCGATACCTTGGTACACCTTGTTGGGAACGACTCGCATGCTCTTTGGGTTGCCACTGAATACGCCTAGGACAACTGTGGACTCCAAGATGTATTTCCTGAGCTCGTCGAATGGGACGAATGAATCCATGAATTGAATATTCTTAAGTTCCAACTCTGATGCCATCTGTTTGATCATAGGAAGAATCTGCCCCTCACCAATGAACATGAACTGTATGTCTTCATGCTCAAGAATCTTAGCCGCTTTTACGATCACATCTACGCCCTGTAGAGGAACATAGCTCCCATAGAATAGAACCGATCTATCATTTATCTTACTGGGTTTGCTATAGTTTATCATCCCCTCGTCTACTCCCAGTGGAAGCGGGATATAGTTTGCCCTTTCTAAGTTCTCCATGTAGTATCTAATGTGCTCTGTTGAATCTGCGACCACAATGTCCGCAAGCCTTACACACAATCTGTCGAACAATTTGTACAGCTTAGCCACGGGGTGGTCTGGATGGAATCTTCTACGGTCTTCCACCTGGGTTTCGTAGAAGAAGATATTAGGATTTATGACGAGTTTTGATCGTGTTTTTCGTGAAATAAATTTAGCAGGGATCACCGAGGTCAGTCCCGAGAAACCCACATAGACAACATCAAATTCTTTATTCCATAGGTGGAGTATCGACCTTACCCACAGATGTATCCTGAATCTTGATTTTGGTAAGTGAAGAACAGTAACCCTATGTCCCAACTGTCGGAAACCGTTGATCATGAGCACGTTCCGCATGTCATCAGCGTTGTACTCACCGTACACCAAGATTCTCATCTTCAGTCCTGTGCTTTAAACTGAACTTAAATTGTCTTATGGTCACACGATACTGGTATCCTCACCTAAATTACTAAATATCATCTTCAGGATAATTGTAATGTGAGAGAGAAGATTGGGAGGATTCTACGAACTGACTTCATGTCCCTGCTGTCGCATACCAAGAACTATCTGGCTTCCCATCTGTTCTATGTCTTTCTCAATCTCTTGTCAATTCCAGTATTTTCAAGACTGTATACGACAGAGGAGTATGGCATACTGTCTGTATATCAGAGCTATTCTGTCATCCTTGCAATTTTCCTCTCACTCAATGTCTACAGGTCAGTCACCAGGTACTACTTCGAGGACAGGGGTGATTTTGATGAATTCATGGGGACTCTGCTCATTCTCTGCTTCTCAATCTATGGGATAGGTCTTCTTATATTCTACCTCACACTCCCTCTGACAGGTGAGGTGATCGGTCTGGGGCGGATACTTCCTCTCCTCTTCACCTTCTCGGGAGTAAATTTCATCGCTGAGGGCATATACTCACAAATTCTCAAAGCCAAGAAGCTCAGTGCTCTCTACTCCAAACTCCGCATCACCAACAATACGATGACAATCCTGATCTCGATTGTCGCAGTGTACTTGCTGAAGGATGATAGGTACTATGGACAGATAGTCACCACAATTGTCATCGGCATGGGTTTCAGCCTGTACTACTATTCCCAGCTCAGGAGCGTTATCTCATTTAGAATCCGCGGAGATCATGTCAGATATATCCTGAAGTATTCTCTCCCGTTGCTCCCCTTCACACTGAGCACAATAGTCCTCAATCGCTTCGATCAGATCATCATACAGGGGATTCTGGGGCCATCCGAGGTCGGTGTCTACGCTATGGGATACAACATTGGTAATCTGATTCTCATGGTGACGACCTCGGTGGAAACCTCGCTTGTACCCGAGTTCTATCGATTGGAGAAAGAGAAGAGATTCGATCAACTGGACAAGCTCGTTCGTCGGTCTATGAAGATCGTCCTCATGGGCTGTACCGCTCTGATATTTGGGACAAGGGACGTCTTTCAGATCCTCGTTGACCAGAAATTCTCCCGAGGTGTGGATATTGTCCTACCGGTAGTTGTAGCTAATGTCTTCATGGGTATTTTCCTCATGCACAGGATCTATCTAGACTACCACAAATACAACGGTAAGCTGTCATTCATCTCGATATCTGCTGGAGTCATTAATATTGTGAGCAACCTCATTCTCATATCGTCAATGGGCATTCTCGGAGCCGCTTACTCCACTCTTATCTCATTCATCTATCTGGCGCTGGCATCGAAAATTGCTCTGCTCCTCACTTCGGACATACCCGTCTTCCGAATGGCGCCTTTCCTTGCAGACCTTGTGATCTTTCTTGGAACCTTGGTGCTGTTCTTCACATTTAAGATGGATCAGCTAGGATTTACTCCATCTGGACTATTCTACAGGGCGATACTCTACGTAGTTTTCGTGGTTGTCCTGTTTGGAAACGAGATATACCCTGTACTCAGAGGGTATATATCAAGGTGAGTAGTCATCCTTGAGAAACACGTTCAGATAAGAGGTTTAAGGCAACGATTCGAGTACATCGAGATACTTTGATCCTATGGTTTCCAAGGTATAGTTCTCCTTGACGTAAGAGTTGAGATAGTGACGGTTCTCTCTTCGTTTATCCTTGCTCATCAGCTCGAGTCTCTTAAGATACTGATCGATTTCTTCATGGTCAGGGGTCACAATACCGAATACTTCTCGGTTATCGACCTCTTTCACTAAATTGTTGTAGATATTATATGCGTATGACACCACAGGAATTCCGTGGAGCCATGACTGTAGGATCACATTCCCGAATCCCTCGTTCTCCGACGTAGAGACGAAGCACAACGCTCTCCGGTAGTACTTGTCCAACTCCTGTGACGGTGTGTATCCATAGACCTCCAAATTTGGAATCTCCATGGCATGTTTTCTGATCGACTGACTGTACTCAATGTCGTTCAGGTCATCTGGACCGATCATGACGAACTCCCGATCCGGAAATGACCGAGCAAGTTCGAGGAACAAATGTGCCCTTTTGATCGGTCTGAATCCTGCTATCCATAAGATAATGTCACCAGTGATCTTCATGGACTCCACCCTGTGGTCAGGTTGTATGAAATTAGGTATGAAGATAGGGTTCTTCACACCAAGAATGTCCGTCAGGTGTTTTTGACCCTTATTGATCATGATCACCCTGTTCACTCCCCGGTGCATTCTCATAGCCCATCTCATAAATTTTCCGTGTTTCTCAGGTAGGAGGTCCTTGTCGTTAGCCGCCACAAAGACCACTTTCTTCCTCAATAACCGTGAGTAGTAGTAGCTCAAGGCTGACACGGGGGTGAATCCCCTGAGGTAGACAATGTCTGCTCTGGATCTGAGTATCGACCAGAAAAGAGAGAAGAAGAGGAAGGACATCCTGCTGATTCTGAATAATCTCCCCCTTCTCCGGAAGTTCTCAATCTCTATGGTCTCGAAGATCCTGAAATCACTCTCTACTCTATCGTATATCTTACCAGTGACGAAACTGATATCCCAGCCATGCTCTCTGAAGAATTTGGCCAGATAGAACTGCTGTATCTCGGCTCCACCCGAGAATTTCTGCTCCTTCTCGAAAAGTATCTTGGAATTGAGAGAGACGAAGCAAATCTTCTTGGCCATGTGCTATCTACCTAGTAGATATTCTTAGGTGCTTCTAATGATTTCTGCTTATTCGTTCAGAGAGCATTCTGTGGAATTGGTGCACTCCTTGCTCCCTACGGGGTGAGAATCTCCCCCTACTATATCCGGTTGATCCCAGGCCTTTCTGCACGCTCTCGACCACCTCTTCGTCTTCTCTCTCCACCCGGTCGAGTCCTGCTCCTGCTCCTTTTCCCAACAGACCTTCTTTCCAGACATATGTCCTGAAACTGACCTTGGTCCGATTTGTCTCGATTGGGTGCACGACATTTAGGGAGAGTCCCCAAGGATAGAAGTTCAACATCGTGTTCGGAAACAGCCAATAGTAGTACGCAGCCACTTCCTTTCCGTAGTCTATATGGTCCTTAGGGAGATCAAAGGTGAGCTCTCCTCCCTCCGCTATGCCAAGCTGGAGATTGCCACCATCGAACAGCTCGGTGGTGTAGCTTCCGTAGTCCAAGACCTCATTGAGTGAAGGATGCACGTAGGGAATGTGAAATCCTTCGAGGTAGTTGTCGCAATAGAGTGCCCAGTGGGCATTGACAAGGTAATCCCTCGACCGATTGGGGTCGTAGGTGAACTCATTGATTGGGAGGAATCCCACTCTGTCGATCACAGGTCTGAGGAACTGCTCAAAACTCTTTTCTGGATACAAAGAGCTGAAGACCAGTTTGTCACCGAGGATGCCGAACTCGACGGGTCTAAGATTGTCCTCCTCTGTTGGGAATCCCTCTGCTTCCTCGAACTCGGGCATCGAGATAAACTTGCCCTTGAGGTCGAACTTCTTTCCATGGTATCTGCACCTCAGAGCCCTCTCATTCCCTGCCTGCTCCTGAACCAGATTCGCCCTGTGTGTGCACACATTGGAGACACAGTTCACACAGTCGTCGAAGTCTCTTGTCAGCAGGATTGGCTCGTCCAAGAAACCCGGTAGCTGTATCTTAGGGAATACTGATCCGGGTGTCTTGATATCCTCAAAGTCGCAGGTGTAAATCCATGATCGTCTGAATATCGTGTCCTTGCTTTGCTCGAATATCTCCCTGCTGTAGTAGTATCTACCGGGGAGGGTCTTGGCCTTCCTGATATCTGGGTCGACAAAGAAATGGTCCATACCCTATCTACACAAAAGATGTTATGAAGATATTCCCAGATCGATGGTAGGATTGACCTCTTGGAAGGAGTCTCCAACGATCTGGTGGATCGTCATATGCTTGTCGTATCCACTTAAATCAACATTCAGCTCATAGGCGAAGATTTCACTACCTCTGCCTCTCACTGAGAATCCAAAGACGTCGAGCTTGACCCCGTTGTGCTCTATGTAATGCTCTACAGTGATCCTAGGACCTACTCTGATCTGTTGACCTTTGGAGTTGCAGAACACAAATTTGATCCACGGACAACTGACCATATCTTACTAGAGCACCGAACTGACTTATAGAGCTATCCTAATAAAAAATCAACTCTGAAGTAGCTATCAGTCTAAATACGTGCAATCAAACGGATTGAGACAGGTGGTAAGGTTTTTCTTTGGAGATTTCACGGATGGAACTGAAGATGAGTAACGAAGAAGTCGAGCACTACACCAAGAAGGATCTAGTCTACGTAGCTATCTTTATCCTATCACTCTTAGCGATGTGGCTCATAACTACAATATTCAACAATTTCAGGACTGGAACTTGGGACATGACCTCCATTTACCCAAATCTTACACCTGAGGTAATGACCTTTTATGGTCTGTTCTTTCTCTCCCCCCTCTTTTTCCTCGCGATCTACTACTTCGCAGTGAGTGTGAAGGAAGGACTCCTGTTCATGATTTCAGTAGCTCGTGGTTCTCAGGCGTAATTCCTAGGTCTTGGTTACCAACTCCTGAATGAACTGAAGTATCTCCTTGTTCCCTTGGAGTAGAATTGACAATTCACCTAAAGGATTCCCCGATAGATTGAGGTAGAGCAGTCGTTTTGTGGAGTTGAATAAATCCTGAGGAAGTGACCTGATTTGGTTTTCTGAGAGATCGAGATGTTCAAGAGCCTCTTGCTTACTCAGGATAGATTGGGGGAGTGATTTTATCCCCGTGTTCCTCAAGTTGAGCTCCAGAAGCTTGGTGTTATGGGTGAACACCTCATCGTCCAGTTCTTCAAGCTGGAGGTTCTCAGCATCCAGTTGTAATAGCTCGGTTGAATTTCGCAGGTTCGGAAGCTTCGTAAGTGGATTATCACTCAGATATAGGAATTTCAAGCTCGGTAGCTGGATCTCTACCTCTTTGACATCATTTCTCCTAACATCGAGCAGCTCGAGGTTGGGGAGGGATATCTTGATCTCTTTAAGCTGGTTGGAATTGAGTCTCAGCTGTTTGAGTGATGTCATCTCTTCCACCATACTTGGCACCTCGGTTAAACCCGCTTCGCTCAGGTCTAAACTTATGATCTCTCCCCGCAAGACCTGTGTGTAGTGAGAGTCCAAGATGTTGTCTGGTAGATTAAATTCTTGAACAAGAGTTGTCAGCGTCTCGTAAGCCTTGATGTTTGCGTCGAGGAAATCCAAAAATTCAGAGAGGTCGAATTCGTCATCGAACCTTCTGTTCCATCCCTTGGGTAGGTTATTGGCGCTTAGGTCCACAACCTTCAATTCCCTGTGATGGAATACGCCCCTCTGGATCCTAGTCATCTGATTCCTCGATAGGTCAATAACTCTTAGACCCGGGAGGTGATCAAGAGATCCTGCTTTGAGGACTGAAATCCTGTTATCGCTCAGGTTTAGTTCTTCTATATAGGGTGACTCTGCGAATACGTCCCTCTCGATATCCTCTATTCCAAGACCTGAAAGGTCTATTGCAACAAGTTTCTGCCTTCTAAACTTGGTCCCTTCTCTCTTTATCACGTCCTCAACCATCTCTTCAATTGAGAGTGGACGGAGTACCGACATGACCTGATCCCTTAGGAATGCTGAGCCCTTAAGCCTTTCAATGACCTTTGAAACCTGTTCACTTCCCCTGTAGAGCCCTGCTTCGTCGATGGGATTGTCCATCAGCCATAGCTCCTCTAAGTTGTTCAGTGACTCAAGAGTCTCCCCCTCAAGCCTTTTGATTCTGTTACCGTTGAGCAGGAGAAACTGAAGAGAGATAAGATCACCGAAGAGGTTACGTTCTATAAACTCGATTCTGTTCTCATTGAGAAAAAGGTGTGTGAGTTTTTCAAGACCCCTAAATGAGTTCTTGAGGGCGACATATTCTAATTCATTACCCTGTAACCACAGACGTTGGAGATTCGGACTGTTGGTAAGATCGGGGATGTCGGATAATTTATTCATATCCAGATATAGCTCCTCCAAGTTCTTCAGCGTCATGAAGATATTCTTTCCTAGAACCTTAAGGTTGTTTACACCGAGATTTAGTATCCTAAGGTTACTGAGATCAGAAAATATAAGCTCTGGAAGCTGGACAAGCTCACACTGCCGAATGTTCAAGGTCTTTAGCTCGGATAAGTTACTGAAAGCGCCTTCTGTCAGGTTGTGAATTGGGTTCTCGAATAGGTTCAGAACCTCAAGCTTTTCCAGCTTAGTGAAATCTGGGAAGTTCCCTATCCTGTTGTTCGACAAGTCCAATACTCTAAGATTCACAAGTCTCTTGAAGCTCTCAACCGGTATTGATGTAAGTCTGTTCTTGCTGAGATCAAGATGCTCCAAGCGTATCTGAGAGTGAAACAGATCCCTCGGGAGGGAACCTATTCTATTGTCCGAGAGATCAAGGTATCGAAGGAACTCGAAACCGGTGAAAAGACCCTTGGGGATGTTGCTGATTGCTAGTCCTGAGAGATCGAGTGAGACCAGTCGTCCATTCTCTATACGGTTGGTATCTCGACTTAAAACATCCTTCTTGTACCGACTCAAACCTAGGTCTTGAAGAATCAACTCGATCTCAAGAGTGTCCATAGTGTAAGTAGGTATCTTGATCATTATGGAAGTTTTGATCCCTCGATGGTCCTTGTCCTTCGAGGAAAAAGTACATATTCTGTTAGAGACAAATTGATGTGTGAACCTTTTCGAGAAGCACCTCAAGAAGAAGGATAGGCGGGAGTCGGAGGATGTCACTGAAATCCAGTCCGATGAGGGCCAGTCCACCGAGGTCAAGAAACTCGAGAACGGGACCGACGTCTCCTTCTTCAGGAGTGATTCAAGTACTGTTCCGGCAGAGGAGCCAAAGACCGATATGGAGGAGTATACTCCGCCGGTGGAAATCAAGATCCAGAACGCGCTTGACCTCCTTAACCGAGAGACAAAGCCAGTAAGTACAGGTCTTCCCGACATCGATCGGATACTAGGGGGTGGGCTTGAGCCTCGGGCAATCACGGAGGTCTATGGGAGCTTTGCCTCTGGGAAGACCCAATTCTGCTTCCAGTGCACTGCACAGGTATTGAGGGAAGGAGGGAAGGTGATCTTCGTAGACACTGAGGGAACATTCAGGCCGAGTCGCATACTGGATTTCATCAAGGACATGCCCAAAGAGGCTCTCCGAAATATCCTGACGGTTGAAGCTCACAACACCGATCAGCAGCTCAGGATCTCGGACAAAATCAGGGAGAACCTGAGCATTGACGAGCTTTCTCTGGTGGTCGTTGACTCCTTGACCGCTCTCTTCAGAGCAGAGTATATTGGTGAGGATCTACAGCGTCGGCAGCAGTTGATCAATCGGCATCTCCGTGATCTTCTCTCGCTTGCCATCGAGTACGATATCCCCATCCTCGTTACAAATCAGGTAATGGGTAGGAAGGAAAAGGGTGAGTGGAAGAATGTTGCCGCCGGAGGTAACATAGTTGCACATGGGACCACCCACCGGCTGGAGTTCAAGACGGAACACGATAACCTCAAGCTGGTCATGGTTCGTGATTCCCCGAACTTGGCAAGTCGTACGGCAAAGTTTAGGATAACATCAGAAGGATTAGTGTAATAACCTATACATTAAATTAATAGTTGATCTATTGCCAGATTGAGAGATGGAGGACGAAGAGAAACGGATGATTATCCAGAAGGCGCTAGAGGCTTTCGGACTGGATCATCAGATTGACAAGATGATTGAGGAGCTAGGTGAGTTACTTCAAGCTACAATCAAGCTCAGGCAAGCAACTCGGAATGGAAAGATATCTCCTGAGGACGCCAAGTCAAGCAAGTACTTTGAGAACTTTATCGAGGAACTCGCTGATGTCGATGTGTTGAGAGACCAGATTGTTTACGCATTTGATATGGAGGGAAGGGACTCACTCTTTCACGAGATCAAACGGAAGAAATTCAGCAGGTTGCTCAAAAGGCTGAGCCAGTCCTCACTTGATGACCACGAGCTCTTCTCGAACTAGGGTGAGAACGGCTCGTAATTCCACTGAATGATATCACCCTCCGCAGGGATCACAAGGTCTGCTCCGACGTTTGACTTTACTCCATTAACATAGAATATCCAGTAGTAGTTACTGATGTTCACATTTGAGACTACCCTGTCTATACCAGTTACAAGATGACCGAGACCAGTATAGGTCTCGTACTCAATATCAAGATTTGAATTCATGATGTCAAAAAGATTCTCCTGTCCTGTTACCTTGATATCCAAGGTTCGATTGTCCTTAAGACCTGCATAATAAATACTCAGGGTAAACGTTCCGGGGAGGGCCTCATCATAGATCTGCGAGGTGTACATGTAGTAGCCACCAGCTAGGACCGACACAACCACCAGAGCCATGAGTGGTAGGATCAACTGCTTGCTCTTCACTTGGTTCCCTCCAGCAATAGCTCGGGATATCCCTCGGATAGGTGAGGGATCAAACTTTTGGTAATCACAGGGATAAGTGAGAATAGGTAGGTGTTACTGACCACGTGGATGACCGTGAATGGTATCCCGAACACGAAAGAGGAAAAGAGCAAGGGAAGGAAATTCTCTGAATTGCCCAAGGTTATCGGGAGCGCCAAGAGCACTACTAAATCCCATACCAGAGCAGAGAAACCTCCTAAGATCGCGAATTCCCATGTCTTTTCTATGTTGAGTGATCGTGAGGCTCTTCCAAGAAACAGAACCACGAACCACCCGAGGATCTTGAACGGGAATATATAACCGCTGAAGCCAAAGACCATTGTTGCAACAACCTCCCAAGAGAGAGTGATGGCGAGTAGCAACTTTACTGAGAACCTGAATCTGAAGATGAAGCCTGCGAAAAAGATCGACAAGGTGATAATCTCTACCGATGGAATTCCTATGAGTAGAGCGGTTACAGCGACTGTTACCGCAGAGAACTGAATGATGAACGATACCTCCCGGGTCTGCTTGAAGTTCACTGATTCAAAATCCTTGGTCTCGTACATCGCAAATCAATGTATCGTGGAGTATTTATAATTCTATAGGTGAGTTAACCTATAACGGACACAGTTCTTAAGATTGAAGGTTTGAAACTTCGATTCTCTCAATCTGATGATGAAATTCTAAAAGGTATCGACCTCAAGGTTAGAGCAGGAGAGGTTATCCTGATACAGGGTAATAATGGATCTGGAAAGACGACATTGTTCAAGGCTGTACTTCAGCTTCACAGGCCGGGGACGTTCTCCATTAAGGAAGGACGGGTGCTAAAGAGTAAGCTTTCAGTTGGGTATCTCAGTCAGAGACCACAGACCCAAGTGCTCACATTCAGTGTTCGTGAAGAGCTTGTCACCCCACTGTCATTCAGGAGGGTCAGTAGGTCAGTTAGGCGGAATAAAATAGAAGAACTGTCTAAGACATATGGTATAGTTGATCTTCTCGATCAGGATCCTCATCGACTTTCAAGCGGTCAGCAGCAGTTCATCATCTCACTGGTCAATCTCTCAATGGACGCAGATCTGATACTGCTGGACGAACCCTTTGCTCTGTTAGACTCCGAGAATCGAGGTCTACTGATTGATGGACTGAGGTTTATCAAGCAGAGGGGAATTGCTCTCATAATAGTGAGCCACAATATCATGGGTCTGGACGAGTTGGTAGACAGATCCTACAAACTATCGGATGGGTTGTTACGGAGTTTCACACCCGTGTATCCAAAACCTATGGACCCAGTTAGGGTAGAGTTCCGAGGTGTACCAATGAGCCTCAATTTCCTTGAACTCGGATATGACAACCCTTTGCTCCTCTTCGAGGATCTAGTCCTTCCAGACAGGGGTTTGGTCATGGTCAACGGGCGTAACGGTTCGGGGAAGACGCTTTTACTACTCACTCTTGGAGGAATTCTTAAACCAAAGAGAGGTAGAATTCCTGATTGGATGAGGGAGGACTCCTATCTTGTTCTCCAAGACTCACATCTGATGTTCTGGAGACCGACCATACGTGAGGAATGGTATGCAGTTTCTGATAAAGCTCCACCCAGCAGTATTGAGCCCATTCTCGATCGAGTGCCACTCTCACTCTCTCCTGGAGAACTCAAACTCTTTGCACTCACCTTAGCTTTCAATTCCGGTAGATCTGTAATTCTTCTTGACGAACCTAACTACGGGCTCGATGAGAAGAACAGAACTCAACTGGTGGGGATGATTAAAGATAATATAGCAGATCGGCTAATCATTCTAACCACGAACGATGAGCTTCTACGAAATGATTTGTTGCGTAATTCCTCACTTCTGCTCAACCTTGAAGATTATAGGAGGGGTGATCATGCATAACATCCTCGTTGTGGGTGAGCTTGAGCGGGGATTGGCCACCGAACTCAATGCAGTCACCAAGCTCTTCATCGGTTTAAGCTTTTCTATCCTTGTAGTCCTCCAAAGTGGTTTGCTCCCCGTCCTCATCGTTCTTGTGGGGATATTTTTCGTCAATTTCATCATATACGGTATCCGCAGGACTTCAGGAATGATTTACAGTATCAGACACCTCCTAGTCGTCGTACCGCTCTCCGTCTTCATCTTTCTCTTCTCATTCAATCTGTCCACAAGAATTAATCTTGCACTTTCCACCACTATCAGGTTGGTCAGCATCACCCTTGCCTTCTCCCCACTCAGTAGATCCACCACACCAGACGACCTTCTCTCAGGGCTCCTATCCATTCGTTTACCACCGCTTCTCTCTTGGATCATAGTATCAACGTACAGACAAAGTATCTTCGTCCTTGAAGAACTGCAGGTCACATCTAAGCTCTACCTCAGGAACGCTCCTTCTGGAAAAATTGCGAGTATTCGGTATTACTCAGACGCTGTGGTCAAACTTCTGGTAATTGCTTACGGGAGAGCTATTGTTAGAAGCAAGGAGTACGCAGACACACTCATGGTGAGGGGATGGACGGGCGCTCACCGATACCTACCACTCGAAGCTTCTAGTTTCTCGCTAGTCGACATCCTGTTCATATCCTTAGTGTCTGTGTTTTCCGTCTTTATGTTCGTCCTCTATTGAACAAGATTATTAATACCGACAATGAGGTAAATACGTGCTTGGTCTAGAGGAGTATGAGATCACCTTCAGAAATTACGATGGTAATGAGCCCAACTATACTGAATTCAGTGACTATTACGCTGATCTTCACGATCACTACCTGAAAAAAGGAGTGGATGACGTAAACTCCAAGGTCATCTCGTACTTCTTTGAGGGAATGAAGGAGCTAGTGGATGGTGATATTCTGTTCTGGGACAGGAACTACATCGATGCGCAGATGAAGTACGCCGAGAGCAAGAAGTTCATACAGAGGTTCGAGAGAAGCCGAGGTATCGAGGCACGTCTGGACATTCTGGCAGATCGGATACTGCAAAGGATCGAGGGAATGATCAGTCTTTCCCAGGCCATGCAGTTCAAGGATCCTAAGACTCGACAGAACCTTCTCTCGTCAGCTCTCGAACATTTCAATGCAGAGACCAAGATTGCAACCGAGATGGGAGAGACAATCTCTGCGATAGTTGGTTATGCCCGAGCGCTAAAGGTAGAGTCTGTGTACTGGCAGGATCAGAGCGAGCTCAAACGTGAGACGGACTCCTTCGAAGCGAAGAAGCTGATGATGAAAGCTCGGCTCAAGATCAAACAGGCTGCCTTCATTGATATGAAGAATCAACGTGAGGCTGAGATGGTGGAGAACATGCTCGACGATCTCACGAAAGAACGGATACTCGTAAAGGCAGAGATCCTTGGAAACAAGGCGATTATCGCCTCTGAAGAGGGAGACTATGACAATGCGATCACCTTCTACAAGCAGGCGATCCTCTTCTACACCCGCGCCTCACAGATCGCTGCTGACTCAGCATCACGACGGTTCCTGCTCTCGATGCGAACAGTTCTGGAAGCCTCTATTCTTGAAGCTGAGGGTAACAAAGCATTCAAGGTTCTCGACAACCTTGAGGATGCAGCCAAGTACTTCACCGAGGGTTCATTGGAGATTGATAAAGCCATTGCTCTTATTGGCGCATACGGGAATAAAACGCTTCAAAAGACATTTACCTCACAGAAGTATTACTATGAAGGTATGGCCAAGCAGGCAACAGGTGTTCAGCTCTACGACAATGAGCAATATCAGGAAGCTGTTGATCTGTTTGAGGACGCACGAGCCTCCTTCCTCATGGCAATTGAAGAGGCTAATGATTGTGAGAACGTCACGATCATTGATCTGGGCAATAGAGCACTCAAGGACATTGAGAACTACATCAACATGTGCCAGACACTGTTGTAATTTCCACACAGCCATTGAATTGAGAAAACTGTAATATAGTACTATGCTCTAGGGAATTTAACAATGGACTTCAGTGCGAACATTGACTTCACAGCAGACGAGCTAGTTGCCTTTCTAGAGGAGCTGACATTAAATCTCAGGCAATCTCGGAACCTTGAACTCCCTCTCGGATTCACCCATGTCACTATGAATGTTGGTGATGCAAAAATTAAGGCTAATTTCGAGGTGACAGAAGAAGATGGGAAGAACATGTTAAATATGAGATTCAACTGGGAGGAGGTCAGGTCCATTCAAGCTGAAGAGATCGTCGAGGTCTCGGCCAAATCTGCTGAAGTCATCTCCGCCACAGATCAAGAACAGTTCATCGAGGAGCCTGTACAGACAACCCAACCTGCTGCAGAAGCTCCGGCGTCTGTCGAAGTAGCTCCCATCGCTGTCCTTAAAACGAGGATGCGACTGAACACTACTACCTTCAGTTCGGATGTTGGTTCATACCTAGATGCTTACGCGGAAGCTCCGTCAAGTCACTGGGAACTACTCATAGATCGAGATGCTCAACCAGCCAATCTCAAGTGGGCTCAAGATACGCAGATACTTGACGGTATTCCACAAATCCCGGTACGATCTCAGAAAACCGCCAGTTTTGCTAAGACGGAAAAGAAGGGTGAGAAGAAGTCCAAGGCGTACATTACTGAGATTGCCGAGATAAAAGCACCCGAGACCAGTGTACCTGCTCCTTCCATTGGTAAATCTACGAAAAGCCCACCTCCTCCATCCTCTGCAGCTCCTAAATCGTCTGTCCCACAAACATCTGCTGCTCCCGCTCCACCCGCAAGGAGTAGACCCCCGCTATCGAAAGAGGTACCCCGTGAGAGAATAGACACCCAGACCACGGAATGGCATGAGCCGAGTCGAGATGATATATCCACAGGTGACGACTGGGTCAAACCCAGTGAGATCCTGAAGAAGAAGCAGAAGGAGCCAATATCTCATGTCGATCCTCAAAAACCTGTCATCCCTCCACCAAAGAATCCAGATATCATCGAGGAAGGACCTGGCTTCAAACCATCGGACATAGCTAAGCTTGCGGGTACCGCAGACAACTCCATCCCCTCACCTGTCACCGAGGACAGGGGAAGACCTGATGTACCCAGTGGTAAGAAGAAGAAGAAAAAATCTGGTTGGGCAGACTGGTAGTGCACTCAACCTGTTCAGTAACGAAGATATAAAATCCTGAAAAATCTCCGCTTAGATATGGAGGATGTGGACTTCACATTCAAGGTATGTATGGTTGGATCTTCAGGAGTGGGTAAGACAAGTATCCGTAGATCCTTCATGGGTCTCAGCTTCCTCCATGACCACAAGACGACAATAGGAGGGGACTTCTCGGTCAAGCGACTGACACTTCCCGATGGAACTTTTGTCTTCTCGATATGGGAGGTGGATCCCAGCAACAATTTCAAGAAGTTCAGAAGGCAGTACCTCAGGAACTCCTACGCGGGAATAATCGTATTCGACGTCACGAGATACCAACAGAATCTAGAAACGATGATCGAGTTGATCCACGAGATTGACATGCACACGACAAATGCCTATGGTAAGATCCCTCTCTTTCTAATTGGCAATAAGATAGACCTGATCAAGGACACAAAACCCATTCATGAATTTCTTAAGGAAAGGCTCTTGGTCCTCGATGAAATGAAGGAACGGACTGTCCATGTGATCTACACCTCTTGCGTGACTGGTGAGAACATTAACGAGCTGTTCTATTTGATGAAGGTAGCAATAATGGATTTTATAGGAGAAGTGTAGAAGATCAGTTATGGAATCCCTTTTCACTGATGGCAAAATTGAGGTTATGGAGACCGAGAAGTCGCTAGAAAATGTTCACGACATTAGCAAGTATTTCGGGATCGAGCGCTTTAATGTCATCAAGGTGATGGTCCTTAGGAACAAGTACTCTGGCAATACTATTGCCTGCGTGTTCACTGGTGGGAGTCGAGTCGATAAGAGGACGTTGGTGGCGTTGGATGAAGGAGGGACCAAAGCTTGGAAATACATACCCAACAGTGAACTCGAAGAAGTCTGTGGTTATCCTGCTGGTGGTATCTGTCCTGTGGGGTTGTCGGAAACAGTAAGCGCTATTTACATTGATCCAAGGGTTATTCGTAAAGAGTTCGTGATCTTTCCTCTCGGAACTTCCCGGAGATTCGGTAGGGGTAGGCCTGAGGTTATACTGGAAGACGATCGTATAGAAATCAGGCCAATTTCTATGGGATAATATCTATTGAATAACCTTGTAGCCTATCTGCTCAATAGCTTTCACGACTTGCTCTTTGTGATCCTCAACAGGATCAGTCACCTCGAGGGTCCCTGTTCCAGCCTCATGATCAATGTGGATGTCGCTGGTGAAGTCAAATTTCGATAATCTCTTGGTTATTGCGTTGGAGCATGAATTGCATGTCATACCCTCAATCTTGAGTTCTAGTTTCATAGTTCACCATATATCATTTTTTGATATAAAGGTTTGGTTTAGGATTTTATAGAAACTCCTGCTCTATCATGACTATCTTGAAGCTGGGGATGAATCTTCTCCTGTCCTTGCCGAGTTTACTCTTGTCCTTGAAGGTTACACCCACATTGTCAAGAACGTAGATGTCACAATCTGAGAGCTTCTCGATCTTGTCTCCCTTTTGATAGTAGATGGTGTAATCGCCTCTGTGGTTTCCTTTTAGATTTGTCAGATGTTCTGCCATTATTCCGAGAGGTATTATCGATTTATAAATTAACCAAACTCTGTCTCGAACGAATGACAACCCCCATGACAAAGATTGCGAAGAATGCAGAGAGGGAGAACGTTGTACTCTCGGAAGTTGAGGAAGCAGGTGGGAATGAGGTGATTACAATCTCTTCTGAGGAGGTGACTTTTTCCAGCCCAAGGGAGCTAATCAAGTAGTTTGTGACTACATCAGTGACAATTGCAATGGAATCTATACTTATTGACTCCATGGTGTCCTTGGTCGTGTGCCATTCCTTGTATCCTCTGAAATCTATGATGTCGATCGCATCAATCGAGTAGTCAAGGAAGGGGCGGTGATCATCAATGAGGGAGACACCGTACTCAGGGATGAAAGTATTATTGTATCCGAGTGACTGTGCATATTCCCATACATCCTCCTTCAACCAGTCGGTACTGTAACCTTCGTACTCGAGGATTAAGTCGGGATTACCTATCATGTCAAGGAGGATAAAGTATTCTAGCCTGTTAAGTTTCTCCTGCTCAAGGTTCTCCACGAAATATGTTGATCCCACTATCCAATCCCAGCCATCAATACCGAACCCCTTCCCGTCATATCCTTGGTCCTCGGCATCAATTAGGAGGAATCCAATGTCGGAGCTATCGTATGCTGAGAGGAGAGATGTCATCTCGAGAACTGCAGCTACACCTGAAGCTCCATCATTAGCTCCCATGACGGGAACATCTGGATCCTCTTGAGTTGCTCTAGCTCGGGTATCGTAGTGTGCACCAATAAGGTATTTAGGAAAGTCTGTACCGTTTCGGGTGATCAGGATATTGGCCATATTTATCCCCTTGTAGGTGAAGGGTAAGATGTATGCATTCCACACACTATTCTGTTCATAAAGTGAGATTATCCACTCTTGGAAATTCCTGGCGCCATCACTGCCGGGAATTCGGGGTCCTAAATCGAGTTGGTAGCGCACAGCGTCTTCGATTCTCTCCTTACTTACTTCTGAATCAGATCGAAGAGTGTCAAGTAACGAAGAATTTACTGGTACTGTGAATATCAGTAGTAAAAGTAAGAAAGTCTTTCTCACATATCTGGTATGGTTTTATGATCTAATAATACTTGGTTTCTAGAAGCCACCCATTCCGCCCATACCATCCATGCCGCCCATTCCGCCCATGCCATCCATACCTTGGGGCATCTGACCATTGCCACCACCAAGGTCCTTGGCACTGACAATATCGTCGATCCTCAGGAGGATGATGGCTGCCTCTGCGGCAGAGGATATCGCCTGATACTTAACCCTTGAGGGTTCCATGATACCAGCTTTCTGCATGTCCGCAATACCCTTGTCGTGGTGTACTCCAAATGTTGTCTTACCCTCGGAGAACTTCTTGTTCAGTTTACCCTCGATCTCGATAGGATCGAGACCTGCGTTCTGAGCCAGTGTTCTTGGGATGACCCTGAGTGCGTCTGCAAATGCCTTCACTGCGAGCTGTATCTTGGAATCCTGCTTCTCTGCGAATTCGGTGAGCCTTCTTGCAAGATCGTGTTCAATCGCACCACCACCAGGCACGATGAGCTTGTCCTCCACAATGTTTCTGACCACGCAGAGTGCGTCGTGGATGGATCTCTCATACTCATCAAGAACGAAGTCGGTTCCTCCTCTAATGAGAAGAGTGACGATCTTGGAGTTGGGAACACCTGTGATGAAGATCATCTCGTCACCAGCGATCAGCCTCTGCTCGACTAGTTCTGCCTTACCAAGATAGCTGGATTCGATGTCGTCGAGGTTGGTGACAATAGTTGCACTGGTGGAAGTCGTAATTCTCTCGATGTCACTCTTCTTCACCCTTCTGATCGCCATGACACCTGCCTGTGCGAGAAGAGCCTGTATCTTGTCGTCGATACCCTTCTGGCAGAGGACAACATTTGCACCGCTTTTGATGATCTTCTCTGCCATGTCGTTGAGCATCTGCTCCTCTCTGGCCTTGAAGGCTTGGACTTCATCGGGTGTGCTAATTGAGATCTTTGCATCGAACTCGGTCTTGGTCAGCTCAAGACCAGTGTTGACCACAAGGATCTTAGCATTGGTGATCGAAGTGGGCATGTCTGAGTGCACAACCTCTTTATCAAGGATAAGACCCTCGAACAGCTGTGTGTTACTTAGTGACTCTCCTGACTTCTTCACAACAACGATGTCGTCGATGTCCGCGACCACACTGCCTCCAACTTCCTTCTTTACTGCGAGGATTGCGTCGACAACGATGTCGGAGAGCATCTTCTCCTCGACGTTGACCACCTTGGAGGACATGGACGTCTTGGAGATGTTGGTCAGGATCTTCCTGTCTTCATCAGAGATCTCTGTTGCTATCTCTTTAATGAGGTCGAGTGCCTTCTCCCTAGCCATCCTGTAACCCTCGACGATGATCGAGGGGTGGATGTTCTGGTCAAGAAGTTCCTCCGCTCTCTTCAGGAGTTCTCCGGCAAGCACAACCACACTTGTGGTTCCGTCACCGACCTCCGAGTCCTGGGTCTTTGCAAGATCCACAACAAACTTTGCTCCAGGGTGCTGCACGTCAATCTCCTTGAGGATGGTAGCTCCATCATTGGTGATGATGACATCGCCAAATGAGTCGACGAGCATCTTGTCCATACCCTTGGGACCAAGAGCGGACTTCACTGCCTCGGAGATAACCTTGGCGGCCTGGATGTTATTCCTCAACGCATCTCTTCCACGAGTACGCTGGGTTCCTTCTTTCAATATGATAACTGGTTGTCCTGTTAGACTCATTATTATCCCTCTTATGATTAGTAACTGCTAAGAGTAACTAATCCGATAATTTACAGATGACGCTAGGTATTTTAAAATTAAAGTTAGAGTTCTATTTTTCTTCTGATCTAATTCGCTGCTCGTTGTACTATTTATAGAGCGATGGTAGGGCGATAGAGAATGCTGCTACTGCAATGAACAATGAACCCACAAGGAAGATATTGATCCTGCTCATCCTCGACGCTTTATCTGACTGCCTCTTTGAGGATCCAGCTTTTTGAGGTAGTTTGTAAATCAGAAAGATAAGGGAACAGGCAAAGTTAATGGCCAAAATATTGAGGCTTAGGAGCAGGGAGGCTTCCAGCGCCTTAATCATATTTGCGGCAGCAAGATACAACCCTATGGTCGCTGCTGGAGGTGCAAGTGACGCCGCAATCGCAACACCCACTATTGAAAGGTTAGAGCCTTTGGCAATAATTAGTCCAGCTGCAATCCCTGATACCAGGGAGAATATGACGACAGTGTTATTGAGTACAGTTCTTGCAATCATCTCCTTGGATACCTCCACTCCTCCAGGCTTGCCTATCTGCTCTATCACTCCAACGAGATATCCGACTATGATTGTCAGACCAATCCCTGTTATCTCTGCTATCAAACCACGTTTCAGATATCCTCTCCCTGGAGTGATGGTTCCCAATGATGTAAGGGCTATGGGACCCATCAAAGGCGCTACGATCATGGAGCCTATGATGATAACCACATTGTTGTCTACTAAACCAAAGGCTGCGAGGATAGACGATAGGATGACCAAGGAGATGAAGTTGTTGTTTACGACAGATGACTCCTCAAGGACTGAAAGAATCTCCTCTACATGTGCTCCACTAGATCGTGCGATCTTGTCCTCTCTCTTGTTACTGGATAGGTAAGTGCTGATGGGGATAATCGTGATGTCTCCAAAGACATCGCCGACTCCCCTAATTTTCAACTCATGGAGTAGTGCATTGGACTTGTCATCTGCAATCGAGAGAACAAACAGGACTCCATTTTCACTCTTGAATTTTTGCCTATGGAGTTCATACTCTTTGATGAACTCATCAATAATTGCTTCTTTCCGCTCTGGGACGTATATCTTAAATTCCTTCACAAGATCACAATTCCGGATTACTATCGATTGTAATAAGGGATCAATTTATACCTTTTCCAACTGTTGAAGACTGGTAAAAAGGGAGGGGCACTCTCTAACTTATAGAATTAAGCCGTGATTTGTGGGCAGTTGCACTAATTTTTTAATATAATTGTGCAGAATTTGAGTCCTCTACATATATTACTTATAGTCTCAGAATCGCCTAAAGTTGGTTCAATTAATGGAAGACGAAATTAAGATCACCAAAGATACCTTTGAGAAGTCCAAGAACCTGTTTCTTGGAGGTGACCCGTTTGGCAAGCAGGCAGTCGAGAGCATAGAAGAACTCTTGAACAAGAGCTGGTTGACCAAGCAGTACTTCTCTATCGGTCAGAACGCGCTGGTACTTCCCGGATGGCTCCATGAGCAGCTCATCCCTGAAGGTCGAAATATCAGTAGTTTCGCAACTTCTCCTGTAATTGTCAACTCCAGTGGAAGAAACTATTACCTCTTGGGGCATCCTGAATCCATTCACGAACCAGTTGTGGATTACAGGGGAGGAGTGATCCCAAACCCGAAGAGCTACACCCTTCTATTCGGGGTTCTCCTAGATGACAAACCCGTCTATAACTCCGAGATCGGTGAGATTGAGGTCAATCTTCATGAGGATGGATACCCAATTGTCACCGTTGATTGGACAATTGATGGCGATAAGATCATCTATGAATGCGTCGCTGGAGTTGATGAAGATGGGAACGAGAGCCTCGCAGTCAATGTCCTTCGTGGCTTCCAGACACATAGTCTGCTGGTGACCATTATTCCATTCGACCAAGATGGACTGACAAGCATCGACAGCATTGAATTTGATCTAAAATCAAAGATTGTCCGACCCGCAGATCATCCAGAGATCAGGATAAATATTTCTCCCATAAAATATCTAGTTCTTCCAGCAATGATGGGAAGTGCTGGTAAGAGAATTAATCATGAGATACAGAACTCAACCGTGAAGTGCGAATGCCAAGCTGCTTCATGGGCAGGTGTCTTCCCCGTGAGATCCACCCCCAGACTACTTATCCCACTCGAGGGAGAAGACCCCGAGGAACCCGATCCAGATGATTTGGAGTACGACTGGGAGGAGGAGATGGAACATCTCCCAGAGATCACCACTCCTGATGACTTGGTTAATACCCTGTACCGGAATAGTGCCATCGTGCTAAGGTCTCTCTCCGATATCGCTATCAACGAGATCACTTACGGACCCAGCACCCAGGAGACCATGTGGTACCCGGCTCTTGCCTTCCAGATGAGGGCTCTCGACAGACTAGGATACGGTGAGAAGATCGTCCGTCCTATCTTGAACAACATCCTGTCCAACATGACCGAGGAAGGTCTTGTTGATATTCAAGAGCAGTGGGATGGATACGGATCCCTCGTCCTCGCTGCTATGAACCACTACCGCTTCCACAACGAAGTAAACTGGATAGGCGAGAGGCTCAACGACATAAAGAAAATCGTAGATATATTCCTGAAGATGGTCAAAATAGAGGCGAAGAGTAGTGGCGGTGGGTCAATGGGTCTCCTGCCAAGGGGTAACCCACCACTTTATGATCCTGTTTTCTGGAAAAAAGACAGGTACTACGTTCACGATTTTTACATGCTATACATCCTAGGAGTTAGCGCCGTGCTCTCCGATCTGGCGGGTAGAAAGGGTGAAGTTGAGAAACTTAAGAACGACTATGATACGTTTAAAAATCAACTGATGGAAATTGTGATCGAACACGCATCTAGGTATTCACTTCTTCCCGCGGGTCCAGATCTGCAGGAGAATGCGATGATGTTCTTCAACCTCTATGGTTTCTATCCCCTGAACATCTTCGGTTCTAACTTTACGCCACTGACCAAGACCCTCGATCAGCTCGAGAAGTACTACATGAGGGATGGTGGTTTCATGGTATTTCATCCTTGGAACGCTTTTGGGAGCACTATGACCATTCAGATGGCTCAGGTATTTCGGTTCGCCGAGAGACTGGAGCCTGTAGAGAAGATCATAGATTTCATGGTTAATAACCGTACGAATGATCAGGGATGGGCTGAGGGCATACTGAATCGAAAAGAGTCTGGAGTAGTTGGTGACTCTCCAAACGGACTGGTTGCTGCCGAGTGGCTCAACCTTATATTGGATATCTTCGCGGATGACAAGGGAGAATCGGAACTCATCCTCCTGAAGGGTATGCCGGCTAAGTGGTTGGAAGAGGGTGTGAGCTGCAAGTCACTAAATATTCGAGGGAATGGCAAGCTGAGCTACTCCGCCAAGGTCACTGGTGGAACTCTAAAAATCACATTTGACTATACCGGTGACCTGGACGTGCTCGTCTATCTCGATCGCAAGGTAGAGAAGAGCAAGGGTGCGAAGAACTTCCAGTCGAATCTATACAAGCTTGAGAAGAAAAAGGGAACTGCAGAGTTCCAGCTTGGGTGACAATTTCGTCAATATTTTTGCCATAGGTCTTTCGTATCAATAGTGTTTTATTCTAGTAAAATAGTTATATGTTGTGATTGGTTGGAAACATCTTCCTGAGCATGTGAGTGTCTACATTTCACCAAAGGACTCTCCTGCTCTGGTAGAACACCTCAATAATCTAGGTTTCATTCCTCCTGCACTTCAAGTACCGAAGCTACACGTCACCTTCTCGAAAATTATTCGCACAACATTCAACGGTTTGGATGCCGAGCTCCACCTCCGTGTCTTTTCCAACGGTAAGATTGAGGCGGAGTACGAGCCACCCCGGCTAGCCCACTGGCTTTCCCACATCTTCAGGAGGAGCTACTCTGCCCATGAGTACATTATCTCCACCCTTGAGGAACTTGGAATAAAGTACGCAGTAGACGAGCTCACGAGACAGCTCTATAACGATGTATTTCCCAAGGAATTTCCGTTCGTCCTATCTGAGTTTTACCAGTTTATCATGGGCGGTGTTATTGTACCCTTTGTGATCCGTCCACTACAGAAGCTCATGAGGTTTAAGCCGAAACCTCCTGCCCCTCTTTTCCCACTGGACATCTTTACTATTGCCACTCCTGAATAACGTGATGTAGTATATGATTTAAATAGGAAAGATCGATCGGTAGAACGTTAGAACAGCCTCTTGTCTATACATTTATACACTGGGTATTTATTTAAATCTTCGGCGGACTATCTCCTGCATTAACATGCTATATTAATAGTTGCCTATTGAGTCAATTAGATTGCCATTGCAAGATTTATATAGCCACTTTCTGTCCTTAGAAATACACCTAAAGAGGATTTGTAAATGATTGACATAACACTTGAAAGTACAGAAGAAGAACGGATCCATAAAATTACCAAAGCCCTCGCAACACCGACAAGGTATAGAATCCTCACGATTCTCTCCAAGGACGAGATGGATATTTCTCAGCTGGCGCAGAAATTGAACCTCACTGAAGCAAACATCAGCGCACAGGTCAAGCACCTTGAGAAAGCTGAGCTCCTGTCCTGCAGGTACAAGCCTGGTGAGCATGGTGTACGTAAGCTCTGCAAAACGAAAGTGTCCACTATCACTATATCGTTGGCGGACAATGACAGCTCGATTAATACTGTATTGCTAGATTAACTTACTCGTCCACACCGATAAGAGTCATAGTGTTTCTAATTTTCTGGATTGTCCTGAATTGGCCGATGACTCTCTTCTTAAGATCGTTCACATCCTTGGAGGTGACCTTTGCGATAATGTCGTAATTACCGTACACAAGGTAAGCTTCCTCTACTCCTTCGATTGCTTTGATCTGCTCGAGAACATCCATCTCGACACCAACGTCCGTAATAATCAGTACATATGCTGTTGCTATTTTAATCACCCTTCACTGAGTAGTTACTTACTACTTAGTAAATTTAAGTTCTAATCTTTTAAAAACCCTCTCCCGTCTAAGACTGAATGTATCCAATTTCTGTTCAGAACTTTATCACTGTACCTTACTCTACGGTCTCCTCTGGGATACTTTCCTCGGTGGTCATCATTGAGTAAACAGTGACGACAAGAATAATTGACATACCTGCCATGACTATAAGTGTGGGTACTATCCCCAGAAATATGTCTATGATGAGTGCGAACACAGGTTCCATGGAGAAAATCAGAGCGATTTTTGGTCCCCTCACATGGTTCTTCTGTGCGAACGTCTGGGACCACATAGCGAAGCTCGTGGCCAAGACAGAGGTCACCAAGAGAGTTACCCAGACTATATAGGGGTACTCACCAGAGAATGGATTCCAAGTATTCTGATTTATCACCGATACAGCGAGGGCCAAGAGTCCCACAACAAAAATCTGCACCGTCAACATCGGGAGTATCGGTACCTTGACCGCTTCGTCTGTTATGATGATGTGGTAAGCGACTGCTATGGCGGTGAGCACGATGATAGCGTCACCAACTTGCACAGTGAAACTGCTGAAATCTACAGTCATGAGTGCAAGCCCGATAAATGCCACCAAGGCCAAGATGATATCCCTTATCGAGATCGATCTACGGTATGGGGGTAGAGCCGAGGCAAAGGGGACGAAGAGGACATTCATCCCTGTGATGAACGCTGCCTTCGCTGGTGTGGTCAGTGACAGTCCTATTGTCTGGAAAATGAAAGAGAGGTAGAGGAAGGTCCCAAGGATGACCCCGTATTTCAGAACCAATGGATTTGTGAAATGCACCAGCTCTTTGGGTGAGGACATGAGCGTAATCACGAACAGGATGATCGCAGCCAAGAGGAATCTGACCGCGAGAAAACCATCGATGGAGATTATGCTCACCGTCTTCTTGACGAGGACGAAGGTAGATCCCCAGTAAAATGTGGAGAAGATCAGCATAGATATGCTGAAATAGTATGTCTGTCTCTTACTCAGTTCCATATTGGATACCTCAGATGTCGATAATGAAGTGCGCAACCCACTTATTGTCACGTTTCTTGACATAGAAATCGTGGAGGGTGATAGCCTTGATGTCGTTACCGATCATGTGTACGTCCCTGTCGAATATTCCGCCAATAAATCTCACCTCTGCATTTGTCCCTTCCACCTTTATCTCGACATCCTTAATGAAGAAAAGCTCTGCATCTTTGAGGTAGACCATTTCATCCATGATTTTATACAGTAATGTCTCAATGCTGGATGCTTCAAATGTAATCTCTCTCTCCTCTTTACCATCCAGTTCTTCCACCTTGGTCATGAGGTTGGCGATTGACAGGCAAGCATCCCTGAGCAGTTCCTCGATTGTCTCCGCTTCGACCGAGATTCCGATGTCGGCGATTGCCTCTTCCTCTAAATATTTCCACGGCATATGACCCTATGGGCTTGTATTATTGAAAACCTTTGTTCAGGAGGTCAAAACATACTCGAACGATCTTCCATTCTTGATCCTCTTAACAACTCCGTCGCTGACCATCCTATCGAGAGGTCTTCTGATGGAATTCTCACTCGTTGTCATAGCATCTGCGATTTCCTTACGGGTGAGGGGTGTGTTAGACTTCTTTAGAATTGTATATACGGGTAGCACTGATTTCTTCGTAACATTTGGGAGGTTGTCCAGATACGAATGTCCATCAACCTTCTTTTCCTCTCTTGGTGTGGGGGGATGAGTTGTGTCAATCTTATTATGGAGCTCTCCGAGTAACTCACTCTTCATCTCTTGGAATCTCCGCTCCAATTCCTCCTCCAATTCTTTCCTAAAGATGAGGAGGGATCCTTCGACATCAATCGTAGTATCGGTTGACCCTGTTGAGAGGAAGTGAGTCTCCAGTTCCTTCGTTATTATCCTGGTGAAATAAGCCGTTCGGGTCATCCCCAGTTCCTCTGCACGTGTATTCAATCTGTCCCAGAGTGAACTATCTATCCAGAAGTTGATTTGCTTGCCCTGACGTGTCATTATTTCTCTTATGTCTATATGTGTATATAAGCATATATATTTTGGGGGCTGTCTTTTGTAAAGTGTTGTCTATACATGTTTATACTGTGTGTTGGGTTTATACATATCTATAAATGTCTATATGATGTTACTGGAATGATATTAGGTGACCTGCAATCATAGAATATCATGCTAGAGAAATACATAACTTTTGATCTCATGGTCTCAATGGATTTGACTGTATATACGCGATAACTTGATCAACTTTCTCGGGTGCAAGACCGACATCTATAGTATCGAAGACCTCCTCCAACTTCTGTACTGGAATATGCTTAGTGATCTCTGGATCCGACAGCACTGATTCCCTGAAATTATCTGACCCTACGTGCTGTCTTAGCAACTCGTGACCTGCTTGTCTACCTACCTTATCAATGAGGAGTAGAAGAACCTGTTCGGATTTGGATGCAGAAGCTCTTTCAAGATTGCGACGGATATTTTCCTCGTTCACTTCCAGTCCCTCAAGAATTGACTTAGCCTGAAGCAGCATGTAGTGAAGGACGACGACATTAGCGGGTATAGTGAGCCTCTCCACTGCCGAATTCGTCAGGTCTCGTTCATGCTCAAGAGCTATATTCTCGAATGACACCGAAATGTTGGCTCTCAGAATCCGAGCTAGACCATTCAATCTCTCTGCCTTGTGGGGATTGCGCTTGTGGGGCATCGCAGAACTACCAACTTGCTTGCTGCTCCTTGGCTCGAAAAGCTCCCCGATCTCACTCCTCTGGAGATGCCTGATCTCTTTTGCAATCCTCTCGATGACAGCGGAAACCTGTGTCAAGTGGAACATGAACTCGGAGTGCACTAGTCGGGAAACAACCTGTGTCGATATTAGCACAGGTTCTAGACCCAAATTCCTCAGAACTTCTTCCTCTATATCCAACCTGTGCGAGCTGGCGTAGTTGCCGACAGCTCCTGAGAACTTCGAGAGCTCTGTGGGCGCCCTAGCCAGACCAGATAACGAGTGGTGAAGCTCGAACATGAAATTTGCGAATTTGAAGCCCACAGTGGTTGGAACTGCAAACTGGCCGTGGGTTCGTCCAAGCACTGGTAGATCTCTGTACCTCACTGACAATCCATTGAGAATTTCCAGAAGCTCATCACCTGTCCGTAGTAACTCTTCTTTAGCTTCGGTCATCTGCAGGGCCAGAACAGTGTCTTGGATGTCCATTGAAGTGGCGGTATTGTGGATGAACTCACCTGCATCACCCGCCTTTTCGGCGAGTGCCTTGACCATCGCCATCAGATCATGGTGAATCTCCCGCTCTATCTCCTGAACTCTCTCCACCCTGACCTGTTCGGATGCCTTCGCAATTTTGTCTGCGGTGCCTTTGGGGATCATATCTTTGCTCTCCTGAACCCGTGCAAGTTCGGTCTCAATCCTGAGCTGAATTCTGAGTTTGTTCTCCGCAGAGAAAATCTGACTTATCGGTGTATTGTACCTCTGGAAGCCGTCTGACCACACAGGTTGCAGATATTTCTTGAATTCTAAAGGTAATCGGTAAATCTTAATGACTGCCAGAAACACTTGATCATCGCGTTGCTCTCAAATGGGTCGCAGACAGTCAGGCCTATTTGAAATTCACAGAATAAATCTCCTTCGAAGGAGTTTTTAACACCCTAAAAATGAAATTATTGACTGCTTACGTCATGGTACTCTATGAGGAACTCCGATGACATAGAGATTCAAAGCAGTCATTACGCTTATTCTGATTTTTGCTTCAACTAGGACAATTGATAATAAAGGTGAATTCACCGGAAACTTAGATGAAGTTCGATAACCTGACACTTAGTGGCTGGAGCTACGAGAAAGGGGATCATGAGATTCCAGTTGACGAATTAAATCTACCCTCAAATGTCCTCATGAGGAATCCTGTCTCCCACACCTTTGTGTACTCCGACACAGATTCATGGAAGGAAAGCCTCCGAAAACATTCCAGAAGAGCAGTTGAGATGGCTGGAATTAAGGATGACGATATTCAGGCATTCTTCGGTGTACACAATGGGGTCTACAAACACCCAGAGGGTGCCAGTCCAGAGGTCATGAGTGAGTTTCCTGGAAATATCGGTTTTGGCTTCGACTTCTCATTAGGGTGTGCTTCGGTCATCTTGGGTGCTCAGCTCGCAGGGCTTCATATGAATCAGGATGGGGTCAGGAATGTCGTACTTGGTTCTGTCCAGCTCACTACACAATATACCAATTCGTGCACTGATGGTAACTGTCTGTTTGCAGATTCAATTGGGGCAATGACATTCTCCAAGTCAGAGTCAGGTCACAAGATTCGGTACACCGAGGTCACCACCAATTCTGAGTTCAGAGATATGTTTGTCATGAATAAGGAGGGAATCTACCAGTTGAAGGGTGGTGGCAAAGGAAGGGCGCTCTCCGAATTCATGATCAAGACCTATGCTGACCATATGAGGAAGGCATGTTTAGCCATGAAGATATTCCCCAAGGACATAGACTACGTGGCAATTAGCTGCTCGACCTATGCTGCATCGAAGATGGTTCTCGATAAACTCAAGATCCCTCTTGAGAAGAGTGGAATCGAATGCCTGAAGAATGTACCACACATGGGGACCAACGACCTCATATATCAGATCGAGTACGGGATCGAGAAAGGATTGATCAAGGAGGGTTCCCGTATCCTTGTGACGGGTACAAGTCTGGGCTTCTCTATGGCCACCATGGCTATCGAATGGTAAGGACTGATCAATAGAGCTGCATTGATATAGAGAAAAATTATCTAATGTGCAATGAGTTTAAAACTTCCTAGTAAGATTATATAATACGGGGTGATTTCATCACTACTAAGAAGCGGCTGGAAAATCTACTATTCAACATCAATTTACTGAAGTCAATTGGGCAGCCACTGACTATACAAATTGAACTCAATGATGTCAAGGGACTGGAGCACTATCTAGAGAGCAAATTCGATGACTCTAGAGGACTTGGCTTCTTCTCCAACAATTTGATCATTATACAGCACTCAGATGAGAAGACCGACTACGCGAGAATTCTCAATGAATTAATGGATATTATAGCAGATATTGATTCCATAGATTGTGTCACTGCTTTGATCTCCATTGATATCGCAGAGAACCAGAGCATCGAAACTTCGGTACAGATTGATGATTCGAGTAATCCACCTCATATCCTAGCTACTGCGGACAGCTCCCTCTATTTCCAAATTGCAAATGCGATACAGCTCAGGTGGAATATCGGAAAGCAGATGACCTCGGGACGTTAATAATCAGATATTATCCCTCGAAGATTTTAAAATACCTACCGTCTTACCTATTTTAGTGTCCGAAGATACCGTCACCTGTAGCAACTGTCACGCCAAGGTCAAATCATCCGAAATCATATGTCCCGAGTGCGGAATGGGGCTGAATCTAGTTGAGGAAACAGCAAGCCATCCTGCAGATCTACTCGACTTCTCGGATCTCGAGGACGAGTCTGCTGGTGACTCTGACCTTGACACATTGAGTGGGGAAGATCTTCTCGATTTTGGTTCGCTTGATGAAGAGGACGTCACCTTGGACGAGAACGAACTGGATGCTCCCGAAACATCTGCAGTACCAACGATGGATTCACCTGCAGTCCCAAGTTATGATGATGAAGGATCTCCAGCTGTTCCGCAGATGGATTCACCTGCAGTCCCAAGTTATGATGAAGGATCTCCAGCTGTTCCGCAGATGGATTCACCTACTGTACCCAGCTTCGACGAGAGCTCCCCCTCAGTCCCTAGCTTCGAGAGCTCTACCCAAGAAATACAGATCCCATCCTTTGATACGGAGTTCAAACCTGAGGAGAGGACTACGGAGGAAGAGAGAACTGAAGCTATCGACAGAGTGGATCTCCACAAATTAGGTGTCAAGAAGAACATTTGGCTCTTTGTTGCTCAGTATACCTACTGGTTCTTCATCTTCTTCATCATCAATGTGGCCTCAATTAAAGTCCTTGTACCCACTGTCAGGTTGGACAACCTCATCCAGACCATGATCACACCCACGACCTCCCCACTTGGAGAGCAGATCTATGAGTTCTATGCCATTCAGATCAGCCCGGTCTTCTTCCTTTTCAGTTGGTTGTCATACATTCCTATGGGATGGTTCTACCGCTATAAACTTGAACAGTACAAAGTTTCCAAGAAATGGTACCACCCATTGGGTTTCCTCTTAGGTTTTATCTTCTTCTCGGTAGGACCTGCCATTGCTGTACTAAGCTTAACCGATTCTATCATCCCCATCCTCTATTTCTTCCTGATACCAGGAGAGATCTTCATCACATTGTTCACGATGGGTATAGGGACCTTCTACTTAGGCTATCTTGTTCTGTACGATTATTTCTACGAAATGACTCCTATATCCAAACTTCCTCACCAAAACTTGGAGCAAAACTGACGACTCTGTACCTAATTTTTGAAAGTCTTATATAGAGTGGATGCCTATTGAGTTCAAGGAACGGGAAATTATATGGGACTTGCAGAGGACATCGAGAAAGAACTGAATGATTTTGCGCAGAGTACAGAAGGTATACTTGGATCCAGCGTGATCCTCTCATCACAAGCTCTGATTATTGCCGAGCACTCGTCGACATTCAACACCAGCATAATTGAAGGGATGTCGGCCCGTATCATGGAGATGGGTCATCAAGTACTTGAGGCTCTCTTGGGAACCACTGACCATGAACTTCAGGCAATTACGATACAAGAGAAGAACCACTACATTTACGTCAGACCGGTGAATGAGAAATACTATGTCGTGGTAATCACCAATACAAGAGAGGCTCCTGGTCTCAGAGAACTTAATGTTAAGACATTGATCAAGCACCTTCGCAAAGTGCTCCCATAGGGAAATTCTTTTTTTCAAATCTCGATCATATTACAGCGAAGGCTTATAGTTCTTAGAATAGACGGCAGGTCATGACCTATATTGAGAGCGCAATTAGTGACTTCACAAGACATGTCCTCACAAGTGGTATACGGACTCTCTTCACTAAGAGGTACCTACCGTTCACACTGACTGGACTCATAATTGTGGCCATGAACTCGTTCGTTATCATTGTCGGAGGAAGTTCTGAATATGGTACTCCCGAGAATGTCAGATTATTTCTTTCTATTGAGGTCGCAGTGAGCGTGTCCTTCTTCATCACTGGACTAATCCTAGGAAGGATGCATGGTGGCCTTCAGATCTTGGGAATTGTCAGTCTAAGCGCACTATTTGCATTCTTGTTTAATGATGGAATAATTAGTCAAGAATATATTCAGTACATGACTGCATTCCTCTTCCTCTTCTGGATTGTTCTAGGAGCTATCTCGCAGTACTCCTTCTTCAGGGACTTTTTGGGTAACCCTGTCTTCGGAGGGATACTCTTCCTCGGAAAGCATAAGGATGACGGTAAGGTTCTGTTCGGTGGTGTTGTATTTTTCATTACGATCGTGAATGTTGTTCTGGGACTAATGCTTCTGAATCTTGGAATTCAAGAAGGATCAAGTATCAAGATATTCCTCGGTGGAATCATCGTCATTGCGGGCATTATCAATGTCTTCCCCAGTTTGGGGATACAGAACAAGGGTGATGTATTCTTCACAACTTTGTCGTGGTTCTACGTGATCGGAACTATAAGGGGAATGTACCTGATCTTTCAGTTGATGTCTGGAAATGAGACGGGTCAACAGGGTGGTCTCTTGGATCTTGTTCTCACCTTATTTATGGTCATCTTTGCAGTTCACAAAGCTGCGAGTACAACAAAGGACTACATCGACGACGCGGGTATAGATGAGAAGAATGAGGAAGAGCGCAAATCCAATCCGATAATCAAGCTCTTCTCCCCAAACGGTGTCTTCCTAATGATCCTTGGATCTGCTATCGGTTACCACGCCACAACTATGCAGTTCAGGCTCAAGGAATATAGTATTCTATCAAATTTCTCAATTCAGAAGGATCTACCGTGGTCCCTGATCTCCCATGAGGTCACCATTCTTGCTTACACAGCCATCTATTTGGTGTTCATTGTGCTCTTCTTCTTCGTCCCGAGTTACAGGGCATATGCAAATCCACACATCATGAGGATTGAATGGTTACCTCCTTACGAAGATATGAAATTACTCGTGCTATCTATAGTGCAGGGTAAAGTTGACTACAAGTTAGATGCCCTAAAGCTCGGAGCTAATATTATCAAGGACAAACTGGGAGGAATGATTGGTCGGAAGAGTGAGGCAGGGGTTGAGGGTCATCTCAAGAACACCCTGTCTAAACTTCTTGACAAGTCCAAGAAAGCAAAGTGATCTCCGAGCTATATAAGAGCGTGAATTTATTTATCCACTAGACGATCATACTAAATTATGGAAATTCTTAATTGTGACACAGTCATACTACGAAAAACGCATGTACTATTGATCAATAAATAGTGAAAAATCGATCGTGAAAACGAGGGTCTTAAAGGTTTCTAAAATTGACTTATATAGGGTCTGGAAGAGATATTCTAGTAGATGCTCACTTTTAAAGCATACGTCAACAAAAAAGGGTCCATGGAAGATCCGTTAGAGAAGTTCATTCTAGACATCCAGAGTTCCTTCTCTTCAAAGGATCTCAAGATTGAGATTATGGACTTCAACGACAGGGCAGTAAGGGAAGAACTCGAGGAGGCCAATGTCGAGAATGTCCCCTCCCTACTCATCAACAACAAGGTAAGAATTTCTGGTAAGCTAAACGAATACTTCCTCTTCGCGGTGATGGGACAGCTCCTCACCAATGATGCAAATGAGACTAAGCTCCAGAAGTTCACGATAGAGGATGAGGATAGGACGACAAAGCTCAGATTCACCTCAAGCTTGCTTGTGTACCACAGCCAAATGAGAGCAGACACACAATCCTTCCTTCTGATTATTAGGGAAAACCCTGATGTAATCGATGTGAAGAAGCTGAAGAAAGCTGCAGAGAATGGTACAACTGTCTATATCCTGACTAACTTCAACATAGGGAAGAACGCAGCAAAAGTTGCTGCTCTCGGCGAGATGGAGAATGTCCTTCTTGGCCATATCGAGAGAGACAATATGCACATGACCATTTCCATCACCATCAGGAAGAACAGGCCATTCTTCGGGTCATTCGTCAGGGCCAAATACGTGGATGATATATGGAAAGGTCAGTGGAGTGCAATACTTCATGATACAGTGAATGAGCTCAAGAAATTCTATATTCCCCTATTCCAGACTGCAACTCCTGTACATCTCGATGGAACTCTACATGATCCCCCAGAGACTAACAGGGTCATCGCTAAGGTCAAGGACCAGCTAGAGCACCTGAAGAAACTATTCTAGGCCTAGATTATTTATTGATATTTCCGTAGCCATCGCATGCTTTAGCAATGTCATCATCCCTTCTCATACAGGTAGAGTTTTTGGTAACCCATCCATAGCATAGACCACTACTTTCTGCGTTTCCATCATAAAGTTCACATTCTGACTTATACTCTTTTTTGTCACCATGGACGGAGGGTAACGGGATACTCATACTTAGTTCCTTAATAGAACTTGACATTAAATAAACTTACGGGAAAAAGATGAAATCTTAATTGCCTCCAAGCGATATCATTTGCTTCCTCATCTCAATCATGATATTCACAAGTGCTGAGGTCCTCTTGTTATTGGTAAGTAGTTCGATAATCTTCTCCTCAAGAAAGGCCTTCTCTGCAATCAGTTTTTGGATGATCTCTTGGTTAAGATCTATCTTTATCAACTCTTTATTGGGTGCAATCTGTTTTTCTTTTGCCCGTGGTTGAGCCTTAATCTTTTCCTCAAGTTCTTGAATCCTCGACTTAAGATTGGCATTGACTCTCTCGAGCGCTTCCTTCTCCTCGAACACACGTTTAAATTCCTCCTCAATCTCAAGATTAGGTTGCATCGCTGTTACCTCAGAATTGTCTAACACCTTGCGCAACTCGAAGTTCTCCCTCATTGACATCGTGAGCTTATTGCCTAGCTCTTTCAACTCAAGCTCTAAGGATTTCACCTTCCACTTGAGTTTCTCATTCAGATCCATGTTGGACTTTATTTCTAGTCTCAACCGTGCATTGATGCTGTTCAACTCATCTATGCTACCCTCCAAGACCGTTTTCTCATTCTGAAGCTTCTTGATGTCTAGGTTCAAATCACCGATTTTTACGAGGGACACTTTCCGGCGATTCTGCTCGTCAAAAAGCTCAATTGCGAAACTGTAGATGATATCTTTTATCTGATCCGGAATATGTGGCCAGAGCTGACGAGCAGCCTTGTCCAATCCTTCGTGCTCGGGTCTCAAATCACTTGTGTCGTAGTTGGGCAGATCACCCTCGAATATCCTTCTATAGGGACTTGAGCTCACAGGATAGAATAGTTATAATCATATAAAAAACTCGGTGATTAAGAATGTCTCAAAGAAGAAGTATTAATTCACAGACATCTTCCATGAGTTATTATGAGTTATAGGTTCTTCACGGTTCGAACTACCGACCCGCTTCGGGATAAGGAGTACCTCCTCGGACTCGGTCCGGATGTGTGCTTCTTCGATCTGGATAAGATAATCTGTGAACTGCAGGTCAGGTCGGCTCTTGACCGTGTGGAGAGGGTGAGAACTCAAGATAGGATGATCTCCAACTCTTTCGGAATCGAGCTGATCCTTGAGCTAGCAGGTTATCCGCAGATTAACAAATCCCTGAGAATACTAGAGATCACCACTAAAACAAAGAGAATTGGCGTGATAACAAAGAATGTAAAACTCGACATTAGCTATACCGAGGGATTGGAGATCACTCCAAACCCTTTGCACGAAGAGTATAGACTCTCACCAAGAAATATCTGCAACAAGATCATCGCGAGGGCCGCAACTATGCGTGCCTGAACTAATTGATCTTACTTAATTGATGTTTACAAATTTCTTACGATTTGCCCACCATAGACCAAATTTATCGAAGAAAGAGAGCTTGTCTTTTAGGTAAAGCATGAAGGTGTTCTCGTAGAGTGTGACGAACTCCAGTAGTTTCATATCAAATTTCTGTAGCCCGTCCCTGTTCTCAATCTCAATAGTCTCCTCGGTGACCGATCGAAGAATACCATCAAGGGGTACATCGTAGTTTTCCTTGGTGTAGATCGAGACCTTCTTATCGATGTTAAATTTAAGCAGATCCAGTTGCTCGGGGGATTTTATCCTCCTGAACTGGATCCCCATGGGTTTGAAGTCATATACCAATTCATTAGTGTTGAACTCCATCTCACCCTCGGGTGTATCGATCACTATCAGACCATCTTCCCAAGACTCCTCCACATCGAACTTTTTAACCGTTCCAAGTACCGCTGATCCGTGATGGTAGAAGAAAATCTTCTTACCTTCCCTATCTTTAAGGAATGAAACTGGGATACCCATGTTCTCGAAGCTCACCTCTCCTTGCTTGCCATCTATATTACCACTGATGACTAGACCCTTCTTATCGTCAAGTTTGTAGCTTTCTGGAGTAAAAAGCTCTCCATGCTTGAGGATGAATGTCTCCGTCGAGTACTCCTTGAGGGAATAGTCCCCAATTAGGAACTCTTTGCCATTGATTATCGCCTTGACCGGTGTCGAGACAGAGTTTGTCAGTTCTAGTCTCTCTACCTCTCCCTCCTCAACCACCTTGTTCAAAGGATCGTAGGCAAGAACATTCTTCCCGATCAAATGGTCGTAGTACTCGTTCAGGGGGTTGAACTTAGCGACCTCTTTTATCGCGTCAGGTGAGTAGTCTGCTATAAAGGTCTCATCTAGAAGCTTCTTGGCATCATGTCTGACCTGGTGGATCATCTCGATGGAGGTCTTACGCTTGAACAGGCCCAAAATGTTGTATGGAAGAAACGCGGCTTTCATGGGAGAAAGGTCGTCTCTGATGAGAGCGGTTATCCTGTAACTTGTTCTCGGGTGCGAGACGAGGATGTTTGAAAATGCTTGGCTACGAGTTGGAGAGAGGAATTCCTGATAGATTCTCCTTCCAGCAGCTGCGGTGAACTTCTCTCGCTCTGCCTGTGTGTACTGTTTAT
>WAMJ01000212.1 GCA_015522385.1 Candidatus Heimdallarchaeota archaeon
GCTCGGAGATGTGTATAAGAGACAGGTCTACAGAAGCTCTTGGTGAATCTGAGAAAGAAAGAGGAGATTAACATTGCAGAGATCAACGCTGTCTTCTCCATGATCAAGGTGATGAATGAGAAAGTTCCCAGGTCTGGAGAAGAGTTTCAAGACATCATCCATATATTCAGACAGTTCTTGGAGCTCGTACACAGATACATGCTCCTTCAACGACACTCCTCGGATCCAGATATGTTGGCCCAGTTACATCAGGTGGCCTACACATTAGTTGCAAGTACTGTTAGGTCAATCCATAGGCCTATTGGCTCTTCTCCCAGATCTGTGGCAATCCTTGATTCCCTCCTCACTGATCTGACACAGGCGGAAGAGGAACTCATCATAGAGACTGATAGAAGCAAGGAAGCACCGATCTACGATCCGGGTATCCTGAATCTTCCAGATGACCTTCAAGGCTTTAGGGAGGAATTGCTCGAACTGATCCACCATGAGGATCTGGTCGTCTTTCCACTTTCTCGGATTAGGGATGAACCTAGGGACAGGAGGAATATTATTTTGTCCATACTGAGTAACCTGGAGCATGGGAAAGGTCTCCACATCGAGGGGGAGTGTTTCGTGGTGAGGACGGAGACCGAGAACGAGATAGTCAGCAAGGTGATAGGGGTGAGGCTGGACAACCCAGATCTACCTCCAGAATAAGATCAATCTTGAAGAATTGAGAACTACTCTACAGCGATACTATAGAATTTCATCAAGTCCTTCTTGAGTTTGTGGAGACTGTATACCCTCAGGTACATCATGTGACCCGCGTCGTAGTACTTCATTGTCACATTCCGTCTGACATTCGGGTTGAGGAACATGTGGTTAAAGGTGTACTCCGTGGCGAAATATGGAGTTGCTAGGTCAAACCTACCGTTGGCCACGAATATCTTCAACGCTGCATTCTTACTCATAGCACTCCTCAACGTCTCACCTACATCCAGAAATTCATTCATCTGTTTATCATACTTCCACGTCTCGTAGAGGTTTGCGAGGATCTCATAAGTGAGATCAGTTTCATATTTCAGCTCCTCTCTCACGTAATCATTGAAAGTAGCGGTGTATGGGCCTTGGATTGCAGCGTAAGAGGGGTCGTACTCATAGTGCTCTCCGACTGAATCACGGTCGAAACCAGTATATCGTGAGTCCAATCTACCAACGGTCATCCCGTCACTTCGCATAAGCTCCTTAGTGAATCGATGGATGTTGATCCTAAGATTTGTGTCTTTGATGTACTTTACCGAAAGACCAGTGTAGCGATGTAGCTTTTTCGCGATAGCATTCTCCTCGGTGAAGGTCAGGGTATTGCCCTTCATCAATGCATTCGCGTACTCGTTGAGGGCAAAATCCTCGACTTCCTGCAGGATCTTCTTCAGAGTAAGGCTCATGTCAGGTAGTTTCTTGTGGAAGTATGCAGTAGCTGTATAGGTCGGGAGGAAGAGGATGTAAGGTAAGTCGTTACCTGTGGTAAACCTCGCGGTCTGAAAGTTGAGGATGGAAGAGATAAGCATGATCCCGTTGAGGTACATCCCGTGTCTGTCCTGTAGATATCCCGACAGCCCTGCTGCCCTTGTAGTCCCGTAACTCTCTCCTATGAGGAACTTCGGTGACTTCCATCGGGCGAATCGCGAAGTGTATAAGCGGATGAAATCCCCTACGCTCTCAACGTCTTTTTCGAAGGTGTGGAACTGCTCTGCTTTCTCCCCTGGTGCCGGACGGCTATATCCAGTTCCTACGGGGTCGATGAAGACTATATCGGTGATGTCAAGGAGGGTGTACTCGTTGTCTACAAGTTCGTAGGGTGGGGGAACGGGTTTCTCCTTCCTCTCTGCTATGACCCTCTTCGGACCTATCATCCCCATATGTAGCCAGACTGATGATGAGCCTGGTCCCCCGTTGAAGGAGAACGTAATCGGACGCTTGCTGTGATCCTTAACACCTTCAAGATGGTAGGAAATGAAGAAGATCTCTGATACTGGCTCAAGAAGTTTCTGGTCTTTCTCTTTCTTCATGACTACCCTCCCCGCTCGAGCTACGTACTTGTACTTCTCTCCATTTATTTCAATGAAATGTTTGGTTTCAACGATTGAATCCTTAAGGTTTTTTCTAGCTTCTCTTATTTCCTCAGAAAATTCGCCATTTTTTTCATTTTTCTTTTCCTTCATTTTGTAATTTTCTTAGAAATGAAGTGGCTTTAAATTTAACTTACTTAACCATTGATGAAAGGTCATAATTTTCTTCTACTATTTGTGATTGGTATGTATTTTTCGCTAACGATTCAGTTAAAATTTATTCGTATGGATGGATAGGAAAATTCAATAGGAACGATATTGTGATCTCCATATTGCCGTTTATCTCCAATAATGATATCAATATATACTACGAGTTTAATCCGGGTAGTCCAGTCATCGTGTTCATCCACGGATATCTGGGGTCTCATCTTACATGGAAAATGATTGGCTATACTCGGGTCTTGGATAAGTACGGGACGATAGTCTTCGACAGGCGAGGTTACGGTAAGTCGAGCAAACCCACTGATCCTCAGAGGTATTCGATGAGGGAGAAGTGCTCTGATGTCGTGGCTCTCCTCGATGAATTGGGTATCGAGCGAGCAATCCTGTGGGGGTTCTCTGGGGGCGGTAGAATTGTCTTCGCCATGATGAAGTACCACCCTGATCGAGTGATGGCCTCGGTGATAGGAGGTATGTCACCATACACTCTTCCACCTGAATATGACATGAAAGAGAGAATCAGGTTGCTGGATGGGGGGATGGAAGCTGTTGTGGAAAATTTTGAGAAGATGTACGGGAAACTTCCTCCCACCCTAAGAAATAATTTGTTACAGAACGAACCTCAGAGCATCAAGGCTGATGTAAAAGCATCGCTAGACTTCGTGGGTTTCGCTGGTGATCTCCCATTCTTCGATCCTCCTGTATTCCTCTACGCGGGGACAGAAGATCCATTTTACGAGGGCTGTAGGAGGGCAGTGGAGGTCATACCTAACTGTGTGCTTCTTGAGCTAGAGGGGTACGGACACTATGATACTCTGGTGAAGGTGAGGGAGATAATCCCGTCGGTCACACAATTTCTCGAGGAAATATAAAGACCTCTTCTACCATCGATGAGAGCTTCTTGTTCGTTTCGTGTGTGACCAGTCCAACCGAGAGATTGTTGTAGAAATCATCCATGAGCTCA
>WAMJ01000213.1 GCA_015522385.1 Candidatus Heimdallarchaeota archaeon
GGAAACTGCAGGCAAGATCGTTGGAACTAGGAAGAAACCTCAAGCATACAATTTCTGAGAACTACTACGAACAACTGATATAGCCATAGTACACTAATGAAATATTGATCCAAATCATAGCTCACAGGGGATACGGGCAACCTGAAAATACGATGCAGGCATTTCTTAGAGCCAGACAAATCGGTGCAGATGGAATCGAACTCGACACATATCTCTCTACAGGGGATGAGTGGATTATCGACCACCTTGGAAAGAAACTGCCCACTTCCAGTGCTGAGATGGAAAGGGAGTCTACTCTACCCAGATTGGAAGAGATCAAGGGTCTGGAAGGATTAGAAATAAATATCGAATTGAAGGTTCCTGCAAGTGAGAAAGACCACGCGAGTCTGGGTTCAAAGTTAATGAAGTTTCTCCAAGACAACTTCGAACTTTCAAATCTCCACCTTTCGTCCTTCTATCCCAAGACTTTCATCGGGGTGAGAAAGGTTGACCCAGAGTTCAGAGTATCTCTACTCTCTCTGTATTCTCGTAGACAAACTTGGGAAAAATGGCATCGTAAGGTTAACCTGTACTCATATAACCCCTTCCACAAGCTCTTTAGAACTAAGCATATTCCGTATTTGCACAAACTTGGCATTCGTGTCCATCCGTGGACTGTCAATTCCTCACGGAGCATTGAGAAACTGATGAGGGAAGGTGTAGATGCCATTATCACCGATGTTCCTGAGGATGCCCAGAGAATCCGTTCCTCCTTAGAGACTCAATTGTAGTAAGGGAGTCAAACTTTTGAATAGACATGTAATTGTGAAGATATGGTCTCTACCAAATCTGTGCTGAAGGTAACAGTCCTCGTCATCCAGTGGTTGATTATCACTGGGGGTTTAGGTGTGTACCTTGGCGTCAGAAACCTCGACGATAGGGTTCAGAATGTAATCTCCAACCCCAATCTTTCTGATGAGGTGACAGTCTATCGGGACAATCTTGGGATGCCTACAATAATCGGCAAAACCATTGAGGATGTTCTTTTTGTTCAGGCTTATGAGTACGCACGTGACAGATTGTTCCAATTGGAGTTCACCCGAGCTGTTGTAAATGGTGAATTATCTCAGATGCTCGGTGACGAGTTGTATACCTCCGACGTTTTTCTCAGGACAATCGGGATCAAGCGTTCTGCCACAGAAGTTGTCAAGAACTTGGATCCGCTTATTTTGAAGTATCTCAACTCGTACATCAAGGGATTGAATTCCTATATCAATGACCACCCAGATAATATTCCCCTTGAGTTCATCCTTATACAGTCCAAGCCTAAGCCATGGACGGTTGAAGATATTGTGGGTGTTCAAGGCATGATGTCCTTCGATCTCGCATTCCGTGGGCTCAAGCAGGAACTGGACCGGTTGAAATTCTACCAGACTGCCGGAATGGAGAGGATGCTCCAGATTCTCGACATACAGAATCCGAATGTAGTAAGCTACTTGCAGACGTACAATGAGTCTGTAGAGGGACTCAGTACCTCCTTCAATATACCCGTCTACAGAATTCTGAAGGAGAACGGTATTGAGTTCGGAACAGGGTCAAACAATTGGGTAGTCTCTGGGAAGATGACAAGAAGTGGGAAACCACTGATTGCCAACGATCCACATCTCTCCCTCTCAACTCCTGGTATATGGTGGAAGGTTCACCTTATTGCAACCGAAGATAACCTCAATGTCGAGGGGTTCAGCTTACCCGGGATACCGTTCGTGATTGTTGGACACAATCAGGACGTTGCGTGGGGTGTCACGAATACCGCACTGGATGCAGTGGATCTATTTTACTTCAAGAGAAATGAGACTCACTATCTCGTTGGGAATGAGTGGAGAGAAATTGAAATGGTAGAAGAGGAGATTACTCTCAAATCTGGTAGTGTACAGACCGCAGAAATCTTGATGACCGATTTCGGTCCATTGATGGATATGGGTGGCACAGAGTATGCTGTGAGATGGACTCTCAATGAAGTGTATGACCGCGATAACATCGTCAAATCGGTATTTCTTCTCAACACTGCAGAGACCATAAACGACATCCATGACGCTCTAGAGTTCTGGGTGGTTCCTGGACAGAATTTCGTGATGGCCGACGTCGAGGGAAATATTGGCTACCAGTTTACTGGAGGTATACCCATCAGGAAATCGGGTTTTGGAATGCTACCTCACAATGCAAGTACTGGAGACTTTGATTGGGTAGGTATAGTTCCTTACGAAGATCAGTTATGGCTCCCCAATCCAGATAAAGGATGGTTCTCCTCTAACAATGAGAGGATCGATAAAAGAAACCTCTTCTACATACACGAAGCGTATCCTCCAGGATACCGTGCAAGAAACATTGCCAAGCTTCTGGAGAATGCCACCGACCTTACGGTGGAGGACATGCAGCGCTTCCAGATGAATACCTACATTAGTGCTTATGAGGACTATCTTCTTCCTGTCCTTCAAGATATCATTGAGGGAGATTACCGAGAATTCACAGATACTTACTATATGGATGCATTGGACGAGATTCAGGCTTTCGATGGATACGCTGATCGAGATAGTATCGGTGCTACCATCTTCTTACTCTATCAGTTGTTCTTCGTCGATGAGACAATACGGGACGAAGTGGGTAAGACGAATGCAGATAACATGAACTACTATGCCCTGAAGAGGATTGGGGAGATGGTTGTAAACGACTCGTCCAACGAGTGGTTTGACAACAAGAACACCACAATCACCGAGACTGCGGGTGATGTTGCTGTATCTGCATTCAAACGAACGATACTCTATCTCTCTGGACTTCTTGGTAAGGACGTCTCAAAATGGCAGTGGGGTAATATTCACAAGGTAACTTTCGAGCACAAGTTCCACAAGAAACTCCCTGCTCTCTCGACCGGTTCTATAGCATCTGATGGAGCTAACTTTGCCCTCAACAACGGTGGAGCTCCCAACTGGAATAGTGGGGCACCTGTTTCCAGCCAGAACTTTGGAGCATCTATGCGGTTCGTTGCTGAAGTCGACTCAGGATGGGACAGTACTTTCGGAGTGGTTCCAGTAGGTGAGAGTGGAAACAAGTTCTCACCTAACTACGACGATCAATTTGATGCATGGCTCGAAGGGTACTACTTCAAATGGGAATTTGACGCAGAGTATGCTCGTGCAAACTCCGTATGGAGTGCCAAGTTCGTAGGAGGTGTGTAGAATAGAGACCCAGAACATTTCCATTGCTATTTCAGGAGCTATGGGTCTCTTCCTGACCCTTACATCACCCCGGTTAGATGAAATGACGTCTTTTCTCATGGTATTTGGGTTTGCACTGATATTTGTCAGCCGTTTAATGCACTTCCTTCTCATGCAGTACAACCGACTGGACAAACGATCCCATTCACTCAGTATGGTGACTACAGCTCTCGGAATACTTCTTTCACTCGTTGGGCTCCTCGTTGGGAGGTTTCTCTCTCC
>WAMJ01000214.1 GCA_015522385.1 Candidatus Heimdallarchaeota archaeon
ATCCCTTCCTTTCCGTGTATGTCATTCCTCTTGACCACAACTCGTCCCGGTTTCTTGTTGAGTACCATACTGTAGGCAGGACAGTATTGACAGGGATGATCACCCTCCTTTTCTAGGTAGTCCCAGCGATTGTAACACATCTTCCGGGGAGTATGCCCAAAGAGCTCTTTCATTGCCCTGTTCTCGTAGATCAAACTCCTGTCTGGGTTCTGTACACTAATCGCTAAAGGGATAGTCTCAAGTATCTCCTCAGCTAGGTTAGAGTACATTACAATATCCTATACGTGATTGTATTTAAACTCTACCTATAATTCAACCCATTAATCCGTAGAGGGCTATAACACAAAAGTTGAGGAGATATTCGGTTCGCTCCAAAAGGCTTATTCCATCTTTTTGAACCCAATGGACTCTAAAGCATTGACTGCTTCTTCGATCATATCGTCCTTTACGAGGATATGGTCAGTGCTGAACGCAGAGATAGAAAAGATGGAAATGTTTCTCTCTGCCAGTACCTTAGAGACGGAGGCAATGAATCCTACGAGCTCAAATGGCATCTCTACTTTGAATGTGATGATTCTCCAGTTGGGATCGAGGGCATCGATGCAATCTGCTGTCAAGGAGTGTTTGGCCTTGTACTGCTCCATAATGAGTGTGATCTCGGATCCATCGTTGATGGCTGCGAACACGCCAGGTAGTGTTTTGGTAGTCCTTAGGATGGCGTACTTGTCCTTACTGACCGAGAATATCCCCCCCTCAATGATATCTTCTACTTTCACGATTCATCCTTAAATCCCCCCTTTATTCGTGTATCTGCAGAAAGTTGGACTTGTGAATAATCATGGAGTATTTGGTTCTATAGCCGTCGGCAAGCTCGGTGTAGCCCACCCCGTTATGGTTGAGAGGATCAAAGGGATAAGTCACCCACGGGAGCTCATCCCTGTACTCCACAACCAGAACGAACCCTCCGTCCTGAATTGTCCGGAAGATCTCCTCTAGTGCAGTACTGTGATCCTTGAGGTAGTGAAGAACCTGTGCCGCAATTGCTGCGGAGAACGATGATCTCCTGAAGGGGATTCTTCTGATGTCTGCGGCCACCGAGTTGCGGGCAGAGACTTCAGGATTAACGTCAAGGAGCACGACCTCTGTGCCATGGGAGAAGTGATTCCATACGTCAGCAAACACCCCTTCTCCCGCACCCAGATCTACCACCACCGGAACCTTGTGATCTGCTTTGACCACGAGTGGTAACATCCTCTGTACAGGATCAGACCTCTTCCAGCTCATAGTCAAGGACAGGTTTCCCGAATTATTTACCTTTCCAACGAAGAAGCTTATATTTGGAACTGACAATGCACTCTGTGGAGATGAGAGAATACTTACTGTACACTGCCAATGTCCCCTGGATTCAGAGAAGGGAGACTGCTTCAGTGACGTTCGTAAAAGAGGGATGTACGATATGCGGCACTACCCTGTGGATAATCACATAGATGGATGATAGGATCGATGATAGTCTCAGACAACTTCTGGAGGAGGAGGTAGAGTATGACGATTTCCCTGAAACATATGAAGGAGGCAAGGTCAGGAAGACTATCATCTACAATAAGACCAATCTCCTATGTGACAGGAACTACTACGTGCATAAGGCCAATTTGTGGATTATAGGAGAATGTAGTAAGTTCGTCTTGGGAACATTTACAGACACCTTGAGGATAATATCAGGGGCTTTAGCAAGACAGAGATATGAGAGACATCTAAGAGAATCCCATAAAAAGAGATAGACTGCTTGAAATCTACCTGAAAAGGTAGGTGAGTTCCTTCCTAATAACAACATCAGCCTCCAGATACGGGTGCTCTTCCAGCATGTCAAGAACCTTTGAGATTCCTACCAATACTGGAGGAAGCTTCCTCTCTGTGATGACGAATGCGAGGTAGTTTATAGACTCGAAAATCAGGATTTCATTGTCGAGGTAAGTGATCGACCTTGGGTACTTGTCCCGATCAATCAGGGCCGAGAGGAGTTCGAAGGTTCCCTGAAGTGCCCGAGTGTAAGTCTGTTCATTCTGCTTCCCACCGGAGAAGACAATCGAGTAAACCACTCTCCAACCGCTTTTCTCCGTGATGAGGATGAGCTGGGTTCCATGAGAGTAGGGGATGAAGATGTAGGGATCTACGACAATTGAGAGGGAGATGAGGAAGAGACCTGCAGGGTAGAAGAGAAGGAAGTAGAGACTGGTGGTTGAAAACTGCCTCTCGATGACTGCAACTACGAATGAAATGAAGAGAAGGAACAGACCTGAGAGGAGAAGAAGACCTCCTTTTGTCCTCTCCTTACCGCTGAGGGCACGAATAATGAGTACTATAATCCTGTATACAATTGAGAGAACCACGAAGGCAAGAATATTGATTGACCACATCGGTTTAAAGACCACCCCCCACGAATCTTCAACAGGAACTGCCCGTACGAATCTGAGAGATCCGCCCATGAGGAAGACGGCCAGGAGCAAGTTGATCATCTGTGATGGTTGTATCCGAGATCCTAAGAGTGACTTCATGGAGAAATAAATGACTACAAATGAGGCAATTAGTAGAGCGATACCCGAGGAAATGAGAGCTGTGGCCAGACCTGTGTTCCACGGGGTCACGGGGAGAAAAACACTCAAGGCTACCTCTGCCGTTATGTGTGGGAAGAGAAGAGCAAGACCCATCGCCATCCCCGCGTATTCCCGTATCCCCCTCTGGACGTACAGAGTCAGCAAACTCACGACAGACACGGTGAGGAGGAGGAAACTGACCACAAGCTCAGCAATTATGATGTCAATAATAATGGATATCACATCGTGAATTAAAAGATTCATGATTCACGGATAAGATGTAGAACTGCGATCTATTCGATTTTCAGACCTGTAGATATGAACAGACATTGCGAAAAATGCAAATTGATTTCCCAGCAGAAATTAATATAATTTTTTACATAATTGTGTTATCCATTTTCATTTCCTTCACTATACTACAGTCCATAACGGTGAAATAATCCATACACGTCGCCATCCGAGACATCCGACCTAGGTTTTTATCGAATGATATCTATTACTACACATGGAAAGTTCCAGTAGGTTCTACCAAGGGATCATCCTGATCTTCATAGTGAACCTGCTATCGGTAACACTTCCACTATTTCAAGTAGAGATCGACCTCAACAGGAAACTCGCATTGGTCTTGGGATTCAGGATACTTCTCATTGCAAGTGGGGTATTCCTCCTTACAACAATGATCCTGACATACCTGAAGAACAGAGGAACTGTGATCAGGTTCCTAATGCTGTCACTGACCTTCTACCTCCTTTCCTTCATATCCGAGTACTTCTTCATCGTGGCCATCAATAGCAATATCAGATGGTTCTACCAGAATTTCATCCTTATGTCACTGCTCGTCGCAATCTCTCTAGGTTCACTCTTTTACACCGCGTTCATAGTACGGGTTACAGACCCTGAAAGATCCACAAGAATCCTCTGGTTACCAATCCTCTACACAGGAATACTTCTTGGATACTTCATTCTCGGGGATCCAAACCTTGTTCTCAGGAGTTTCAATCCCTCCATTGGCTACTACCAGATCAGTCTGGTGTTACACCCATTCATCGTCCTCATGAATGTTGTCAACTACTCCTACATAGGCATCTACTCAATCCTGCAAACAGTTGTGAGGGCACGGATGGGAGAAGGCTACAGGAGAAAACGCTATATTGTTACAACTGGGATAATCGGGACATTCTTTGGAATTGGAATAATATACAGTATTGGCTACAATTTGGAAAAAAATACACTCAGCTACATATACCTTGATTTCTTTGTACCCCTCTGCATCTTCATCTTCACTATCTTCATGTTCACCCCCTACCTCTCGGATACAAAATTGGTGCGATTCTTCGCCCTCCGTGTAGAGCACTTCTACATCGTGGGGGAGGACGGGCTCCCGTACCTGAGCATCGACTTCGAGATGTCCCACCAGATGTCGGATGAAATGCTAGTATCCGCGGCGATCTCAGCCATCCAGAGCATAATGTACGACATAGGTATGGGGTTCTCACCGCTGAGGAAGATCGAATTGGAGGAGCGTAAGATCCTCTTCTACGGGAACAACCAGTATATCTATGCCCTTGTCACCCGTGAGGTCACGAACTTCCTCGAGGACCTGATACTCAATGTCGGGCTGGAGCTGGATAAGGTTCTCACAGAGCTCCCGAAGGAGATGATCGCCCTCGACGAAAGAGTCGCCCAAGTAATATCCGACCACTTCGGAGTCCTATAGCCTTATCAATCAGTAGGGGGTTGGTTACATGTGGAAGACGCATTGAGAGACTTACCAGACCACCTCTTACTTGATCGGATCATGTCACTGAATCTCGATCCTGCTGACGAGCTGGAGCTTATTGAGAGATACGAAGCGAGGATCGGGAATGATTCGGTTCTTCGGAAGATCGAGCTGCTCTATGCCACAGGAGATCATGTAAGAGCAGTGGAGCTCGCAAAGCAAGAGGAGTCAGCAGAGGCACAGTACTTTTTGGGAACAGTCACGGGGGATGGGCAGTACTTCGAGCAGGCACTCGACACCTTGATCGGAAAGCGGAGAGATGACCCACTTCTTGGACGCGTTGTTGACGGACTAGCGGACCTCTATTTCGGATCTGGAAGTATCCACGAGTTCGTCTCACTCCACAAAAGGGTGGCTAACATTGGAGAGAATCCGATATACTTTGAGAGGCTCGCACTTGGTAACATTCTACTGGGCAAACTTGATAGGGGACAAAAATATCTCGAGATGTTCGAGGAGCTCATTAGCACACCTAGTCAGAAAGCAAGGTACAGTGTACTCCTCGCCTTGATACACTCCATTAGAGGGGACAGTACCACCGCCTTAACTGTGCTGGAGAAGTACGCAAACCTGCGTATGAACGACACCGACCCCTTCTCAAACACGCTGTACTACCTTGTCCTTGCCCGTCTGTTTGGGATGGATGAGGTTCCCAGTTACGAGATCGACGAGAACCTGTGCATAGCCCGGGCCCTCTCGATAAGCCGAGACAACGTTGTCGGAACATACCTGTCCGTGCTGACTGAGATTGAGTTAGGGGGAGAGAAAGAGGGTGAGATTGATGATCTGTTGTCCTTGTACCCAGGGCTGTCCGTGATCAAGTGGTCTGCAGGGGCAAGTCCTTAAGTATATATTCCCCAAAGGACGATATGTGAAATCCCGCTACCGAAGGATTCTCGTGGTCTACTGGAATGAGGTCTGGATACGGCTCAAAGCGCTGAAGATCTTCCTCATTCTTTTGTTCACGGTGCTGACCATGGGGACGACTTCTCTGATGTACATTCTCGGGTTGTCCTTCCCACGTGCGGTCTATGAATCAGTAAGGCTGCTGTTCTTCGCCAGCGACCTCCCGTACCCTGAGGGGGACGTGTATCTCGAGATCCTCTGGATGCTTTTTCCGTTACTGGGTATCATGGTCATAGGTGACGGGTTGGCCTCAATAGGCAGGGTGCTGAAATACGGGGATCACAAAACAGAGGAGTGGAACAGAGAGATGGCAAAACTGATGAAGAACCACGTGATAC
>WAMJ01000215.1 GCA_015522385.1 Candidatus Heimdallarchaeota archaeon
CAAACTTGCTGCAGTCCTTCAAATCGAGGTACCTTAAACTCTTCAATCCACGCAGGGAAGAGGGTAGACTGACTAGTGAGTTGTGCCCCATCAGCAAGGTGTGCATATTTACCGTCCGTTTAAAGACCTCGTCCGGTAGAACTTCAATGGAATTTCTTGAGAGTGACAGTTGCTGCAGGACGGTAAGCTTGTCGAACACACCGGGAGGAAGTGAGGTCAGCTCGTTATTACCTAGGTTGATCTTCATCAGTCGCAAGTTTTTGGAGAATGTCAAAACGTCAAGCTCGCAGATTTTATTGAACGCCAACTCCACAGTATTGAGGCCTCTGAATCTGCTGAGGTCGGGGACAGATGTGAGCCCTAGACCACTTAGGTCAAGGGAGTAGAGGGTTCCGGCATAGTCAAATTCTGTCAACGCCCGTGAGAGTACCTTGTCGACGTCAATGTCTTCTTCTTCCAGTAGAGCGGTCAGTACCTGCTTGTCCACAGCTGTGGGGACGTACGGCGAATTAATAAATTTTGGATGAGTACTGCGGATTTCTTAAAATAGGGGAGTGGACAGAGTGTCCTAATGAGAAAATTTCTTGAGACATTGGATGTCACGAGGATAACCGAAGAGGTCTCGTGGAAAGACAGCATGACAGATGTCATCGTCCGGAACGACGAACGTCCCACAATTCTTGAAAATGTCAGTGGGGTGGACATGAGGGTCGTTGCTGGGATAGTCTCCACACGAGAGACGCTGGCGAGATCTATCGAAGCCACACCGACTGAGTTGTCGAGCCGGGTAGGAGAGGCTTTCACAGATCCCCTACCGATGGAGAGAGTGCAGGATGCGCCATTCTTGAAGAACCACGTGGAGAACCCGAATATTGCCAAGTACATACCAGTCCCTGAGTTCTTCGGTGGGAAGCGTTACCTGACAGCTTCGATCGTACTCTCCAAGGACCCCGTGAGTGGGAGGAGGAACGCCTCCATTCACAGAATGATGTATCTCGGTGGGAACCAATTTGCCATCCGCCCCATACCACAGAGGGACCTGCACAACTTCTATACCACTACACTCGACAACGGTGCAGACTATATGGACATCGTTGTCATCATCGGCGTACATCCCGCTTTCGAGCTTGGTGCCGCCACCTCATATCCTGGTTTGGACGAATTTGCCTTCGCCTCACGTCTACTCGGTGGAGCGAGAGAATACGACCTCGACGGGTTCGGAGTGCCGGAAGAGACGGAGATCGTTATGAAGTGCAGGATGCTCAGGAAAGAGGTCGAGGAGGGACCGTTCGTCGACCTCACGGGAACAGCGGACAAAGTGAGGATGCAACCAGTTGTGGAGGTGACAGACCTCTACTTCAGGGACGACCCAATATTCAGGACCATCCTCCCGGGGAGGAAGGAACACAAGATGCTAATGGGTATACCTCAAGAACCGAGGATGAAGAAGCAGATCAGCAACACGATACCTACCGTGAAGCAGGTGGTGATGACCGAGGGCGGTGGCTCTTGGTTACACGCTGTTGTCCAGATCAAGAAGAGGACACATGGTGACGGAAAGAACACAATTGTCGCGGCACTTGCTGCCCACCCCTCTCTCAAAAGAGTGGTTGTGATCGACGAGGATGTCGAACCATCGGACCCCGTGGACGTGGAGTGGGCAATCGCCACAAGAGTACAGCCCGACAGGGACCTCGTGCTCGTTCCAGGTGCCAAGGGTAGTAGCCTTGACCCGAGTGCTGGCGAGGGTTCAACAACCTGCAAGTGGGGGATTGATGCCACCAAACCACTGGGAAGCACAAAGTTCGACCGTGTGATCTAGATATTGCTGACTGATAAATATCCGAGATAAGCTCAGCATGAAATATAAAAGACCAATCACTAATATTCGAATTTCTCCAAGAAAATCATTCCTGATTGAGATCTATCTGACATACTGAGATTCTCAAGAGGTATGAGCTTGTTGGATAGGGCAATTTCAAAGAAATAATTTGGATTGGCTTAGACCAAGTCAGTAGTATTCAGTAACGACGCTTTAAGCTAGAGGAAACACAATACCCAATTTTACTAAGTGAGTGAGCGACCTCAACAATCCTTATAATATAACATGACGTAGAAGTAAGTAATGCATTCACATCACAGAAGGCGTTCTTACGGAAGAACAGGAAACTTCTTCCACGGAGGTCTGAAGCTACTTGTCCTCCTATTGATTCTCTATGGGTTTAGAGGAGGAGCCCTGTACGGGTATTCGGGAATTATCGTCGCCATTTTTGTCTGGATTGTCGGAGGCATGATCCTCCGATCGATCTTCCCGAGAAGGAGAGTGAAGACATCCCGAACGGAGAAAGACCTTACAAAGAATGCACCAATGAATATGTCACGTGATACAGTTCAGGAGGTGAATGAGTCCAACACTCCTATGCCCTCTCCAGAGTACGTGTCCATTGATTCACCAGTAACCTCAGGTACAACCAAAGGTAAGAAAGCTGCAGATGTGCTTGTGTGTCAGATCTGTGGGACTGTCGAGCCCGATATATCAGCGAAATTCTGCATGAATTGCGGAGCAAAACTTGCTTGACTTTATTTATCAAAATCAAGAAGTGACAGACCCACTTCCGAATCTTCTCTCCTCGTGACAGAGATATCAGTCTTGTGTATGACCAGCTCAAGCGTGGGACCAACGATACCCTCGTTGAGGTGTCCTGTGAGAGCCCTAAACTCTGAGTCTCCCAGAACGATGTGGCTATGCAAATGAGGCTTACCATCGACCTTGCTGATCAAACCGGTGAGACTTGTCACCTCAAACTCACCGACCAATTTAAGGCTCTCGAATCTCTTCTCACCCAGTAGATATCGGGCTATATTCACCTCAGAGACGGCACCAATCCCAGAGATGTGCCCAGAGGTTATCCCCTTGTCCTCGAGAAAACTTAACAGGGTACTCACAATCTTCTCACCCATATCCAACCGGACGAAAACGATCCTTCCATCCTCCGCGAAGTCCATGCTATAACCTTCCGAAGAATTCCTCCTTGACTCTTTCGTCAAAGAAGGCAAAGAAATACGGTAACCTGTTGAAATCATCGTCGAAATGTATGGGGCGTCCAACCTCGTCGGTGCATACTGCACCTACAGTCTCAAGGAAGACCATTGGGATCCCAAAGTCATGTGGGCTTGCCTTCTGGTAAAGCTGTACAGCAACCCTCCCTTCCGCCACCCCGATCATCGTGTTATGTGCACCCATGGAGTCGAAGGGCACAAGATCCATCTGCTCTAATACGGGGATATATGCCTCACACCTCTTTTGTACGTAGGTATTTGCAGGGAGATCAGGACGTTCAAAAGGCACAGGGTCTCCGAAACCGTTTACCACCTTGAATCCTGCACCCCTCTCTGCATAGTACAATCGGTCTCGGGCAGGGAAGTAGATCGCAGAGGCGACAAACTCGTTGTCCACCGAGAACCCTGCACCAACCGCATAGTCGTCCCTTCCCTTTGTATATGCCAGTGTGCCGTCAAGGGGATCTAGGTGAAAGCAGAACCTTGTCTTGTCCTTTGAGAACCACTCAACTCTCATGGTGTCCTCCTCAGCATTCAGAGAAGCATCTGGGTGGTGTGACCTCAGGATCTCAAGTGCGATGTCCTGTACAAGGTCGTCCACGATGGTGTGAGCAGTAGAGCTCTCCTGCACATACTTCGCTTCCAAGTCAGACTTCTTCGGTTCGTTCGTCACCTTACCTCTGTGAGAGTTGAGCACCAAACCCCCCGACACAACTATGGCCTTGAGCACATCGAACATACGATACCACCTAGAATACCAATAATAAGTGATTTGTACCATCGACTTGCAGTCTGGAAAAAATGTGTCACAGGTTTGGATTCCTATAAACCAATGAAAGTGTCTTCCGTTACAGATTCGTGAAGTACGACTCATGCGCATTCGATCAAAGGTTTTATAGTGGACAAGTTGGGATTCAGAATGATGATCATCACAATTCAGGAAAAGACGGACACCTACCTAAGGTTCCAAGCCAAGGAGTCAAGGGTGCAGAGTGACATCCACTATGAGCGTTACCCTGGTAGGGAGGATGCTCACACCCTCTTCAACCTGCTCAAGGAGATGGTTCTGAGGCAGGATGGTGTCGCTATGTGTGGGTACGCCAGAGACTCTACTTTCACTGAATCCATTGTTTTCCAGATCCAAACGGAAGAGGGGACTGAGCCCATCAATGTTCTGTTCGACGCGGTCAGGGAACTGAAGGATATAAATGACCAGTTTAGATCAGCCTTTGAAGTAGCTTACGAGATCGACTAAGATGGATATATCTGCACTCCCCCACTTAGAGAGCCTTCTGCAGACACGATCTATCAGGTCGGTGCTCAGGTCAACAGATTTGGCGCAGGTAGGGGATTTCCTAGCAAACTACATCTACACCATCATGCGCATCGGGATCAAGGGTAAGGCAGGCTCAATCCATGTATGGGATCAGGCCTTGGCCAGTGCAGCTAGGGAATCAGGTCTCAGGAGGTATTTCGGAAGCAGAGCACAGAAAGACACTCTCGCAGATGGTGTGGAAGCACTAATAGCCTTCACGTACCTCAGAGAGATCTATACCCTCGAAGAAATGGTGAGCATTATCTCTGATTGGATATCACCTGAGGACTTTATCTCGAGGAGTGCAGAGATCAATGCCTGCGGTTCTGCATTTGAGATTCTTATTCAAGAAATACTTGCAAGATCCAAGGGTATCTTCGATGATCTCTAGTCCTTTTCGTAGTTCAAGATAAGAATCAGAGGCTTAGCCAGTCTCTCGTCACTGACAAAGACCTTCGCACCTTCATCAAGCTCCAGAGGATCCTCGTCATTGAGGAATTTTCCACGGTTCATAATGAGTGGTTGCGCCAGACCGAGAGAGAGGGCGATACGGTACCTGAAATCCTTGGTGAGCTCACCTCGCCGTGCTAGAACGGTCTGCTTCTCACTCTTGTAGATACTCCCACACATCGGACATTCCACTTCCTTGCGTTGCAGTGGCAGGTGGATAAAGTTGTTCGTCAAGGTGTCATATGTGAGGTAGTTGCTGATGGGAGTCCCAATACCAAGAATCAGCTTGAGAACCTCTTGAGACTGAATACCAGCTATGATCGAAGAGGTGGTCGAGACCGATGGGAGTGGTGGCGGTGGCTTGAGCTCGATCTCCCTTTCCTCTCCCACAGGTGAGCATGCCTGCTGTAATTTGTCGGGAGTAAGCAACGTCTGGCATTCGAAGCACGCGGTCTTGTAGGGAATAATCGTCTGAACATCACCCATCATAGCATACATCCCCGCAGTAACCATGGGGATGTTCTCCCTTATTGCGAGGGAATTTGCCCACCTTCTTCCCTCGTAGTTGTCAAGGCAGCAAGCGATGACCGTTATCTTCTTGACGACTTCGGAAGGTAATTTCTCCATGGCATGGGGATAGCTGAAGATCTCGATGTCTGGATTGAGGACTTTTAGTTTCTGTGCTGCCACCTCAGCTTTGTTCTGCTTGAGGTTCTCTTCGGTGAAGAGCATCTGCCGGTTGAGGTTTGATATCTCGATGGTGTCAAAATCAACGAGGTGGAGGTTGCCTACCCCTGCAAGCGCCAAGTTTACCGAGAGATAACTCCCGAGCGCTCCCACCCCAAGTACGAGGACATGGGCGTCTGATAACGATTCCTGATCCCAGTCAGGGATGATCTTCTGTCTGTTGTAGCGATCCTGCAGTTGAACGCCCTCACTAAACTTAGATTCCACCTTCGGTTCGTGTGATGAGATAGCACCTGTCACCATCTGCCATTCCCGCTGCCTTGATGGTCATGCTGTCGTCAAGCTGGTTCCCTCTGAAGACGATGATCACAAGTGATGCAGGTATCCGTCTCTTACCTGCAACAATCTGCTTGAGCTTGGCGACAGAATCTGTCTGTGATATTTCGACGTCAATTGGCTCTCCGCCACCTATGGCACTTACTACGCTGATTTTCATTATTCTCTATTGGTATAGTTGTCGATTGCATAAAAAAAGTGATTCTTTCAACTAGGTGATGGTGCAATATTTCTGGATTTTTTTTTCTCTTCATTCATTGAGGCTGAACAAATGAACAGAGTTTTTATTGGAGATTCGGCAAGGTCGATTAAGCAATGAAAATCGTCCTAAAAATCGGCGGAAGTATTCTCTACTCAGGTGACAAGATCAACCGCCCTCTCGTGAAGGAATATGTCGACATGATCACTGAATTGCAGGAGAAGGGAATTAATCTCGCCGTGGTCGTTGGAGGGGGGAAGGCCGCCAGGGACTTCATCGGAGCTGCAGGTCACCTCAATGTCAACAAGAGTCTCCAAGACTGGTTGGGGATAGAGGCAGCTCGGCAGAATGCTAGACTCTTCTGCACTGCTTTCAAGCACGCATATCCCACACCCCCCACGAGCTATGAGGAACTAATGGCAGCGCTGATGAAGTTCAACCTCGTCTTCGTCGGGGGATTGCAACCCGGGCAGTCGACCAACGCGGTGGCAGCCGTGGTCGCGGAGACGATGAGGGCAGACTACATTTTTAACCTCACCGACGTCGAGTACGTCTACGACAAGGATCCCGACACCCATCCAGAGGCCAAGAAACTGGAGGAGGTCAGCTATTCGGACTTCTTCAACATCATCTCCCAGAATGAACAGAACCCCGGAACCTATGCCCTGTTCGATGTGGTAGCGGCGCAAGTCATCGAGAGGTCCAAGATCATCCTGCACTTCGTGAATGGCAGAACACCCCGTAACGTAATCGAGGTGCTCAATGGAAAGAGAGTGGGGACGGTTGTCCGTGACTAGGAAGATAGGAATTCTCAGGCTCTCCCACCGCCACTTCAGGGATCAGAGGATGACCACACACGTGGCTCTGAGCTCCAGGGCGTTCGGGTGCACTAGCTTTGCCTACACTGGAGAGAAGGACGAGAACCTTGAGAAGTCATTAAGGGACATAGTGGAGAGATGGGGAGGTGAGTTCACGGTGGAATACGTCGAGAGCTATAGGAAGTACATCAACAACTGGAAGGGTAAGGTAGTTCACCTGTCAATGTACGGTGAGGATCATAGGACAACCCTTCGGGATCTCCGAGAGTTTGAAGAGGAGAATCTCCTCATTATCGTAGGAGGACCGAAAGTCCCACCACCTGTGTACGAACTCTCCGATTACAACACTGCCATTGGTCACCAGCCACACAGTGAGATTGCTGCCATATCAGTCTTCCTCACAGATCTTCTAGGTTCTGAAGTCCTCTACAGAAAGTTCCCAGGAGCCAAAGTTGACATCCCACCGGGTCTGAAAGCTGGAAGGAGCAAGGCCAGGTCAGGAAGTGGTGACAAAGACCTCTCCCCCGAGAGCGTGTAGTCCCTGAAGAGCCTTGATCAACTTATCGTCGACAGTCGCACCCTTGAAGTCATTGACCACCAGTTTGAGCACGGTTGACTCTGCAGGAAATTCCTTGAGACTGGGAAGAATACGCTTTACGCCCATGTAGGCATCAGATACCTCCGTCCCGATGATTTCCAGCTTCAACCTTCCACCAGATTCTCCCATCAGCTCTATCTTGCAGTCTACATCCAGCCGACTGTCGATGAGCTTCAGCAGACCCAACGTCCTGAACAGTTCGGTCACACCTCTATTTCCGGGGAGCGTATGTGTGAAGCTATAGTCGTGAGCAATGCGTCCCTTGACATCGGCGAACTTCCGTGCGTCAATGAAATCTGTCTGCATCCCCAAATCCAATTTCTGTTCCTCAGGCTCAGCACGGAATAACCGTCCATCCCTATAGTCCCAAAGCTTTTGTTCGGAACCTTTTCGTGCGCAGTCCTCTAGAACACTTCGAGACAGCAGCGCTCGTTGACGGGCGTCACGAGCGAAGAGCTCCACCAACTCGTCGATGGTAATCTCTTTTCCTCCAGAAATTTCGTCCACGTACTCCGGATTCAGCGAGTCAAGGAGTAAGTGCTTGGAGATTAACTGATCCCTTAGCATGTTTTGAGGAGATCGAGTAGGGGGTATGAAGGAGACTTCGGTGAACCGGGTTTTGCCCCGGTCACTGTAGTGAATCTGCGTAAAACCAGTGAGGATCTGTGTCTCTAATGAAGCGGATATTGAGGCCACAAGCTGCTTGACCACCTTCTTCCTTGACTTCTTTCCAGCTAGCTCAAGAGAAGCAAGTCTCATGATCTCGCCCTCATCCGAAGGAAACATGGCAAAGATCACATTTCTGTACCTGTGTTCGGCTATCCCGGGGTCTTCACCATTAGGTAGAACGATCAGCAGGTTTGGACGGGAGGTCTCTACCTTGGCAATCTCACCGACGTGAACCCTGAAAATCTCACCCCCGAAAATCTCACCAAGTCGCTTGGAGAGATGCATCCGAACCTCATCCTCCTTTAGCTGCTCACCCATCTTCTCGAGCATCCGCAGCGGAGTCTCAGAGAGGCTGTAGAAGTACATGCCATCCTCTTTGTGTATGTAGTGGGACTTGATCTCGATCTCACGGCATATCCTCTCTATCTCGATAAGAGGACGACCGTCATCGAGGTTCTCCTTCAACTCGGACTCAGAGATTGACCCTCGGGTAATGGTGTGAAGGAAGACTGTGCGAGCTGCGGGTACGAGAGACTGTGGGAGTTGTTCCACATCGAGAACGAACTTTGATCCCAACTCCTCCTTCCCCAGCTTAACGACCAGCTCGTCGAAGAATTCTCCCTCCACGTCGATATCACCGATCTTCCAAAGAGCATGTTTGCGAGAAGCTACGTGCACAAACCTGCTCATGAGCCGTAGAGCACCCCTAACCGACTGGAAATTCTGCACGGGAAGCAGGTTGTCTGCGATGAATCCGACGAATCGGTCATTGAACGGCGACTCGTCCATCCTCGTAAACAACTGCTTGGACAGTATGCTCTGCAGATCCTTAGACGTGCTGGCCTCGAAGATTAGACTCTGCCTGAGTGCTATCCCCTTGATCTGGTCAACGAGGGATTCGGTCTCTGCCCTGTAGCTACCCTCAGTGCCAGGAGTTGTGATGACGACGGCTGCAGGATGGTTCTTCGCCTCCACGAGGACTGTGTGGAGGAATGCAAGGGTGAGGTCAGCGAGGTTGGTATCACCCACCATCTGTCCCTTTGCCTTCTTGAGGTGAACGACGATCTCGTCGATGAGCAAGAGCACGGGTTCCTCGAACAGAACCGAGATAACTTCCTCTTGGGTCAGCGGTTTCTTCGAGAGCTGGATCGAGATCTCCGTCCACAGGTTATCCCTGATACTGTGCCCGTCTATGGCCACCACTCTTCTTTCCTTGAAGTGCTCGTAAATGGTGATGAGGGAGTGTGTCTTCCCGCTACCGAAACTGGAGTCAAGGAGGAAGAATCCATCATTAGATCCCCCGCTTAATCTGCCCTCAATTTCCCTAATGGCGAGTGCGATTGGAGGGGTGATGTAGGTCCGGTCAAGGATGTCAGTGACATCCTTTGCGACATAGGAGGATAGTTCCAAGCTGTACTCTGCAAAATCCTGAGGAATGGATCTGAGCTGGAGTACCCCTGCGTTCATCTTCCCTTCGAGGTTCGTCTCTACCATTTATTACACCAATGTGATGGGTCAGCTACTTAAAAGAACCGATCGTTCGTCAGAACAATCTAGGTGCGGAAGGCTTTTGATATGTATCTCTGAAGTCGTACTGTGGACATTACCTCACTCAGAGTCTCTTTCAGCGGTATCGGCACGCCGCAGATCAACCAGATGTACTCAGTGATCCAGAAAGCCGAGATCCCGATGTCTCTCACCCGAGTCTCTGGGAAGGAACTGGCATTTACCAGAACGGATCTGGTCCTTGAAGGTACATTCAACTATGACTTCCTGCAGAAGTTCTCCGCCATATTCCCTGCTCCACTAGGGATATCGATGGATGTCCGTGACTACCCAAAAATTGTGGATCTAATGCGGAAGTACTCTGCACTTCAGTGGGAACTTCAGGACATGCTCTTCCTGGGGACAACGATCTTTCCCATCGACACGATGAAGAAAATTATCCCCGTGGGGGATAACATCAACTTCCTCAAGCTCCTCCTGCTTACCCCAGCCGCCACCTATCTTAAGAACCTGCTAATCACAAAACCAAAAGGGGCTGTCGTGTACTCTGAAGGGAAACTACACTTCCTTCTCACCCACCAGAAAGCCGACTTCATCTACCTGTGGCTGGAGAAAATCCTCAGGGATGAAACAATCGACTTCGACTGGCTGAGTGGGCTGACGGGAGAGCTCCCGGAGAACTACGTCTTGAGCGCAAGAATACCTCCAGAGGTCGAGCAAAACTTTGACAAGTGGATGGAGACGGTGGGGAACAACGACATAGATGACTATTTCCTTGTGTATAGGAAGGTCTTGGAGATCTCGGAGAGAATGAAGATATGAGCTCGATTGATGACTTCTTCTCGGACCCTACTGAGCTCGAAGAGACCGTGCAGAGAGAGAAGGACGAAGAGAAGAAGACAGTGGTAGAACCTGCGAAGCAGAGCGGTGAGGAGGAGAGTAAAGAGTTCAAGGACCTGTGGGAGGCAAGCACTTTTGAGCTCGGCCAAGACATCGAGAATGTCTTCCTCCTCGATGCCCTCTACGACGGTCAGTCAAACAAGGCTGAGCTCATTTTCTACCACCCAGATACACGTAGCCTGTACCGCTGGAGGGACACAACGGGTCACCAGCCGTACCTGTACACCACGATGTCCAAGGATGAGATAGAGCGAATACCCGAGGTTGTCAACAACCGGAGGTTTGTGAGGATAGACGAGGTCGAGAAAGTCGATCCCTATACCCATAAGCCCATGATTGTCAGGAAGGTCTTCGGCCAGACTCCTCTCGAGATCGGGGGAGATAACATGTCCTTTAGGAACTACATTAACCCCTCGTACGAGGCAGACATCAGGTACCACCTGAACTTCATGGCAGACAACGGGATCTCACCAGCCACCTACTACTCGATCCGTGGCGGTGAGCTGATCCCTACCGTCCAGCTTATTGAGAAGGAGACGGAGGAGGAACTACATCGCGAATTCGCAGACGAGAAGAAGGAGGAGCTGGACATGCTCGAAGAGTACATGCCGCTACTCTTCCAAGATACCCCAGATATCCTGAGAGCAGCCTACGACATCGAGGTCGGCTCCCCGAAGAACCAGATGCCAAACAAGGAGCGAGCGAACTTCCCCATCATCTCCATAGCAGTGGTGGACTCTGACGGCAGGAAGATCTTCTGGGTACTGAATCGACCCGAAGTAGATCAGGAATTCAAGCGGAAGGATGTGATACTGTTCAGGTTCGACGAGGAGAGGGAGATGCTCGAGCACTTCTTCGAGGTGATCGACAACTACCCCATAACCATAAGCTTCAACGGTGACAACTTCGACAACCCATACCTCTACAACAGGGCTAAGCTCCTCGAGATCAAAGACATCCCCATCCAGCTTAAGCGGAACTTCTCCAGCTTCAGGAACTCCATCCACCTCGACCTCCACATCTTTTTCAGGCAACCAGCCATCAGGCTCTACGCCTTCGGGGGTGCCTACGAGAGTGCCTCCCTGCAAGAGATCAGCTCTGGACTGCTGGGTGAGGGCAAGTTGGAGCACGATGACGTCTGGATTGACAAGATGGATCTTGAGACACTGATGAAGTACAACGTCCAGGACTCAGAGATCACCCTCAGGTTGACTCAGTTCAATGACAACCTTGTCATGCAACTGATCATCACACTGATGAGGATATCCAAGGTTCCCTTCATCGACTTCACACGGCAGACAGTGAGCTCGTGGCTCAAGTTCTGGATAGTGTGGGAGCACCGCAAGCGCAACCTGCTGATCCCGACCAAGGAGGACATCCTCTTCTATACAGGGAAGGGTCTGTCCAACGCCATCATAGATGGGAAGAAGTTCCAAGGTGCGATTGTCATCGACCCCGTCCCCGGGATTTGGTGGGACGTCCAAGTATGGGACTTCGCATCGCTGTACCCATCGATCATCAAGACCCGCAATCTCTCCTACGAGACAATCAACTGCAGGCATGACGAGTGCAAGAAGAACCTCGTGCCGGAGCTTGAGCACTGGGTTTGTACCAAGTACGTGGGGATAATGGGGCTCATGATCGGTTTCGTCAGGGACGTGAGGGTGAAGTACTTCAAGCCACGTAAGAAGCAGCAGAAGAACTTCAGGGTAATTGAACAGTCACTCAAGGTCCTCATCAACGCAGGGTACGGTGTGATCGGGTCCAGCACCTTCGACTTCTACTGCCTACCGGTGGCCGAGTCGACGACAGCATACGCGAGGAACGCGATCACCAGCATTAAGGACTATGTCACCGACGAGCTGGGCATCAAAGTACTCTACGGGGACACGGACTCGGTCTTCCTCCTGCACCCATCCGAGGATGACGTGGAGAAGATCATCAACTGGAGCATCAAGAACCTCGGCATAGAGATCGGGCAGGACTACAACTTCAGGTTCGCCATCTTCTCCGCTCGGAAGAAGAACTACATCGGTGTAGGGTACGATGGTAAGGCTGTCGTCAAGGGGCTTGTGGGGAAGAAGCGGAATACGCCCAACATCATTAGACAGTACTTCAGCAAGATCCTCGATGAGATCACCCGCATCCAGAGCGAGGACGACTTCCCAAAAGCCAAGGACGCAATTGTCAAGCACATCAAGGAGCTGAAGAAGAAGATCGACACCAACAACCTCTCAATCGAGGACGTGATGATCCGTACGACCTTCACCGCTCGCCCAAAGGAGTACTCGACATGGACACAGCCAATACAGGCACTTGCCCAGCTCATCGAAGCAGGTATCCCTGGAGCTGATCAGATAGACATCGGGGACACAATTGAGTACGTCCCCGTGTCCTCGAAGGTACAGGTGAGGTTGACCAAGAAGGTGCTTGCCTTCGAGAACGGGGTGAGAGCCGCCTCTGTCAAACCTATACAGCTCGTGACCGATGAGGATGTGATCGGCCGTAACCTCATGGAGTTCGCCCGAACGGCATTCGAGCCAATCCTCGGACCATTCGACATCGACTGGGAGAAGGACATTATGGGACAGCAGAGTCTAGACGATTGGTTTTGAACTTTACTTCACATGGTGAGCGGAAAGTCAATTAAGTAATCAATTCCAATAGGGTATGAATGGACCTGAGACAAATACTGCTCCGAGGTGGGACATTAGTGGTAGACCCATCTCTGATGCAATCCACACCCGATGAGTTCCTAGCGAAGTACGGGAGCTACATGGATTCGGTCTGCCTTGTGGCCAAGTCCGAGACCGGCTCAACCTACTATCCCAGCTTCACCGCCCCTAAGGATCCACAATATGGCGACTTCTTCTCCTCCTTCGCACAGATCGCCAACGACATCGGGATCAAGGTCTTCGCCGAGATCCACGCCAACGTCGACTACTACCTCTGCAGGGACACCAACTTCGCAATGGTGAAGTCGGGAGGACAGCCGATCAACGGCTATGTCTGTCCTTCGAGGCAACCCTACTGGTACTATCTCTCGGAGATTGCCATGGAGGTGGTCAAGTATCCGATCGACGGCATCATCCTCAAGGACGCCGTCTACCCACAACTAGCCTGCTTCTGCGAGAGTTGCAGAAGGGAATTCTCCGAGATCGAGCCTTGGCTTGACAGGGAGTTCGGCTACGAGAGACTGCAGACCCGTCAGGAAACGCTCACTAAGTGGTACCGTAGAAGGCTGCAGTCACTGACTGGCATGGTAGGAAGCATCATCAACAGAGTCAACTCACAGAGACAGATCGAGGTTCTGACTGAGATCCTGCTCGACCCCCAAGTGAGCTATATGCAGGGTGCCGCATCGTACTTCGCCCAAGACATCAACTACCTCTCACAGGTCTCCTCCCACATGCTCCTCCATATCCACCCGTGGACACTTGGACTCCCCACAGCCAACTCTGCAGAGATGGACGCATTCGTCAATGCCATCGCCCCGATCAGGGAAAGGAGCTCAACCCTCAATACATCGCTGTACTTCTGGAATACCACCGAGGAGACACTCGACTTCGCAGATACGGTAAGGAGCATCTTGGGGTCGCAGAACGTATTCTACATGGACCAGACCCCACCTTCCTACTCCGACAGAAGATCATACCAGCTCGGAATATTCTGAGGAATATAGATGTTACTAGCCGCCCGCAAGAAGCTCCTAAGTATTGAACTCGACACCGAGGAGATCCGGAGATTCAGCAAGTGGGTGATCCAGCAGTACGACACCTCGGAATACACCCCCTTCCTCCAAGATATCTGGGAGGATGTGCACCGACTTATCGCCGAGGACGAGCAGACGGGAATAGAGACATTCAGGTACTGGGCCGAGCTTCTCACCGAGATGGAAGATATCGACTTCGTCATCTACTGCATAAAGCTGAGACTCGTCCTCCTCGAAAAGCTGTTCGAGGACACACACGAGGTCTTTATACAGGCGGTCAAGGGGATGGACCAAGTGAGGGTGAAGACCGAGGTCTTCAGGGAGATCGAGGACTTGTTACAGAGGCTTGAGCAAGAACCCGATCTGTCCGAGGTCGAGAAGCTGAGGGACCGATTCGACTTCCTCGTCTCCATCTCGAAGAGGATAGAGTGACACTTTTTACTTTCAACCCACTCTCTCCGTGTACTTATACTAAGATGACAGTACTCAGAGTAGACCCATGTCAACAGGACCGTACGAAATAGTCGCGAATCCGCGGATTGACCAGATGGAGATAGAGGAAGACGTGGTGAAGACCCTGAGCAAATTCGGGATAACCACCGCTAAGGAGGTGATTGAGACCCCACTTCACATGATGATGGGATTCGGCCTTCGACCCTCTCAAATCAGGCTGCTGAAACAGCAGATATCATTGCTCCTCCCAGGATCTCAGTACGTTCCCGAATTCGACATCAGTGACATCGCCGGACTGGGAGAGTCACTCTTGCAGAACCTCAGGAAGAAGGGGGTGTCCATTAATCTCGTGGAGAACACATCGCTAAACGAGCTCGTCAAAGTCTACGGAATACCAGAGGACATAGCGGTCTACCTCCAAGAGTACGTGAGGAACAACCTCCGGAAAGACGTTTTCATCTCCGCCCTAGACATCCTACAGGAGAGGCAGACCATCGGGACTATAACCACAGGGTGTGAGACTCTCGACGAAATCACCCTCATCCCCGAGCTGGGATCAGGAGGAATCCGTGTAGGGGAGACCACCGAGTTCTTCGGATCAGCACGGACGGGCAAGACCCAGTTCTGTCTGCAGCTGTGCGTGACCGTTCAGCTCCCTCGGGAACATGGCGGAAGAGGAAAACGAGCGGTCTTCATCGACACCGAGGGAACATTCGCCCCGTCGAGAATAATACAAATTGCAAACGGGATAAAGAAGAAGTACTCATGGGATAAACCCGTCAGGGACATACTCCAGGATATAGACTACGCGAAGGTGACCCACAGCGACGAACAGAAAAGTGTTGTCAGGCAACTACTGACCAACTTGGGTGAGGACATAGGACTCATAGTCATAGACTCCATCAGCTCCCTTTTCAGATCAGAGTACAACGCCGCGGGGATCGCACAGAGGCAGCAGAGCCTCAACGAACACCTGAATGCCCTCTACAGGTTGGCAGTCGCCAAGAAGGTCGCAGTCGTCGTCACCAATCAGGTCATGTCAGCACCTGAACAGGTCCTCGGGAATACCGTGAGGGCAGTGGGAGGCAACATAATCGGGCACTGGGCTCACACAAGGTTCTTACTGTCCACAGCAGGGAGATCACGCACCGTCAGCATCTTCGACTCTCCAGCACTACCCGAGCTGCAGACCACCTACAGGATCACCACCGACGGGATAGTCTGATATTTTGGGTATTCGATTGACAGGAACTCCAAACATATTTTAATGAAGGCTCACAAGCAGGTTCAAGACAATGTCAGAGAACACACAACAATGTCCTAACTGCGGTGAATATGTGCCCATTGAGTACGTCACCTGCGTGTGGTGTGCTTACGATCTAACAGCTGAGCACCTGAGGCGAGCCGACATCACAATTTCCTACCGCGACAGTGTGCAGCGTGCGATCGGAGTTATCCGTAATCCGCTGAGGACGTTGAAGGAGATCTCGCTCGTCCCTGACCAGAAAGGTCCCCGTCTGTCTCTTCTGCTGAGCGGTCTGCTAATCAGCATCCACCTGTCGATTATCATCTTCAAGCTGGGGAACTTCGGGTACACCACCGTTTCACAGGAGGGTACGACATTTTTCCAAGGCGTCCTGCAGTTCTTCCTGTCCTTCGTCCCTACGATCGTGCTGTGGGGCTTGGGCACGGTGTTCTTCTTCCTGATTTTCAACATCATATGGCGTCTGGCCTCCCGGATCATCCGACTGTTTTCCAGCCTCCTTGGTGGTGGTTCTGAGAAGACGAAGATGCGAGCGATCATCGGGTACAGCACCGTCCCCCTGACGTTGATGTGGGGTGTGACGATCCTGTTCAGGTTATTCTCTGCCTCGCCTAGTTTGCCGGACAATCCAAGCTATGCAGACATCAGCTCTGCGGTTACTACGATCACCAGCACAGGTATTGGAGGCTTCATCTCGTTCCTGCTCATCATCTCATGGATCTGGGCCATGGTTCTCGGAGTCATCGGAGTGTCGTACGCTGCGAAGATCACATATCTTGAGTCTGCAATCGCTGCGGGTATCCCCTACCTGCTGTTCATCCTTGTGATTATCGGTGGATAGGTAATTCCAGATCTGAGGATTTCCGTCAATTTGTTCTGGACAGCAGTCTAAAGTATTTCACAGTTGCCACCTAATGACAACCTACGTATGAACAGGAGACATGATCCCGCGACCAATCACAAGCAGATATGTCAAACATCCACACATTTGTAAGGCAATAATCCGAGAAATAGACACATTTAGTGAGTAATTGCTCACGCCAAACATATATACCTTGCATCACATAATATTATGACAATTATGCTGACCAACATAGTATCAGTAATCTTCCTGCTACTGACAGGAATAGTAGCAATCTACGTTGGACTCTTCCTCCTCAAGGAGTATATGTCCAGCAAGAAACCGTACCACCTGTTCTGGAGTATTGCATATGTAGTACTCTTCGTTTCAGGTGTACTGATTATCATCTTCGACTTCGAGATCCTGAAGACAGAGCTCGTACCCGTTATCGCAGCCCTCATCCCCGTAGGTATGGCTGTCGGGTTGCTCTTCGCAGTGTATGACGACAAGCCAATGTACGGCTGGATCTTCTTCCTCTACGAGATCGTGATGATGGTTGTCACGGCCTGGGTCAGACTGGGCGGTGCAGAGTCCACCTCTGGACTGATCATGGCCATGCACATCCCCTCTGGAGCCCTCATCATGCTCCTCCCACTTCTCTCAGGTGAGAAGAACGGTTACCTGATGAGCATCGGAGGACTGCTGATCAGTGTCGGAGGAGCCCTTCTGGCATTCGTCGCAGTGGGAAGCCCCATCCTGACGGAGACCCAGATCTTCCTCGTGCTACCCCCGCTCCTCCTCATCGTCGGTGCCTTCTTCACCCTTGGAATCATCCTCCCTGAGAAGTGGAGACTTGAAGTGCCTGTACTCAGTGGAATATTCGTCAAATGAGGTGATGTGAATTAGCTTTCTGAACAAAATCAAACAGTTCTTCACCAGCTACAGGGGACTCCTTGCCCTGATCATACTGGTCGAGCTGGCAATCATCGTCTTCCTCAGTACATTCTCGAAACCAGTTGTGGAGATCTTCGGTAAGCCGTTGATCCCCATGGATCTGGACAACTCTCCACGTAGCAGGGCGGGTAGGATCATCATGCTCTACCACGCGCTGGCCATCCCGTTCCTTGCAGCAGTCTCCTACTTCGTCCTCGACTGGTATGAGATCAGGGGAGCTCTCGAGCAGCAGGCCAAGTGGGCAATCACCGTCGGAGCTCTGCTCACCGGGTTCTTCGGGATGGTCTATGGCTACTCACCCTACGACTCGCAGGTACCTCACGGGCTCTTCATCTTCGGACTGTCACTAAGCTTCTACGGAGCGGTTCTCCTGCTGATCGGCATCTGGCCCAGATCCACCTTCCCCGTGGAGGAGAAGGACGCCCCGATGCTCGGGAGCATCAACCTCGAGTACCTCAACATGTCCCTGACAATCCTGGCCATCCTGATCTCGGGCATCATCGGAGCATGGGTCGGATCCAACATCGGGACCAACTTTGACGTGGTTCTCGCCGAGGATGTCGTGCGCAGTCCGAACGGGAATATCGGCTGGTCCCTCAAGGAGATGGTCGTCTCCCACCTGCACATCATGGTCGCTCTGTTGGCTGCAGCCATCCTCCTGCTGACCATGAAGTATTCGGGGATGAAGGGAAGGTTGCAGAAGATTAACCATCTCCTCTACATCCCGGGCATCACCATCCTCAGCGTAGGGGCATGGCTGGTCATAACCCCATGGGACAAGGCGCACGTCGTGATCAACGTGGGCGCGATGTTCCTTCTGCTCGTGGGTCTTAATACAGCGATCTACGGCATCCACCGAATATCGGTAAGGATCCTCGGAGACCGCTACGCAGAGAGCTCGGCCCTGACTAAGTTCGGAGCCATCTTCAAAGATCCCGTGGACCTGACACTCTACTTCCAACTAATCTGGGTAAACGTCACCAGTACGTTCCCTGGAGTGTGGGTGGCCATCCACCTCGAGGAGTTCAGGACCGAGGAGTACACAGACATCGAACGCACCTTCAACACAGGACACTGGCACGTCCTCGCGACGATCTGCGCCATGATGGTCCTGATGCTTGCCGTGAAGTACCTGAACGTCAAGGGCAAGATCCACGACTTCGTCGGATGGTCGGCCTTGATCGGCACGATCTTCGGATTCGGCTTCGCCACCCTGTACATGCTCAGGTCACCGTCCGACGACGGCTTCCTCACCTTCATCCTCATCGATGTGGGTGTGATGTTCATGTTCATGGCGACTGGTATCTTCGGGTTGTACTACCTCATCAAGCACTTCTTCACGGATGAGATGGAAGTAGGAGAGGAATAGAATGGCAGAGTCCAGCCTGACCGTGCACGCAAACTCCGGGTTCATTCCCTTCTCCCTCTACGGGGAGCTCATCAAGGGGAAGCAGACATTCCTGCTGCTGTACACCTCCGTGTTCGCTTACCTTGTGAGCTCGTATCCCAACCCCGTGGCCAGCGACGCCATCCTGCTGTCGGTAGCGATGTTCTTCTCCATCTCGGGGTCCACACTCCTGAACATGTACATCGACAGGGACATCGACGCCATCATGCCGAGGACGAAGCACAGGGCACTGCCCAGCGGCCGAATCAGCGCCAGCACCGTGCGGAACCACGGCTTCATCTTCTCCTTCGGGGGAGTGCTCGGCGCTGCGTACTTCCTCAATCCCCTCACGGGGATGGTCATAGCTCTCGGACTCTTCTTCGACGTGATCGTGTACTCGTTGTGGCTGAAGAGAAGGACCAAGTGGTCAATCATCTTCGGCGGCATCTCGGGTGGTCTCCCAGCAATGGCAGGCAGGACGGCAGTGACGAACCAAGTGGACCTCGTCGCCGTCCTCCTCCTCCTCTTCATCCTGCTTTGGATACCCCTGCACATCCTCACACTCGCCACGCTCCCCAAGAACCTCGAGGGATACAGGGATGCAGGCGTGCCTATGTGGCCCGTCGCTGCGGGTGTCAAGGAGACGAGATACGTGGTCACCATAGCGGCATTCCTCGACGGACTGCTCCTCACAGCCGTGGGATACGCCCTCGGGTTACACCCACTTACACATATCCCCCTGATCCTTTTCGGGCTCTTCCTCATCAAGCTGTCCATCGACAACTTCAGAAACCCCGACGAGGAGACCACGTTCAAGCTCTTCAAGTTCGCTTCCATGTTCATGGCAATGACCTACCTGTGGATGTACGTGGGCACCGTGATCACGGGGCTCTTGGGGTGATTGTGTGAGGTTGCCGAGGGAGCACGGACTGATAATGATCTGGTCGAGCACCGTCCTGCTCGGCGTAGTGCAGGGTATTTTCCACCTGCAGTCGGTCGTGGGATTGCTCATCGGGGTGATCTTCGGGATCTCCATCATCCTGTCCTACACGGCAATCAACCTGCTGTTCAACTCGAGATTCAGGAAGGTCAGCCACGCACCACTGGTGATGATGGCAGGAACATCCGCGCTCGCCTTCCTGTGGAGGGTAGACTTGTACTCCCTCCTCTTCTTCGGAATACTGGGAGTGCTAGTGTTGATCTGGGGCGCACACAGCTTCCTCGTTGGAGGTCGCACGAGCTACACTCGGACGGTCATTGGGACGATGGCCGTCTCCCTGCAGTTCCCCATCATCTACAACCTCGCTGCGGGCATAGACTCCCAGTCAGAGTTCCTGTGGACAGCGTCCATGTGGTGGATGTACTTCGGCGTGACACTCGTCCTCATCCTCGCTGTGGGAAACTACAGGGAGAAGATACCGAGGTACACCACGGTGGCGGTATGGACAGGCTTTCTCTTGGTGACGATCCCCTTCTTCACAGCTGGGGTACTTCACCCTGTGACTGCCATCTTTCTCGTGGACCCCACCCTCAGGTCAATCTACCACGCCGTCTTCAACCCGACCCTGAGGAAGAACAGGATAAACATCAGGAAGGTAGGATGGAACCTGACCATGTCCACGTTCCTCTTCCTTTTCCTGTCAGTGGTACTGACACTCGACTCCACCGCTGAGATCATACATTCATTCGCCACTTGACATATCTACCTCTTGGACATCTATTCAGATCGTATTCAGATCGTATTTGCTTCGATTACAGGGGGTTATCCCGATTATGACACATTTGCGTGAGGGTTGGATTCAGACTGTGTGACCCCTGCTATTCAATCCAGACCTGACGTGGAGAAGTGATTCCGGAAGAGCCCAGCTGTCGTCACCGGAGAATCCAGTCTAGTCTGTCTTCATCTTGAGGTCGATGAAATCGAGGGAGCTGTGTATGCAACTCCGGTTCCTGCACATCTTGTAGTTCACCAGACCGAAGTTGACAGCCCATGTCTTCATCGCCTCCAGTACCATCTTCAGGGCCTCTCCCCTCTCAGTCAGGCTGTACGTGATGTGACCACCCTCGTCCATCCGAACCACGATACCGTACTGCTCAAGGTTGTTCAACTTGTCCGTCAGAACCCTCGCTGAAATATCTCTGGAGTAGTTGCCATTCAGTCTCCTCTTCAGCTCGGAGAACGAGAGCCGAGGTTCCTGGAGGAGCTCGACCACGATGAATGCATTCCACTTCTTCCCCATGATCTCCATGGTGTAGAGAACGCTGCAGTCCTCGTCGTTGATCTTCATTTAGATTATACTCACAGATCCGAACTTAAACATTAGGGACAACTGTTGAAAAGAGCTACCCTTGACATCTCCCCGTGAATCTACCCACACACGATATGAGGACGTATACAGAGAAGGAGTCGAGGGCCATATTCACCGCGGGGGAGAACCTACATATAAAATACACAGAAGACTTGGGCAATTACCCTCTACAAGACATCTGATGCACCGATCGGGGAGGGCATATGTACAAAATGGGTACATTGGGAGATTCTCGACAATATACAGCAATTATTGGACAGATACGCAGATTCATCGGACCTAGACAAAGTACCAGAATTTAATCTTATGAAGGGATAGGACCTTCTAAACTAAATATTCGAAGAAGTAGATAAAAAGGAAAAAATCCCCTAGAATCACCCAAGGATTGGATCAGAATGACATCTACAGGAGCGGATTACACAATCAATATATGATCATATTTTAAACATACAGAGCCTCTATGATCCACCAAATACATCTGACGGATGTTGTTAACAACTTTACACCCCCCACTCAAAATGTTAACATTCATTACACCCCCCACTCAAAATGTTAACATTCATTAATTGATAAACCAAGTCACTGCCTCACGATGATGTACCGTAAACGACGACAAGATCAGCCCACTCAGAAAGATTGTATTACATTTCTGCACCACTCGGAAAAATGTATCACAACAAATCCCGAAGCGGGAATAGTCAGTGATTTGTGCAGCGGAAGGCATCTAGAAGGATAATACCAACCAACAATCATCCACAGAGTGATTTAACCCCAGAATATCAGCTAGAATATCAAAATCACCAACTCATCGGATACCACCGCGTAATCTGCTGGATCCAACAGTGGACGTCCAGATCAAGTGCCACAGTCTGTCAACATTACGAAAGGTAATACCCACCCTCTCCACTCACCACGAATCCAAACAAAGAATTAAAAACTTGGGAGTACACCTTAAAATGAGCACCAGAATAAGGTGGTCAATCGGCGGGTTCGCCCAGTCTGGTCAACGGCGTTGCGTTCAGGTCGCAATCTATTAGTAGTTCGTGAGTTCAAATCTCACACCCGCCATTTTCAGCATATCGAGTCAAGATCATATCCTAGCGAGCAGATCCCTGACGTATTCTATTCCCCGTACGGTCCACTGGTAGGTGATCTCCCCCCGTGTCGGATGCTTGCGCACGAGCCCCTTGGTTCGTGCAGACCGCAGGAGCTTCCTCGCTCTACGGTGGTCATGCCTCAAGGGCTCTGGCAGTAGTCTGAATATCGCCTGCTCAGAGATGTGACGGTGTGTACCCGTCCCCAGCGCCCTCAGCAGGGTGAGAATCATTTTGTCAAATTCGGAGAGATTCATACTCCCAAACCGTGATTCTCCTATATAAGTAATACAGGTCGGGATATATCCTACGGTGCATGTAACCCAAAAATATAGCAATAGATCGAGGCTACAATCATATTGAAAGGCTTAAATTCACATCCGAATATATCATGATGATGAACGTATCAGCCGAGACCAATAATCGCCGCAGATTGACCATAATTGGCTATCTCGCGATCCACCCCAGAACTTCCCTATACGAGCTGTCCAAGCACCTCGGCATTCCATACTCCACGGTGCACAAGCTCACCACTCAGATGATCGAGGACGGCGTACTGGGAGCAGAGAGGATCGAGGTGGACGGGAGGGAGAGGAAGGCCCTCACCCTGAACAATGACCTCGCCCTGCAGAACAGATTCAGGCGGGAGGTCGTGGGGGACGTACTGGTGCAGACGCTCATGCGTAAGGTGATCCGGTACTCCCCGATCGTCATAATGAATGGAGAGGAGAATATCATCGGATCGGAGCGGGAGCTGGACGAGTTCCTCGCATCCCTCTGATGTCCTAGTGCCAACTATCTGTGTATATCTGTTCTTCCGAACATAGGACATGGTTGAAAAATTATCTGTAATCTCAACAGGATACTGGACATCCGTCCATATCGTGATCTCAGCTCAGATCGTCCGATATCACATCTGGTACTGCCCCTGACCCGCGTACTCGCAAAATTGTATCGAGGTCACCCCGTGTCGAAAATAGAGAAAATGCAGTCCGAATACCGTAATTTGAAGCGCATGTCCAACCGAACCCTGATGTGATTGTCAAAGTGTCCTATATTATCTCTCCATACTGGCTAATGTCGCAGTATATGGTGTCTGGGACGGACACGGGTATGCCCCACTCATCTTTTTCGCGAGTAGTCCTTTCCTTAAATAGAATTCTCACATCATTCAGTAATGAAACCATCAGACAATCATATCTATTCAATCAGCATCATTGACGGGAAGTTGCACACGGAAGAAAACAAAGGAGAACCTGATGACTATACTATCATAGATCTCGATACTTCAACCGAGAGGATAGATATCACACACGCGGAGAACCTCCTCGCCCGAGCTACAAAGGAGGAACTGGAGGAGATCCTAACGGATGAGGTACTCCATGGTGCGATCCTCTCAGAGAAGATATCTATCCCTGTATTCCAAGACGATACTGCGTTCACTGACTGGTAAAGCTATTCGTACATTCGCGTTAGATGCCTCTGCCTATTCTTCCTCGGATCTGCTCGACGTCCAAGGTCACGCAGGATCTGCCTCGACTGGTGGATGACATCAGACTCCTCCTGTATGGGATAGTAGTGTCCCCTGAAGTCGGAAAAGATGTAACCCCTGGCCCACGAATGAGAAGAGATCTCGTCGTAGCGATCCTCGTTGGACAGCCAGTAGACGGAGTTGAATCTCGATGCCTCACATATGGCAGCAGCCCCGTCAAAATCACCCACGAAAAGAATGGTACGAGCCTTCTGCTGTCAGATCTGGAGGGATGAGAACAGATCATGATCAGTCACCGCCCGGAACTCGTAGAAGTACCGAAACTCATCGCGGGAACGGTCGTATATCGCCTCGGCTTGGGCATTCGGGGCGAGGATCACCTCGCACATATCCGAGCCCGTCAGGATGTCTGCGATCTTCGAGAGTAGCTGTGCGAATTCCAGACAACTCCTAGATGTATCAACATACACCAGGAGACGCTCCCGCTCGAAGGCAGTTCTACAACTGCTCAAGGGACGGTGGTCAATGGTACGAAGCATCAGTGACTGGATGTCCCACTGGTCATCACCATCCACCTGAACCGGCGTGATGTCCTCACTTATTGCAGTGACAACCTGGTAGAGGGTTGTCCTCAACTTGAGGTCGTTGTATTTCGCTCTGATCTTGAAGGCAGATCCCGAGTTCAGGCTCCCGCCTGATCTCTTAGACTCTCCTTTGTCTTGCTCACTCTGGTCATCCTCGGACTGATCTCCCTCTGACAGATCCGCACTATCATGATTATACAGATACACATATTTGTAATCGATGAACTTTAATTCCTATACCGTTCGAATAATCATGGACGAAGTAGACCTCAGATCAATGGAGTGGGTGGTTCCATCATGTGAATTCTGCAAGTCTGCTCTCCAACTCGACCAGTTGGTTGAGGTGAAACGATTCCAACCTCTAGGCCGAAAAGACGATAAAACACCAACCCCTGAGGATATCGAGAAATGGAAGGAGATCTACCCAGACATGGATGATCAGGGGTACGTTACCAACATTGAGTACCCGGATCTCAGTTGCGAATGTGGAGCAAAGTACTACTATTACAAAGTGATAGCCTACGCCGATTATTCTATCCCTGTGGAGATCAGAATCATTCACAATTTCTCACTTGAAATGGGAAAATATTGTCCCGAAGACAAATCATTTGACACCTTGAATCCATGGGCAAAACTCGGTTACATTGTATTTACAAGACCTATGTTATCCGACATCATCAAGGATGTTGACCTGTGGGAGGATGAATGGAAGCTGGAGGTCACAAGGTTGGATGATGGGATAAAAGCTCTCAGGATAGGCAATTTGCCCGAGGGTATGTTCTTCCACATGATGTGGTGTGGGAATACGGCACACCTCGCTGTAACACCAGATGGCTCAATTCTCAAAATAGAACCTGGGCATGATTACATCATCCCTTTCTCATACTCTGATATCCCGAGTATCAACCCAGTGGAAGAACCGTGGGAACTAGATGTCAGGAGATTGGAAGATGGATCAGAAATTGTCGAACTCAACGAACTACCTGAATGCATAACCCTGCTGATGGTTAGGGAAGAAGACAGGGTGTACGTTATAACTGATGATTACTAACTTGTAAGAAAGACAGGTCACTCGGACTGGCTATTTTCGAGCTTCGTTGAAACCGTTCAGTGCGAGAAGGTCCAGTATATGGATTCTTCTACTTAAAGCTTTCCTGTATCTTGTATACGGGATACTGTGCACGATCATGATCCTATTTTCGGAATAATATAGTACGGAGATCTGTAGGATCTAGATGTGGTCAAAGTGATCAGGTTACATTAATCACATCGAGGTCTACTACGTGATTCCACATAATCATTAAGCTTCAGGTAGCCCTCACTATTGGAGAAAGATTTAGTGGGAATAAGATTGGAACGGCGCTCGATTCACTATTCTCCCATCATCAGGATTTGAATGTAGAGGATGAAGAGCGACAAATCTGGGTGGTTGTATCGGGGTGAATATGACGTAATCTATTAGTAGTTCGTGAGTTCAAATCTCACACCCGCCATTTTCAGCATATCGTATAATCACATTTGTATTCGAGATTATTCACTGCAAGGTTATTATCTGGTACTGACTTCAGTCTTTCTCGCTCATCGTGCTACTTGAGGTAATCGAATCCGGGGTACAGCGGGTACTTCTGCAGGATCTCTGCTACCTGCTCCTTCACGCTGTCGAGGGTGTTCTTGTCCTCGTGGTTCTCTAGGGTCTTGGGGATGAGTTCTCCGATGGTCTTCATCTCGTCGACACCGAGTCCTCTTGTGGTCAGTGCTGGTGTTCCTATCCTGAGTCCTGAGGGGTCGAAGGGTGAGCGTGTGTCGAATGGTATTACGTTCTTGTTGGTGAATATCCCGACTTCGTCGAGGGTTCTCTCTGCGATCTTTCCACCCATGCCGTACTTGGTGATGTCGATGAGCAGTAGGTGATTGTCAGTTCCTCCTGTGAGGACTGGTACGTCGTGTTCGACGAGGGTCTCTCCGAGCACCTTGGCGTTGGTCTTGACGTTCTTGATGTACTCGTGGTACTCGGGTTGCATCGCTTCGTGGAGGGCGACTGCCTTGGCAGCGATGACGTGTTCGAGGGGACCTCCCTGCATACCTGGAAACACCGCTTTGTTGACGGGGGTCTCGTACTCCTCCGTCCCCATGATCATTGCACCCCGTGGTCCCCTGAGGGTCTTGTGTGTGGTTGTCGTGATGATGTCACAGTATGGAGCGGGATCGGGGTGCTCCTTGACGGCGACGAGTCCTGCTATGTGAGCGATGTCAGCCATGAGGATGGCGTCTACCTCGTCTGCTATCTCCCTGAACTGTTTGAAGTCGAGTTCCCGTGGGTAGGCTGAGAATCCTGCGAGGATCAGCTTGGGGCGTACTTCCTTTGCCTTCTGCCTGACCTGTTCCATGTCGATGACATGTGTCTGCTTGTCCACTCCGTATGCGTGGAAGTCGTACTGCCTTCCTGAGAAGTTCACGGTGTGCCCGTGTGTGAGGTGTCCACCGTGGTCGAGTTTCATGGCCAGGATGGGATCGCCGAGCTTGAGGACCGCCCAGTACGCCTCCATATTGGCGGAGGAGCCCGAGTGAGGTTGTACGTTGGCGAAGTCCACACCGAAGAGCTTCTTGGCCCGGTCTATCGCCAGTTGCTCGCTGACGTCTATGAACTCATTGCCTCCGTAGTACCGCTTGTGGGGGTAGCCTTCAGAGTACTTGTTCGTCAGCACGGAGCCCGTGGCCTGTAGAACAGCCTTGGAGACGTAGTTCTCTGAGGCGATCATTTCCAGTCCGTCCCGTCCGCGCTTGAGCTCGTTGAGCATAACCCGGTAGATCTCGGGATCGGTGTCTTTGATATCTCTCATCATCGATCGCTCTTCTCGCCCCCTCATTAAAGAACTTGGGATACACCCGTGTTTAGAAGGTCGAATATTGGCACCGTCCTCCCGAAAGTCTACGGAGAGCACTACATAGAGAAGAAGACAGGTCATCGAGGGGACGGACATCGAGGCGATGGACCAAAAGAGACTGGTCTCTAGAGACCGACCCGAATTCTTTCGGAGAGAGGACCTGGAAGGAGCGTGGACGATGGATGGGGAGGATAATCAGGAGGACGATGTGGAGGGGAGAGACATACGAAGATTAAAAATCAACCATTGCGAAGGGCAGGTGTGGCCCGCTCAGCGTACACCGTGACCGTACCCAAGACAGTGCTTAACAAGGAATTCTATCTCGGACTGGCCGAGAAACCGTCAGCGGGAAAGAGGATCGCAGACGCCCTCAGCGGGGAGAAGAGCGCGAGGAAGAATATCGTAAGGGTCACCAGAGCGGGGGAGAGACTCCCTGATATAGAGATCCTTAGCTGTGACACAGACCACGGCAGGGTGATCATCGTCCCGGCCCTAGGTCACCTTTTCACACTTGTACAAAATGGTGGAGGATGGCAGTACCCCGTGTATGATTACAAATGGATCCCGGTGCCCCAGTCACTCCCCTTGCGTAAGACCCCGAGTAAGCATGACCTGAGGATCGAGGCTACGGTGGAGGTCATCCGGTACTTTGTCAACCGAGCGAAGGATCTTGTTGTCATGACTGACTTTGACCAAGAGGGCGAGGTCATAGGCGGAGTGATTTTCCGTGAGCTTGCACCCTCTGAGAAATTCGAGCGGACGAGGCGTATGCGTTTCTCCTCGTTGACGAAGAGTGAGATCCGGAAGTCATTTGAGCGTCTGTTCAAGCGTGGGAAGACGGGAATGGATCAGGGTCTGTTTGAGAAGGGGCTGATGCGTCACTACTTGGACTGGTTGTGGGGGATCAATCTCTCCCGTGCTTTGATGCTGAGTTTGAAGTACACGAGTGGCCGTTACCAGACATTGTCCACGGGTAGGGTACAAGGCCCGACGTTATCGTTTGTTGCCGAGAGGCAGAGGTTGATTGACAATTTTGTCCCGATACCCTATTTCCGGATCTACGCCCAGTTGAAGAAGGGGAGGAATGTGTACGATCTGATCTTCACGAGGTCCTCGGTGGAGACGGTGAAGGAGGCGAGGGGGTTGGTGGATGCTCATCAGAAGGTCAAGGGCAGGGTCACGGCTGTGAAGCGTACAGAGCGTAAAGTCGAGAGACCTGTCCCATATAATCTCTCGCAGTTGCAGAGTGACGCCTACAGGTACTTCAGGTTCTCCCCTCGCCGCACGCTCAACCTTGCGGAGAGGCTGTATCTGGCCGCGGCGATCACGTACCCGAGGACGTCGAGCGAGCAGTTCCCCAAGGGGACAGACCACCACGATACGGTGAAGAAGCTCTCACGGCAGCGTCGCTACCGAGAACTTGCACAGAAGATCATCAAGCTGGGTCCAAAACGCCGTCCAAAGCAGGGTGAGAAGACTGACCCCGCACACCCTGCAATCTCACCCACGGGCAACAGCCCCGGCGCAATGAATGACGATGTCCTGAAGCTGTATGACCTGATCGTCCGGCGGTATCTAGCGGTCTTCTCCCACGACGCAGTTATCGAGAACCACCGCATAGAGATCCAGCAGGGTGAGCTGAAATACCGGCTTTCTGGCACACGGGTGAAGAAGAAGGGCTGGTGGGAGATCCAACCTCCCCCCGGAGGTATTCAGGAAGTTGTCCTCCCATTGCTCAAGGAAGACGAGAACGTGACGATCACCAATCTCCACTACCGTGAGCACTTCACCACGCCTCCAGCAGGTTATAACGAGTCCAGCCTTCTCAAGGAGATGGAGAAGGCCGAGATCGGGACAAAGGCGACACGTGCAGACATCATACAGGCGTTGATCGACCGGAAGTACATCGAGGGCAATCCACTGCGGATCACCCGTCTGGGCAAGGTCATCCATAACGTGCTCAAGGACTACAGTCCTCGTGTTCTCTCGGTAGAGCTGTCGAGGGAGGTAGAGCACCTCGGTGACCTCGTTGAGAAGACGGCCAACGGTGAGAATGGTGGTTCAGTCACGCTGAGTGAAGCGGTGCTACGTGGTATTGGTGTGCTTCACTCAATGATCAACGAACTTCAGGTGAACGAGTACGAAATCGGCTATGAGATCAGTCTACAATTGATGATGCAGAATAAGGAGCAGAGCGAGCTGGGAACGTGTCCCATCTGCAATGAGGGGGTATTAAAGATCATCAGCTCCAAGGTATCGGGCAAGAGATTCATTGGCTGCTCCCGCTTCTTCGAGAACCGTGCATGCGAAGCCACGTTTCCGCTCCCTCAGCGTGGAAAGATCGAGAGCGTGGACAAGCCCTGTCCTGTGGACGGCTATCCGCAGATCAAGGTGTTTTCGGGTAAGAGTCCGTGGATAACCTGCATAAATATGGAGTGCCCGAGTGTGATCGAACGTCAAAAGAAGTGGGATGAGAATCGGCGGAGGGTTGAGGAGAGAATGTCGAAGAAGGACTCCAAAGAGGAACTGCTGTCTGATCGGAAACTTCCGTCTGGTACGAAGAAGAGTTCGAGGGGGACTAAGAAGTCATCTAAGAAGACGGCGAAGAGTACAGCCAAGAGCTCTTCATCGAAGAAGTCTGTTTCCAAGAAGACTTCAACCAAGACAACTGCCAAGAAGAACTCAACTAAGATAAGTACTAGGAAAACCTCGACCAAGAAGGCAGAGACGAAGACCAAGGGGAAGTAGTAGTCCGTCGGAAGACCAGTATCGAAGAGTGCTGCGAAGACCGCCACGAAGTCCAGCGTACACTTCACCGACTGAAGGTTACGCATTCTTCAAATATCAAAGATTCTAGCTGCACTAAATGGTCAAGTCCAAGATCCTCATCGTCGAGTTCGGCGGGCAGTACACCCACCTCATCAGCAGACGGTTGCGGGACCTCGGGGTGTTCCCGGAGCTCGCACCCTACGACTCGGTCACGGAGCAGTCGCTCGTGGACTGTGCGGGGATCATCCTCTCGGGTGGTCCGCGGTCGGTTGGCCTCGATGACAACTACCCCCTGCCGCCGGTGCTCGTTGACGTTCTCCATTCCTCCTCCATCCCGGTGCTGGGTATATGCTACGGTCACCAGTTGCTGGGAGACTTCTTCGGAGGGACAGTGCGGCATTCCGAAAGTAGGGAGTATGGTCCCACGGACATCGAGGTCACTCGGGGTGACGGTCTCATGCAGGGTTATCAGAAGCTCAGGGTATGGATGAGTCACTCCGACTATGTGGCAGAGGTGGGGGACGGCTTCGAGGTACTGGCGAGATCCGAATCGTGTCCAGTCGTCGCCATGGCAGATCAGTCAAGGAGAGTCTACGGGGTGCAGTTCCACCCAGAGGTGACACACACTGAGCACGGATTTGAGATATTGGAGTACTTCATCAGGGACGTATGCTCTGCGGACAGTCATTCGTGGACCATGGAGGCCTACCGTGACGAACTGGTAGAGGAGATGAGACGTGAGATCGGGGACGATATGGTGCTCTTGGGTGTTTCTGGAGGGGTAGACTCGACCGTAGCCGCCATGGTACTCAAGGAGGCAGTGGGCAAGCAACTACACTTGGTGTTCGTGAATCACGGACTACTCCGGAAGGACGAGGAGGACATGGTGAGAGAGTCGATGACCCGGCAGATGGGCTTCGAGAACTTCCACTACGTCGACGCCACCAACCTCTTCCTTGATAAGCTACGAGGGGTGGAGGATCCCGAGGAGAAACGCAGGATAATCGGTTTCACCTTCATCGAGGTCTTCGAGCAGAAGGCGAGGGATCTGCAGGAGGAGTTCGGGAGGTTCAGGTTCCTCGGGCAGGGGACGATCTACTCGGATCGTGTGGAGTCGGGGGCTGCGGGTGCGGGGACATCGAAGATCAAATCACATCACAACCTCACCCTGCCGGAGCGCATGGAGCTCGAGGTGATCGAGCCGCTCAAGGAGCTGTACAAGGACGAGGTCAGGGAACTCGGGAGGGTACTTGGGGCACCCGAGAACCTGATTTCTCGGTACCCATTCCCGGGCCCCGGTCTCGCGGTGAGGATACTGGGGGCGGTTGACCAAGAGAGGTTAGCGATCCTTAAGGAGGCGGACGCGATCTTCATGGAGGAGATCTACCGCTCATCCGTCCATGACGAGATCTGGCAGGCATTCGCAGTCCTCCTCCCTATCAGGGCGGTCGGCGTACAGGGTGACAACAGGGCTTACGGACAGGTTGTGGCACTCAGAGCGGTATCCAGCTCGGACGGTATGACTGCTGATTTCTCGCGGGTGCCATTCGAGCTCTTGAGCAGAATTGCCACGAGGATAATCAATGAGATCCACGATGTGACCCGTGTGGTGTACGACATATCGCCGAAGCCACCGTCCACTATTGAGTGGGAATAATTTTTCTCACACTTTGAGAATATTTGGCCGCAATCATGCTTTTTATAAAAGAAAAAAATCTCCATCACAAAATGTTCACGAAAAAATTGGAGGAAGCGAAACCCTTGGTCACTTTCTCCGACCTCTTTCTTCTCCCCGGTAAGACCGACGTAGACCCTGGCAACGTCAATCTGTCAACGCGTATCACGAAGAAGATCAGGCTGAACTCACCGTTCATCGCATCCCCTATGGATACCGTTACAGGTGCGGACATGGCCATCGCCATGGCAAGGCAGGGGGGAATAGGTATACTCCACAGGAACTGCTCCATAGACCAAGAGCTGGCCATGGCCAAAAAGGTCAAGCGTGCTGAGTCCTTCGTCATGAAGGATGTCATAACAATAAGCCCGGAGATCACCATTGGTAAGGCGAAGGAGCTCATGAAAGAGAGTAACATCTCGGGACTTCCTGTCGTCAAGAACGGGGGGGATGTCATTGGGATACTCACTAAGAGGGATGTGAGGTTTGCAGACAACGACTCCCTTGTCTCGGAAATGATGACCACCAAGCTGGTCTCTGCCAAGGCCAACATCTCAATCGAGGAGGCAAAGAAGCTCCTCCACAAGCACAGAATAGAGAAGCTCGTCATCGTGGACGATGACAACCACCTAGAGGGACTGGTCACGGTCAAAGACCTCGAAAGGAGAGGAAAGTATCCGTTCTCAACTAGGGATGAGGAGGGCAGTCTGGCTCTCGGAGCGGCCATAGGTCCGTTCGATGAGGCGAGAGCTCTAGCCCTCGATCCCTATGTCGATGTCTTCGTCGTGGATCTGGCGCACGGTCACAATATGAATGCCGTAAAGTCGGCAGCAAGGATCGCCGAGAAAGTGGACGCAGAGATCATCTACGGAAATCTCGGGTCGGATCATTCCGTGGCTGATGTGGTCTCCGTCATGGAGGACGTAGCAGGGTTACGAGTAGGTATTGGATCAGGGGCCATTTGCTCTACCTCGGTCGTCACCAAGGCCTCGGCGCCCACACTGTACTCGACGATTCAGGTGGCCTCGGGAGTGAGGGAGTTGGGACTTGACATACCTGTGATATCGGACGGTGGAATAAAGAACCCAGGAGATGCCGCCCTGTGCTTTGCTGCGGGAGCATCTGCCGTGATGATGGGATCGATGTTTGCTGGGTGTAGGGAGAGCCCTGGACAGCTGCTGGCCATCGAGGGAAAGATGATGAAGAGCTACCGGGGTATGGGCAGCAGGGGAGCCAAAGCGGTGAGGTACGCCCTCGACCGTTACTCCAAACCAGCAAAGGGAATACCCGAGGGGGTCGAGGGCTTTGTACCCTTCAGGGGTACGGTTAGTGACGTCATTGAGGAGTTTGCTGGCGGTCTTAGAGCTGCTTTTGGATACGCAGGAGCTGCAGACATAGCGGGAATGTGGGAAGATGCTAAGTTCGGAAGGATATCTCCTCAGGGTCTGCGAGAGACCGCACCGCATGACATACTTATTACTCCATCCTCTGGAGAAGACTACAGTTAGGTAAAGTGATTGAACAGTTTCGTCATATCGGGATACTTAAAATTCAGTGCTTGAATGAGCGGTAACGAGTGTGTACGAGTATCAACCCGTGCTCGTTTGCCGCGTCAACCGAATCCTGATCACGGATGGAGCCAGAGGGTACAATCACCGCCTTGATTCCAACCTCTGCTGCAAGATCAACCGTGTCCCTGAACGGGAAGAATGCGTCACTCGCCATCACCGCACCTCGCACTTCTTCTCCCGCCTTCTGTATCGCCTGCTTCGCAGCGTCTATCCTGCTGGTCTGCCCAGACCCTATACCAAGTGCTGTGGTCCCTTTGCTGACCACAATAGCGTTGGATCGGGAGTGCTTGACCACCGTCCATGCGAAGAGCAGTTCGCTCAGAGTATCCTCGTCGGGCTTGGTGTCCGAGACGACAGTGTAGTCGCCTTCATCTAGTAAGTGTACGTCCCTGTCTTGGATCACGAAGCCTCCTGGGATCTCGTGCAGATCCCTCTCCAATTGGAGAACATCCTTCGCCCGCAGTATCACGGTCTTCTTCTTCCCGAGGATTCCGAGAGCCTTGGGGCTGAAACCGGGAGCGATGAGGACATCCACGAACATCTGTGAGAGGAGCTCTGCGGTCTCCTCGTCTATCTCCCTGTTGAAACAGTAGACCCCTCCGAAGGCAGAGAGCCGGTCGCCGACCAGTGCTTGGGTATAAGCCTCTGCGGTTGAGTTCGCAGTCCCGACTCCACAGGGAGTCCTGTGCTTGATCACAGAGCATGCTGGCTCCTTGAAGTCCCTGACCAGTGCTAATCCCTCCTTGACGTCGAGAATGTTGTTGTAAGAGACCTCCTTCCCGCTGAGCTGTTCGAAGAACAGATCGCCGTAGACACCGGCAGACTGGTGGGGATTCTCTCCATACCTCAGCTCCATTGTCCTCACACCGAAGAGACCGTCGGCACCACCGAAGTAGCGGGAGATGGCAAGGTCGTAGGCGGTAACTCTGGCAAATGCCTTCCCCGCAAGGGTCTTGCGGTACTCGGGATCATCCATGCGGTCGAGGACTTCGCGATAGTCGTCGGGATCGGTAACCACCGTCACCCTCTCGTGGTTCTTTGCCGCGGCCCTCAATAGCGTGGGACCACCGATGTCTATGTTCTCGATGATCTCGGCGTGGTTGGCCCCGGAAGCAACTGTGGCCTCGAATGGGTAGAGGTTGCATACCACGAGGTCTATCTCACCAATACCCTGTTCATCGAGCTGGGAGTGATGCTCTTGTGTCGGTCGGGCAAGGATTCCAGCGTGGATACGAGGATGAAGAGTCTTCACCCTGCCACCGAGCACCTCGGGCGAACCGGTGTAATCTTCCACGGATGTCACGTCTATACCAGCCTCCCTGAGAACTCTGGCCGTGCCTCCAGAGGAGAGTATTGTGAACCGTTCGGCGACTTTCTCCGCTAGTTCAACAAGCCCACTTTTGTCGTACACACTGAGTAGAGCGAATTTTCGAGCAGAATTATGGCTCATTGCGTGAAGCTTCTCTGACAGAATAAAAAATGATGGGTACTTATCTCAGTTCTTGAACCTCTTCGTAGAGGGCCTCAGTGAGGTCCTTCATGGTGAGAAAACCGACCGCGTTATCGTCATCGTCAACCACCAGCAGTCTCCTGATGCCCTTGTCCAGCATCTTCTCAAGACCCTTCTCGATGGATGCCTCCTTGTTGATGGAGATCACGACACCCGTTGCCCACTCCTTCATGGTGGTAGACTCGGGTTTGCCGTCCTTGGTCACAGCATAGAGGAAGTCGCGTTCGGTGAAGATTCCAACTGGTTTGCCATCCCCATTTTTGACGATAACCGCACCGATATTTGCCTCCACCATCTTCTTCCCGGATTCGGCAACCGTCGTATCGACATCGACAAAGACCGGTTCTGTGTAAAGATAGTCTCTTACTAAAGACATGGTAAATCGGGAATCTCAGGATTTTATTTAATGCCTCAGAATACTGAGCGAACATTCGCGAGGAAATCACATGTATTTTTTAGTGTCCTTGGAGAAAGTTTATGCCAGCGAGGGGAACCAGTACTTCGTACCCTCCGTCACGTCGCTGTCCTTCACGACCATCCCCTCGTTCTCGAGCGACTCCATCAGACGGGTTGCCCGTTCGAGGGACCAACGAGTCTTCATGACCAGCTCCTCCAGCGTGACGTATCCCTTCTTTGATGCGATGCTGAAGACCCTCTCCTGATCCTCAGTGAGATCCGCAGAGACAAATTCCACAATCTTTACTCCTGAGTCAAGCTCACGCATACCCACGATAAGGTCGTTCTTCTGAAGAGTCTTGACTACTTTGGCCACGTCATCTGGGGGAACGACCTTACCAGGACGGGCCTTGTTTAACCGGATCGTCAGCTCTGCGAGTGAGATGAGCCCACCTGTCTTGGAGGTGATCTCCTTCCCAATCTCTAGAACATCCAGTGACAACTGATCGTAGTAGCCCTTGCCCGTAAGCCGATCCATGAAAGAGGGGCTGTCAGACCAGTTGTAGACACCGATCTCTGGTGGAAGACCCAACCCCTCCCTGAGCTCCGTGAGCTTCTGGTAGTACTCCTTGGAATTCTTGATCTTGCTCCCGTGCTGCTTCTCAAACTTCTTCATCTTCTTCTCCAGAACCTTGAAGGCGGCGATGAGCTCGTCTATCTCGTGGAGCATGAGATCCGCCTCTTTCACCGTCATCTCGCTCTTCTTACGGATGTCGTCGCGTATCTCCCTTAGACCCATCTCATAGCCTCCGGATGAGCTCGTCGAATTCCTGCCCCCACACCTCGACATCGTGGAGCAACTGGTCAAGATCCTGCTTCTCCAACCTCGTCTCCGCACCCTGCTCCCTCATCAACCTGTCCAGCTTGTCGTACCAGCCCTTGATGGCAGTGGCCAGACCGTCCGATTCAGGGAACTGGGCGATGGCTTTCTGGAGGGTGTTAAGCTTGAGATTGACCGCACTGTAGGTGGCGTAGTTCTCCAAAAGCAGGAGATCGGAGAGCGTGATCCTCGTACTGGCGAATTCGTTGACGTGTGAGAGGAGGTCCTTGCTGATCGAACCCAGCTTGACTGCAGGTTGCTTGCCTCCCTCGATGAAGTTCAGTCTCTTGGTAGCCTCGGGGAACTTCTGGGGGATATCATACTGCTTGTAGAAGTCCTCGATGTTGAAGCCGTTGATCTGCTCGAGATTGCTGGCGAGCTCAAGGATCTTCCGGACAGCAGTGGATACCTGTTTGTCGTAGAGATCCTCTTGGATGAAGCCCATGTTCATCAAACGGGCCAGCACCTCCACCCTGACTATGTGCCCGTAGAGGTCTGTCTGGATATCCCACGTGGTCTTGCTCCTGTTCCGAACGATCATGGAGCTCCTCGACACCTCGATCTGATCCACGGGAATCTTGCCAGCAATGGCCAGCTCGATCCTGAACTTCAGCTTGCTGTACTTCACCTTCTGGTTGAGGTAGTCATCGGGGCCAATACCCTCCATGTTCTCGAAGTAGGACTCAAGGACCTCGAGGAGGTCATCGACAGACTCCAGTTTGCTCCTCAACTCCTGCTGTGGGGAGATCGTGAGAGACGCATAGCTCTGTCCCGACCTCTGCATCTGCGTCTCCTTCTCAACTTGGATGGTTCTATTGAGATCTGCAAGTTGCTGTTGTAGCCGCTCTACCTCCTGCTGGAGTGGTGACGTACGTGACACGGGCTGCGCCTGTACAGCGGGAGGTCGCTGTTTTCTCTCCGGACTGTTGAAGTAGCGACGAGCCTCGAAGATGATGTCCTTGAGCCGGTGCCTCCCACCATCCCAATCCTGCAGTATCCTGAGATTAACCCTCCTGTCGCTGGAGACGTTCGGGTCGTCTACAGGGATGTTGACGAAGACATCGGGTTTCTCCCACGGGTACAGCTCGGGAATGACCACCCTGAGAAGCAGTGGCTGCCCGTTAGGGAGGGTAGAGACCCTACCGATGAAGGTGGGCTGGTCGCCCTGTACCTCGCTCCAGTAGGTCTCGTTTTCTTGTATATACTGACGCTCTTCCGTCAAGACTAATGTTCTAAAACCATCCAAATTCATTCGATCACTTCGGGTATGAATAACATATAGAACTTGCAGTATAAAAAGTTGAAGAATCAGTGGACATCCACTTGCACATTACCCTGCGACATTTTATACTACCAAGCCCAAATACCCTTCACAAGCCAACTCTCTTCCTGTGCTTGTTCAGTGAGTGCTTCACCTTGACCGCTACCCCATTCATGAGAGAGAGAAGGGCGTGGGTGGGATGGACAGAGGTACCAACAGCCAGGAGCTCACCCCCAGGTGACAGGAGGAGCACCTCCGATCCAGGGGCTATTCCCTGATCAGCTGACACGACATGGCGGGTGTACAGGGACTTCCCGTCGGCCACGAATGGTACCGCGTCAGAAGCGACCGTGATCCTCTGCCCCTCTAACCCCAGCTCCAGAAGCAGAAGTCCCCCTGCAAAGGTCGGCTGGTACCGCCCGTCCGAGGTCCGGAGGCTGAAGAGGTGCTGGCCACCGAAATGTACGTATGAGACCCTCCTCGTCTTCCGGGAGTACACCACGGATATGCCATTCCCCCTGAAGAAATCGGTGAAGTCCACACCCGGAAATTGGAAACCCAGAGTCCGTGCAAGTCGTTCCCGGTCTACGGGTTTGGGGGTCTTGCCTTCGCTCATAAAGTGCCATGGGGCTCGGGGGATTTATTAGTTGTCATCGTCTACGTCCATATACCTGTATTTAAGAAAAGAGACGATGAGGTCAAATATGGTGACAGAGAGCTCCGCACCAAAGGTCCAGATCAGGGCGATCGATGACGATCTGAGAATTGACATCCCATCAGAGCAAAAGAGCATGCAACCAAGAGTATTGAGGGATCTGCGGTATGCCCTGCACTCCCCCAGTGATTTCCAGCAGTTTGTCGCTACTCACGGAGAGGATATCGTGGGGCATCTATCTGCCCGAATCTTCGGGAGGACAGGATGGCTTGCCGCCGCCCAGATCAACTCAGAGTACCAGAGAATGGGGATCTTCAATAGCCTGAGGATGGAAGCAGAGCAGTGGCTCAGGGACAAGGGGGTAGAGGAGATCAGGGTGGCCATCGCCTCCGACAGTCTCAAGATCCGTAATATGTTTGAACGGAAGGAGTACAGACCTATGGCATTCGCTGTAGAGCCCAATAAGTACATCAACCCAGAAGAAGTAGATCTGTCCACCATCGATCACTTCTCAATGGTCACGGATGAGGGGTTGTACTCAAATTTTGAAAATACCCTGAGACCGCTGGACCAGAACCTCATGGTGGACTCTGCGTACATCCCTCTGGACATCGACATCTGGAGATCACTCGTCTCAGAGAGCAGGGTCTACACCGATCTAAAACAGCGAACATTCATCGTCCTCTCACCGGTATACGCACCAATGACCTTCTTAGGATTCATCGTTGCAGAGACCCAAGAGGACTATTACAAAGCTGGAGCTGCCCTGCAGGGATTCGCTGCAAAGAATGACGCCACAGAAGTTATAGCTCACTCCCCATCCAATCGAACTGCCATACTTGGTCTCGGAAACGCTGGGTACTCGTGGTCACATCCCTACTCCGTGATTATCTATAAGAAATAGAAGCAGTATTAGACCTTGGTATTATTTAGTCACTTCATGGGCTTTCGACTCCATGGATAGAACCTACGCCAGATCAGGAAGGTCTCAGTAGCAACCACCATGAGGAGGAAGATGTTCGCAGTATTTGGAATTATCAACACCAAGAGTATACCTATAAGCAGAGAAGAGAGCAGGAATGCCAGCTGGAATAGAGCCTGTGAGTACAACCTACCGCTGAATAAGTAGTACGTCTCTGTCACAGGCACCTCAAGTCTCTTGAGCTCCCTCCCCGCTGAGGTCAAGAG
>WAMJ01000216.1 GCA_015522385.1 Candidatus Heimdallarchaeota archaeon
CCTCTAATATTACTAGGTTTATCACAATGAGAGAGATTAGCAAAATAGCTCCTAAATAGACAGGTATGAAATAGTCGAAACTTAGGAATTCGGATCCTCTTGAGAAGAACATGTCAAAATACAGTAGATGAAGGAATGCAAGATGTATAGTTGACCAGACTGCAACCCTAGTGATGAATTGATTGTTTTTATTGATGTTTAGACTTCTGTATGTATGTAATTTCTTGACATTCACTATTCTTGATGCTGGCACAAGGATAAGAGTTAGAAATAGGATTGGTGTATAGTAGTCAATAATATTGAGAACTAACAAGTACATATTTAGATCGAAATCATAATATTTCGTCGGACCGAGGTCAAAAGAGGTATTTGTGTAGTTCGTACTAATCATGGCATAAAGTAAACCAGCGGGGATAACCGCAATTGCAGGAGATATTGCACGTACCTCGTCCTCGAAGTATGGAGGGTGATATTTCCTCCGCAACAATTCAATTCCTATGGCCAAAATGAGGATAAGGGAAGGGACGATAAGAGAATACCCAAACATTTTCTGCGAACCCGTTGTATAGATTTTCAGATATACTGGTTCAGAACCCACCGTCGATATTGATACTCCCATCCTGCTCGAAGATTGGTGGTATTTCTCGAACTCAACATCCTCCGACGAATTTGACGCTATCAGTAGATTTCCAATCTTATTTTGATAGATAGTAATTGAGAAATTCTTACCCTGAGCAAAAATAAATACTGTTTCACCAGCTAGGACATCGAATAGAACTGCAGGGAACTTACCATATTCATCTTTTACGAGTTCTTTATCTATGATCTCCTTCGGATCTTGGGGGAGCTCAAGCTGAATATATACAACTGAAACTAATACTAATAGAATTATAGTAAGAGAATTTATCTTCGGCATTTTCATGTTAGAACCTCCGATCGTATATAAAGTCTATACATTGATATCAACAAGGATGGAACGACTATTCCCTGAATCATAATCTGTGAACATGTCACCTCTACACCTATTTTGACAAATACTATACCAGAGTTCTGAATTGTCAAGTAAAGCGCTGAAATTGAGGGTAAAGCTATCCTATTAACATAGAGTTTGACCATGGAAATTACTAGAAATATCGAGGTCATCTTGGTAATTGACACAACCCAGAAAATCATAAGAGAGGAAATAATAGTCCAAGACAATGTGTAACCAATGAATACACTATAGATGATTAATAAGTAGGACAGGATTACAGAAAGTTGAATTATTGAAATATATCCAATCGCATAAACCAATCTCCACCAAAAGGTCATTTTCTTCCCTCTAGGATATGTCCATAGCTGTTGGACATCTACGGAGGAAGTTGTAAAATGTTGAACAGATATAACTGCAAGCATCCCCCACCAAATTACTGGATAGAAAGGGTTACCCAACAGACCTTTGATCAGTAGTTCGGGAGAGAACTGGTTAGTATTGACCTTAGGATTCAACAATGTCAATGAAAAAACTATGATCCCCACTGCTACTTCCGACTGTACCATTTCCATTTTGCCTATATACGTCGGAAGTGATTGCAACCTCGAAGGAAATAAACTAAGGAGTAGTAGAATTATAAGTGTAGCTAAGTAAGGAACAAGTTCTTTGTAAATATTTTCAGCTTGGTAGGTTATGTTGTACTGATAAATTCCAAAGAACTGTGTTGTATTACTAGTTTCTGATGATTGGAAATGAATGCTGATCAGTGCACCATTGCTTATCTCAACATTAAATGATCCACGGTCATCCCCATCCCGACCGGACATCTCGAATTGTAGGATGGTTTGGCTAACATTATATTCTAAGTTAAATAGACTAATATTCACATTGACTGTGAAATTGGCAGTAATTACTCCCTCTATCCTCGTATTTCTGTAAACTGGAAAATATTCAGTCTCACTCCATTCTGGTTGGGTTGTAGTATCTGCTTTAGAAATGCTGTTACTATCTAATGAGACGATTATTCCTTGAAGAAAGATTAGGATAAGATATGCTCCTATTAGTTTTGTCACGAATTTAATCCTTTTCTCCCCCAGTCAAATCAATAAAGAGTTGTTCAAGGACACTACGAACTGGTTTGACCTCAGAGTTTGTTAATGAGTTAAGAATTCCAATTTGTTCTTTCCTTTCCACATCTATGAGGAGATTTAACCCTTTAGCAATTGAGGTGAAACCCTCCTTCTCGATTGTATTTTTAAATTCATCCAGTTCATCCAGATCCGAGAACCGTATAGAGTATGTCTTTACAAACTCATGGTTGAGAATCTCCCTCATAGAAGACTGCCACTTGACCTTTCCAGAATGCAAGACAATCACCTGGTCGCACACACGTTCAAGATCGTGAAGGATGTGGCTAAGGATGAGAAATTTCATCCCTTTTTCGTAGGCCAAATCTTGGATGTGCTCAAGGACCTGAACCCGTACTCTAACATCAAGATTAGCGGTTGGCTCATCAAGAATTACATACTCTGGATTACCGAGTAATGCCTGAGCAATACCGAATTTCTGTTTCATCCCTGCAGAGAGTTTCTGGAACTTCTTATCCGACTTATTCCCAATACCGAACATCTCGAGGATCTCCACTCCTTCCTTCTCCGCCTCATTAGGGGGCATCCCCCTGAGTTGGCCGATAAACCTGAGGTGCTCACTCAATGTTGGCCATGGTGGGTATTCTGATCCCTCATACATAACTCCGAGTTTACCTAACACTGCTTCCCTCTGATCGATGTTATCCAATCCGTCCACGGTGATAGTTCCAGTCTCTGGTCTTAATAATCCAGTAATTAACTTAACT
>WAMJ01000217.1 GCA_015522385.1 Candidatus Heimdallarchaeota archaeon
GGAGAGAATGAGGAACTTTCTCCACCACAGAGAAATCTGTTGTATGAAGCAGTGAAGCGTACAGTAAGACTCAAAGGAAACGCAAAGGATTTCTTCGAGAATATCAGCAGATTATCCTACAGGGATTCGATTATCGTAGACAATAGACAGGACCACACAGCAGTAGCTCTATTGAACAAGTTCCAGTGGTTAGAGTCTACAATGAGAGAAATATTCTGGGTGTCGGAATCGAACCTTGATGCAAGGACTATCATCGAGGACAATAGTTACATCGACCTTTCAAAGATCAATGACACCGTCCCCGTTGAGCAGATGAGATTTCTCATCGACCTCATACTTATGAATTTCACAATCGCCCTCAAGGACAAAGGGGAGCAATATAAGTACAACAGAGCGGGGAAACGGATTCCAAAATACGCGATCTTCCTTGATGAGGGACAATATCTTGTGCCGCGGAAGAACATCGGGAGAAGTGAGTTGAGCAGGTTGGAAGAGATAATATCCACATTCAGGTACAAAGGTGTGGCTGTCATCGCTTCCGGGGTATCAGCGGAGTTCATGAGCTCCATGCTCACGGACAGTGGTTTCATCGCTCAATTCAGAACGGATTCTACTGTCCTCATCCGTGCTCTCGGTCTATCGGAGGAAATAAGCGAGACCATCCCGAGATTGCTCAATTTTCAGGCATTCGTCAAGGCAGAGTCCACAAATCACGAACCCGTCCTTATACAGACCAAGCCCTTCCCCTTCGAGAAGATGAGTGAAGACGACTACAGAATATCGATCCCCGTCACACGACAAGATACACTTGAAGAATTCAACAGGGGAATTATCGCACACATCTACAGGGAATTGTTGGAGTCAGTGAGTTACGATGTGCCTAGACCTTTGAGGACTATTCTCGAAGAGGAATGCAGAACATTTCTACGGAAGCTCAAGCCAATGGAAACCAATGTTATCCTCAACATTGAGAAGCACATAGAGCTCATAGGAACGGATCTTGGTAATACTATACTCAACAACTTCAAGACAATGTCGTCTACATCAAGAGCAAATGTACGCGGTTTCGTTTCCACTCTATTTCTCCAATATACATTATTATCACTCAACTGTTCTAAATCAGATATTGCAGGGGTAGCATCAAGCCGAAGGGTTATACTCCGAGGGGTGACCAAAGTCCACAACGAGATTGTTGGATACCTGCTCGCAATATTTGACACCCTCAACCATTAATGAGTAATTTATGAGGAGAGCTTATCAAAGGAGAGGTAATAGACGCGATTAGTGAGTGAACAGAAGTCCCTTTGGGAAATAGGGATGCACATCTACGAGAGCCGAGCTTCAGCACCAATCTTCGATCAGTTTAGGAAGGGGGTGTACTTCGTAGATGGACAAGTCTATGCTATTGACCTCTCGGACATACCTATGGACATAATTATTGATAATATCTGGAATTTCCCCAAACTCAGGTTCCTAAACCTTGAGATCAATAGGCTAAAAGAACTCCCTCCTGGAGTATCCAAGCTTAAGAATTTGGAGGAGTTGTACCTTGGAGACAATAATTTTAGAGAGATACCAGAGGAAATCTCGGAACTCAAGAGCCTCAAAGTGCTTTACCTCAATCTGAATAACATAGACCACATTCCCTCTTCGTTCACACCCCCTCCGAACCTTGTGGAATTTAACATGTACAAGAACCCAATATCCACTATAGACAATATCACTGAAAACCTATCAGATATACCGATGATTGATTTCAGAAAGTGTCCAATATCGGAAACGCCGAGGGCGCTCAGATTCATCAACGAGAAGTGGTACATCTCCCGACGACCACGTTCATTCAAGAGATATATCGAGCGGAAAATGCACTTCGAGGGTATTAGATTTAATCTATGGAAGGACGAAGAATTAGATTATGTATATTGAGGTTCCTGAATATTGAGTAGTAGGGTAGATCAATCAGAGGTTTGTTCTTCGTCTGGAAATTCAGGATCAGAACTGGCAGATTGAGCTTGATGAGAAGACGGATAAGGTACTCAACCTCTCTGATCTTCCCACCTAGTAGCCTGAATATGTCGTTCAAATCCTTTATGATAACCAGAGGAATGGTATTGGTAGGAACTCTCAGGAGTTTATCCAAGTGCCACAGACGGGAGACAATCTCCTCAAAAGACGATCCGAATACAGAGAAGGTGATGATCAAATCCAAAACACTCTGTGAACCAATGAATGATAATTCGTGGTAGTGAACCAGAACGACCTCCACGTCTGTGATGTTTCCAGTAAGCTCACTGAGGAAATCAATGATGTACTCATTGACCCTGAGTTTAGAGTCGAGGGACTGATCACGTACAACCAGTTGCAGAACAGGAATTTGTCGCTTTTCCAAAAGGAGCTTCAACCGGCTAACAAAGGTCTTTGTGCTCATCGACCTAATCTGAAAGCACCTCCTCTAGCGTGGGATAATTCATGAAGAATTTACTCAAATGCTCACCAAGAAGATCGGGGTCCCAGTACTCCCTAATCTTGTACTGAGGATCCTTCTTCTTTAGGATCTGGGCTCTGAAGTCTAAAATTATTAGAGCACCACGATCCACACCACTCCTAACTGTCCGCCCAAGTGCCTGAGATATGGCCTGGAATATTGGGATGAATCTGTAGATCTGGTCACTTGCATAGTACTTTCCGATCAACGACCTGATGATCTTCATCTCGTCCTCCTTACTCTTGTCTGGATTGTGGAAGGGGAGTCCTGCGAAGATAAGCATTGAGATAAGCGATTTCCCTTCCCGTACTAGCTCCACTCCCTCGGTGAACTTCCCCGAGGAGACCCCCAGAATCAAGACCTTTGACTTCTTGAAATTGACGAACTGCTGAATCTCTGACAAGAGCATCCCCGGTTTTTCACTAATAATCTCTATGTCCAGCTGTCTCGACCTCACGAGATTGGTCAGTACCTCCTTCACCTGATTTAGGAGACCATAGCTTGGAAAGACAACAAGCACATGTCTTGGGGATCGAGGATAGAGTTTGAGGATGACGTCCGCCATGTTTAAAAAATTCTCAGGAGTTCTCCTTGACAACTTCGATGATATCCCATTGTACCTAAGATAACACTTGAACTGGTTCTGGTCATAGTTTGCATCAAGGTCAAGAGTGATCACCCGATCATTGAATCCGAACAGAGACTGAAAGATGTTGAGGGGACGGAGAGTCCCGCTCATGTAGATTTGGAGCTCTGCGTTGTCAAACGTACTCAACCATTCGTTGGGGGCGACACGGACTGCAGTCACTGAATCCTCGTTTACATGGATGTAGCCAATCTTGCGTATCCTGAGGAAGTCCTTGAATTTCAGGGTCTCAGATTGAATTAGGACATTGAGGTCGACGGAGTGGAACTGTTCGTCTCTCATAGAGACAATTTGCTCTGCCTCATCCCCTGTCTCTTATACACATCTCCGA
>WAMJ01000218.1 GCA_015522385.1 Candidatus Heimdallarchaeota archaeon
GGATTGAGGTCATGACTTTCGGAGCTGATCCCAGAGGGATACTGTACTTGGATGACGGTGAGACAAAGAAATATCGAAATAGCGATTTTGCACTATACAGTCTTCCTGAACAACAGTTGCTCTATGGGAGAGAATCCTACAAGGATGTATTACCAAATAGTCGTTAAGGATTAATTTTCCCGATAGCGTTATAACCCATTTCAGTGACTTTATGATATGAAATCAGTCGCGGTTCTAGGAGGAGGGATTGCCGGTCTCACAGCAGCGAACTACCTCATCGATTCGGGCAAGTTCGAGGTCACTGTTCTCGAAAAGTCTACCCAAGTCGGAGGGAGGATGCAGGCTGTGGATATTGATGGCTTCAAGTACGACATCGGAGCAACTCTACTCACCCCTTACTTCATGAAGTTCCTCGAGAAGACGTTCTCAATGAAATTGGACATTGTGGACGTCTTCTGGGACGTCGTGGCTACGGATAAGAGGGTACCTCTCAGGATTGACACCTCTCTCCTCGCCCTTGAGGACATGGAGAAGATCACTCACGAGAAGTGGTATGAGTACCTCTACTCTGTGATTCTCTTTGCTGGCTACTATCACGATATGGACAAGATCACCGTTGAGAGCTTTCTCAAAGACATCGACATCAATAAGGAACTGCAGGTCTTCCTGACGGCAGGTGTGATTGATTCGGGGATAGCTTCATCCATGGGTGAGGCATCTATCCTCGATCTTATGAAGTATGCTCACCACTTCAAATACCCAGTCGGATCTACGAGTGCGGTACCTGAGGCAATGGCCAAGAGGCTTCGGGACAAGGGTGGTCGAGTTATCCTCAACGCGGATGTCGGTGAAATCAAGGCTGGGAAGAAGAACGTGAGTGTTGTATATAATGTCCAAGAATCCCCTGTCAAGGAGAGCTATGATTACGTCATATCGGCCATGGGTGTGAACCATACTTTAGGTGCTCTGAAAACCAAGAATAAGGTGATAAAAGAGGTGAGGAAGACCTTGCAAACTACCAAACCAACACTTCAGACAACCCATTTCATGTACCAATATTATGGTGATCCTAATGAGAGCTATATCGGTAGATCTCCTCTGAACAATTACTATCCACTAGACTCAATTGAGGAGGTGAACAGGAACATGGTCAATACATTGAATGGGAAGAACAAACCCTTCGGTTTCTACTCTCACTTCCCTGCACTTGTTGATCATTCCTTAATCGTGGATGGTGTGTACCCTCTCAACTTCATGATTGTGAGTAGCCCTGATCCCTCCGAGGGTGATATCAACGCATTTAGGGAGTTCATTGAGGATCAATATAGTAAGTACTTCCTCACTGACTTTAAGGAAAAGGGGAAGTTGATCCATGTGGCTACTCCAAAGTCTTTTGTCAATAACTACAACGACCCTGGCTACACTGCGAGTGTCGGCCCGTACCTCAATCACCCCACATTCCCTGCGAAACTCACAGATAGGCTTTATATGGCTGGAGCAGGAGTGGAGGTGAAGCTAGCTCCCTCCGTCATACAGGCCAGTGCCTCGGGCCTTAAAGTTGCACGGATGATACTTGAACTCCAATAATATTCTCAATAAGGGTCTTCAGATCTCTTCCCTTGCGGTACTTTGAGATCACAAGGTTGAACTGCGTCTGTAAGACGGTGCTTGAGTTAGAGACGATCATGAGAACGGTATCCTCATTTGAGTAATCGAGCAGAACCTCCTTGTCATTCGAAGCAATCAGGTAGGGCTGGGATTCGGACGCGATCATCTCCTTGAGGAAATTCCCAATATCTGAGATGAAGCCTCCGAAGTAGTCTTTATCCATGGAGCTAATCTCTCGATCTACTAGGGAAATAACCTGCTCTTCTCTTATGACTAAAATACTGGTTAACTCGTAATTACTGAGATAGCGGTACTCCTTGGAGAGATAGACCAGAGTGTGAATGACCAACATTGGGAAGAGGAAGATAAGGTAGAAGAGAAACGCTGGTACGGGAATCCAATAATTAACAATCGAGATTAATAGGCTGATAGCCATATGGGTATACCCTGAATATATAACACAATTGGGAACACACGCCATATCTTCGTATGTGGAATTTCGTGTGTAGTTCAGCTGAGAGTACGAAAGAGTTAAACTTTGGACTGTACCTATGAAGAATACAAGGGGTGAGATGACTAATTCACTACTACCTAGAGAATTGTCTCCGAAAATTAAAACCGCGAAGAATACCATGCCTCCGAGAAAGCCTGACAATTCCATGGATCTCTCTCCCCATCCCGTTTGCCCTATGTAGTACTGTAGGAAGATTGTACTCAGTGGAAGCAGAGAAACGCTGATCATGAATAATAGTGGATTCCTGCCTATTGTATGAATCGTATATAACACTAGAGACATAATCATCCCTAAGGTTCCTACAATGATCGGGTACATCCATCTAATGAAGTAGGATTTGAATTTGCTCTGGACCAGTCCAGTCGTAAGAACCGAGATGACCAAGAATATCCATGACACTACCTGATCTATCACTTCGTGACCTCCATGACCTCTGTCATTGTCAATTCCAGAACTTCTGGAAGAGTACCCCTCAACTCCAAAGAATCTGGGGACATAAAATTCGCTCTCTGGATGAGTCCAGCACTTACCTCAGAGAGGATAATCTTTGACTGGATATTCTCGACTTGACTAATCAGGGCAAAGATGTAGTCATGGTAAGAATTTACTAAGACCACCTTGTCTTTCATCTTGATCAAACACAAATCGGTTTCTGATCTCAGTTGATCCCTGAAGATGGTATTAAATATCCGGATACCACTCGAAAAGAGGAAAAAGTCGAATATCTCTTCATAGCTCTTGATTGCCACCGGTATCCCTGATGGATCGACTACTATGAATGCCCATATCTTTTGTGATGCAAGGACAGAGCTCACAGGGCGTATTCCATAGACATATCCGTAAAATGCGGCAACGATACTTCCAAAAAGGATGAACCCTGTCGAATCCTTGGCATCAGCAACAGCAGTACTTGAGTTCAATGTTTGATTTAGGATTACGTAGGCTGTGACAAATAGAACGATGGCAATAATAATCTGGGGGGAAATCATGCTGTTCTCTGAGTCACGCCTATAGAACGATTCAAAGAATTTGGTGACGATAAGACCTCTAATAACCCAGATCGCACCCCAACCTGATTGAATTAGTAGGAAGATGTATGCAGTACCTGATATTGAATCAAACCAATATCCTGTATTGGGGTCATAATATACTGAGACGAAGTCGGTAAAGAGGATAAAATACACGTTGAAGCCAAAGAGGGCGATAAAGAGGTAGTGGTGAAATGGCCGCCTCGTCGATGTGCTAACGAATGGGACATTGAAGAGGTACTCCGCTAAATAGTTCACAATTATACCAATAGTGGCGATTTTCAAGAATATCAATGCAATGATCTCATTCGGAGCAATTCTTACAAGAATCGTGAAGAAAGCCCATGTCAGAAATCCAAGAAAGAGGACATGCATCCATGTCTGTACAGAGTGTGGTTTTCCTTTATACTGCCTGATTACAAGAATATAACTGAGGACTCCGACAATAAAGGTTACTAGCGGAATTAGAACCTCAGTTTCCATAATAGACAATACTAATTGTTATTTATAAGATTATATCTTAGAATTTATAGAATCTTACTTATCATATTTCTTGGAGAATGTAATAATCTCCTTCACAAGATTGTAAACATACTCCTTAGACAATGTATCCGAGCTTATGATTATGTCGTAGACACTCATGTCGTCAATGTCAATTCCATAGAGGGATGAAAATCGTTCACGCTCCATTTGTTCCCGGATGAGTGTTTCCTTTTTGGCCTCCTCTACAGTCACTCCATCACGTTTTGCTACCCGCTTCCACCTTACCTCTGGAGATGCAGTTATACAGATCTTCAGTATCTTGGGAGAATCTGGGTCGGTATTCTTAGGAGTGAAGTGGGCTGCTAATTGTGCGTCGACTACAGTATTATCGATTTTTCCCTCAGCCTTGGTTCTCTCGTCAATCTCTAGGTCGATGTTAGGAAGATCCTTGGCCTTGACTGAGAACTCCTCGAGGGAGTACCCTCTCTCCTTAGCAATTTGTCTGAAGATATTTCCTGCTGAAATAAAATTCATTCCTAGTTCTGCAGCAACCTGACGAGCAACAGATGATTTACCGGATCCGTGCGGTCCACCGATTGCGATGATAACGATGGTAATTCACCCTTTTAGCTTCTGGTAGCAACAATGATTCTTCTTCTGGTGCAGGGTGAGCAGAGATTTCCTCCGAACACTCGGGAGGGTTTTCTCTCGCTCTTCTTCATTTTCCTGACTTGTGACCGAACGCCTTTGGCTACACCTGTGAGTGGCTTCTTGCACTCTGCACACTTGGGGTGACCTGCGACCTTCCTAGGTCTGTAGATAGTGATCTTACCAGATACAGTTTTCCTGTATTTTCTCTTCCCGGATCTTAGTGTTGGTCTTACCATAATTATCACACTGATTTAGCTATAGTTTCGCGAATACTCCTCTGTATTTATAGGATTAGGTAGATGTCGATTGAACTACTACTGCTGGAATGGATTTTCAGGTCTTGCGCCCTGTAGGTTGATACCAAAGATTTTCTGTATCAGGGTGGAGGAAACGATTGCTGACAGGAAGTACATGAACCCGAAACCAACTGCACTCAGCTCGGTGAGGGAGATGTATCTTGATACCCATCCACCAAATAGGGGAAACCAACTTGGGATCTGGAATGGGAAGACAGCTACAACCCCTCCCCTGTCGGGAGTCAGATTGAGATACCTATCTCCGATTGAGCCCCTCAAGGTGGTAAAGATGGCAATGAATGGAAGACTCAGGAAGAGCTGCGGGAGCATTCTCTTCATCATTATCTTCTGCTGGAGTTCAGTTATTCTCTTATCCTTTGATTGGACTTTAGCCCAGAGAAGCTTATCTGCAGTATCCCTCGCCTTATTCTTCAATTTGTTATGGCGATTGATCTGTTTCTGGAACTTGTTCAATTCTTCCATGTCTACGAGTTTCCTCGTCACGAAAGCTGATAGCAGAGAGGTGAAAATTGAGATGATGACAAGAAAGAAGGCTGCTATTGGTGGATGTGTGATTGCAGATCCTTTCACGAGGTTGACAAACCATGCATTGTACCAATCCGCGGATCGGTCTTTGTTCGCCTTCACGTTGGTCGCGAAATACAGATATGTCTTCCCATCACCAGAGTAGCTGTTTAGGAACACTACAACCACTGACAGCTTAACAGATGACGTGGCATTGTACCTAAGATATCCTCCATCACCCGAGAAGCTCGCGAAATCTGCTATATTCTCGGGAACTGATCCGTTCATAAATGAAGGATACGAATTTACAAGGGTAGTGACAAACTCTTGATCAATTTTGCTCCTGTTGTCGTCGATGAAAAGCATCAGGTCCGAATCGGAGGAGGACGCAAACATCTCCACAGGTTTTCCTGCTTCATAGGTCATTGAGTAGACTGCGTACCTCATGGTATTGTTATCGGATACTGTGACCTCATTTCCGTGGAGATACTCGAACGTTCTCTCACCGAATCTTGTGAATTCGGCTCTATCAATTGGGGTTCCAGACAGAAAGAAAGTACCCTCTATTGCATTACCGAAGAGGACCTCGGGAGAGTAGACCAACAGGTAGAGCCCCTCCATGTCCCCGGAATAAGATAGTTTGTCATTCCCTGGTTGGTTAGAGTAGGCGATGATATAGGAATAGTTCTGTAGCTGTACACTTGACCTCACTCCTTGAAGTAACATATCGTAGTTATTCGTCGAGACAACTGCCATGTCGTACTCGACGCTACTTGTAAGATTAAGATCCACAGAAATGGAGCTGAGGGTGGGATCAATGATGTACAGTCTCATACCTACAAAATCATCCGTCGCTCCTTGAGCGACTACTGGAAGAAGTAAGAGAAGCGACAGGAATGCGTACCGTCTACTCATTGAACCCAAATTTACTCGCTGGTTTAATTAAGTAACGAATGATTCCTACACCGCGACAAGACATTGACGAGGAAGTTATCTGCCTTGGACTTCCCCCCCATGGTACTGATTGAATAGTCAAGGTTACCAAGGATGGTTATGAGTTCACGGCGACTGAAATAGTGGTAGAAGCGGTGGGTCAGAACATTCCCCCTCGAGTCCTTCCATGGGCGTTCATGATCAACAAATTTCCATGGATCACCTCCAGTTCTTATCTCCTGAAATATCTTCCTAGCATTGGATTCCCTCCATTTTCGCCATACCGTGAAGACTAGAGTACCGTCGAGGATGCGGACCATCTCGTGAACCGCTGATCTCCGCTCCTCATTGCTTCTGAGGTGGTGCACCACAGCGATTGAGAGGACCTCCTCTGCTGCGCACTTCCTGAACGGTAGGTTGGGGAGACTCCCTTCGATCCTCTGGTGATCGTGTCCCCCCACATAATCCTCAAGGAGAGCGCGGGTGATATCAAGGGCGATGACAAGCGTTCTGGAGCATTTCTGTAGGTTCCTTCCATTCCCTCCTCCCACATCGATGAGAATACCTGATCTCTCCTCGCTCAGGGACGGCAGTTCCCTCAGGAGGTCTATCCAAGGATGCTGTTTCTTCGAGGAGTATGATGCCCTGATATTCTCATAAGCGTCTTGGATTCTCACTGTAGAAATCTCCAGAAGCCGATGTTATAATTCTTGTGGCTGAATAGTCACAGTCCTTACTGTTAAATTGGGTACGACCTTTTCCGATGTATGTCAAGAGTTGATGAATGGATAGTCCCCGATAGGGTTTACGATGCACACTGCCACTTCTTCACCTACCAAGGAATGGAAAGAAGGGCTAAGGCATTCGGTGTTGAGACACCTGAGGAGATGGCCAAAGTCTATGAGGAGAGGATCGGTAGGAAGTTTGTGCTTCCGCCCAAGAAGCACGAGGACTTCGTTGAGATGTGGGTCAGAGAGATGGACGCAAAGGGACTAGACAAAGCCCTCATGCTCCCTGACTGGAATGACTACTCGTTCGTTGAGACCGCGACCAAAATGTACCCTGACCGATTCGTTCCGTTTGTAATGGTTAATCCCACAGAAGAGAATGCCATGGAATTTGTGAGGGAGGCTTATTCTAAACTTGATATCAGGGGTATGAAGCTCTACCCTCCGCTCCATTACTACCACGCGTACGAGGACTTCATGACCCCGTTCTATGAGTTCGCGCAGGATCATGAGATGCTTATCACATATCACATGGGGATCTCCGTGGGGGCGAGCGCAGATCTTCGATACATGAACCCGTCGGATATCTCCCCCGTCGCTCGTGACTACCCAAAGATCAACTTCGCTTTTGCTCATTTTGCAACTGGTTATCTCCGAGAGCTCCTCTTCCTCATGTACCACGTGAAGAATGTGTATGCAGAAACCAGTTCGTCCAACAGGTGGATGGAGTTCCTGCCTTACGATATCACACTTCACGATGTATTCCAGAAGGTCATAAACGCCTCATCGGTCGACAACATCATCTTCGGGACTGATTCCACGATGTTCCCAAGAGGGTGGAGGAAGCCGATCTTCCAGTGGCAACTTGCTGTGGTCAACGAGATTGGGCTGAACAAAGAAGCAATAGACAAGATATTCTATAAGAACTTGGAGAGAATAGCACGAATTTAATCAGGGTCCCGACTTGTGAGGTCCTTGTAGTTGGAAACGGGAGTAGACCTTATCCTTTGTGTCCTGTATCGTCGGATCTCCACGATTCTTCACACTTTTGTTCTTTCCTTTTCTTCTCTTTTCGAGCTCTATGTCTCTGGCAAGCTTGCTTTTTTTAGTCATTGGATAAGCAATCATAGGGTGGTGTATTAACATTCACATCCCAGTTTGGAAAACTACCAAGTATCCTCTGGAAAATCGACAGAACTGATATCCTCACTGCCCACCACCCCCATCTCGAACTCGACTTTACCGAATACTACCGTCTGGATTTCCCGAATGAGCTCAGGTGTCACGCTTCGATACTTCTCCAGTTGCTCGTCAATGGTCTCAAACCTACCCAGTCTCCAGTACGATGTCGACTGCTGGAACAGGTAACTCCTAGGGTTCTCAAGGCTGGATCTGAGCTTGTACTCTATCCGACTGCACAACTTCTGAAGTAACGCCTCGTCAATCTCTGTCGTCGCCAGCTTATAGAGTGTCCTGAATGTCGTGTCAATCGCCTCTACCGCTCTTCCTGTCTCGGTTCCGACAACAACGATCAGATTTCCGATATCCTCCCACAAATCGACCTCTGCCCATGCAAAGCTCGCAATACCCGGTCTCACCAACTCATCTTGAAGCATACATGATCTCCCGGAGCTCAGGAGCACTGACAGAATCTCGATCCCTTCTACATACTTGCTCCTTGCCCCAGGGATCTTCATCCCGAGACCGAAGTAGATCATAGGTAGTTGCTTTTCCATGAAGAACGTGGATACTACCGACCGGGTGGAAGGTCTGTATGTAGTCCTCTCGTAGTACGGTTTGTCAACGTGTGTGGTCAAACTCCCGAAACTGGAGTTCAGCTTGGAGATAATCTTCTCTTCTTCGAAGTTCCCCACCACAAGGATAACTGCATTACTAAGATCATAATGCCTGTCCCTGTATTCCTCCATCTCAGCAAGACCGATGTGTGTCAGGCTGAACTCATTTCCTATCACCGTCATCTCGAGACTTGTACCCTTGTTGAGCCTCTCCTTTAGCTTAAGGAAGAGATGGAAGTGAGGGGTGTCCTCCATTCTCTTCATCTCCTGCCTGACAACAAAGCTCTCCTTCTCGAACTCGCGCGGATCGATTTTCCTGAAGTTGAGCAGGTTGTGGAAGAGCTCGATGGCGTCGTCCACTACCTCTGCTGGGATATGGGCGTAGTAACAGGTCACGTCCTCTGTCGTGAATGCGTTGTTGATTCCGCCCAGGTCGTCGAGGATCTCATTCACCTCATCGGAAGTGTAGATCCCATTCCCCTTGAAGAAGAGGTGCTCAAGGAAATGAGAGACACCGTCGTACTCATGTGGTAATTTCCACTCATTACGTCCACCGACATTGTAGCTAATTCCGAGAGAGACGGTCTCAATCCCCTCGTACTTAGCTAGCAGGACATTCACCCCATTTTGCAAATTAACTGTTCTGAACATTAGAAGTACACCTCCGATATTTCCTTCCACACATTGGAATACCCGTTCTCCGTCGTACTGCAGAAACTCAGGTTGTTCTCTATCCAAAGATCCTGAAGCCCCGACTGCCAGTCCCTTGACAGGGTGTCGGAGATCTCCCGCTTGATCTCCGATATGTCATAGGAGAGTCCGTATGAGACCCTGTTCGCGATGAAGTCCGCGAGGTAGTTGGATGTATCCGTGTAAAATGAGAACGACGAGAGTGCCATCTTCACAGCTCTCCTCAGTTCTTTGGCAGGTACGGTTTGGAAAAGAATGCTGTGGAGACCATCCATGGTAACCCTTACTGCCTCTTCGACATTCTGTGGTGACAGATCCATCAGGGCTGTCACGAAGCCACCACCAGGAAATGAGGCACTGAGTAGCTGTGGTGCATAAGACAGGTTCCTGACCTCCCGAATTTCCTTGAACAGCTTTGTGCTCAATCCACCGCCAACGAGCATTTTGAAGATCAACTGGTCAATACTCTCGGGTACGGGGGGTTTGGTCCTGAGGTTCACCCCGATGTAGACATTCGAGGATTCCATAGTGGGTGGACGTTCGACCGAGCGAAGGGGGGATCGGCTACCAGTTGCCGCTCCCAGTTTCCGACCTTGTTCACCAAATCTGGAGATTATGTCCGAGAAGCCCTCGACATCCCATTTAGAGAATTTTGGTCCTGTGACTACCATGGTCGCCCGGTGGCTAAGAAGCTCCTGGTGACGTCTCTCGATATCGTTGAGTGTGATTGAAGGCAGCGAATCTTCGGATCCAGAAGGATGCTTAGTGATGGGTGCGTCGTCGTAGGTCGCGTCCCATCTGAGGTAGTTCTTCAGTATTCTCTCCGGACTGCTCCTGATCTGGTGGAGATAAGCTATCTCTTGATCGACAATAATTCGGTGATGGTTCTCATCAAATTCCTGGTTGAAGAAGACCTCTTTGACAATGGAAATAGCTTCCTCATTCATACCAGCTGGATACCGGAGACGGAAGAAAGCCGCGGTTCTCCCGGGACTTAGCCGCAGAGTCATCCCATGATCGTCAAGGTAGTCGGCAAATCCCAGCTCATCCATCGAGGCAGTGCTTCTTTCCATGTGTTCGAGAAGGAGGGAGGTCACCCCTGCTTTCGGTTCATCTGCGGACCCAGTGGGAATGATTATAGATATAGTAGAGGTCTTGAAATGGGGACGGGTCTCAACCACAGGGCCATCCTGCATTACCACCCTGTAGTTACATGGAAGTTAAAGATACAGGTGTTATCCTAGAGTTATTATTCTAATTGATGCATATTATTTCGTGCATCATCATGTCTTGCTAACTTTTGATGTCGACAGGGACTGGCCGATCGAGAAGTTGGGGCAAATGGAAGCTATTTCCGGGATCAGGGAGGATACCCCCGATGATCCTGCGATCAGAGCAACCTCCCAAGGGCTTGAGTTCATCCTAGATCTTCTGGAGGAGAAAGGGAAGCGTGCAACGTTTTTCCTCGAAGCTGCTGTTCTAAGCAAATTACAGAGAGAAACCGTCTCTCGGCTGTCTAAACATGATATCGGATGCCACGGTTACGCCCACGAAGACTTTCTAGGTTTGGCTACCGGCTACACCCCCTCAATTGATGAGAGAATCCACGTCCTGAGAACTGCAAGGGCGATTATCTCTGAAAGGATCAGACCTCCGAAGGGTTTCAGGGCACCCTACCTTCGTTGGGATAATGAGCTCCTCAAACAGGTCTCCTCCCTCGGATTTCAGTACGACAGCTCAGAGACCATCAAGCAGGCGATCACACTCCTACCCTACGAGACCAGTGGATTAGTGGAAGTGCCACTCTCCACTGGCAAGGACATGGAGAATGCTATAATATCTGGTTATCTCTGGCAGCTGCACGAAGGGAAGCGGAAAGTGGATGACTACCTTTACTTCATCGGAACACAGGCAGAAAATCCAAGGATTGAGTATTCTATGCTGGCTACACATCCTTGGCACCTGTACCTCTCGACCGTCGGTAAATCTTATCTCGAGGGTGAGAAACTCAAGAGGAACCTCAACTCCTTCAAAGCACTTCTAGATCATTTGGAGGATAAGATCATGGCAATAGATGAATTCCTGACACATTTATCTGAGCAGAATAAACCTTAATACGTCGAGCTGAGATAGGGGGTTATTGAATAGTATTTACACGTTCAAGTCCGACCTGCTCGCAACCGCTATGATATTTGGATATGTCCTTGTCTGGATCGTAATCTCCGAAATTGCAGCAAGGACAGGGAGGATGAAGAAGACCAATTCTAGGAAACTCCTCCACATCATGGTCGGGAATGTGGTGTTCCTGCTCCCATTCTTCCAAACATGGATCTTAGCTGTTCTGATCCCGGGATTTTTCATCGTGGGTAATTACCTCATGAGCCCCCACTCACCGATTGAAAAGCTCAGAATGGAGACATTTGAGGCAGGGCATGCCAACGGAACGATATTCTACGCCATCTCTATGACAATCTTAGTGGCTTTCTTCTTCAACAACATGTCCTTGATCTTTGCTGCTTTCCTGCCACTAGCTTATGGCGACGGATTTGCTGCGGTCTTCGGTGAAAGAGCAAAGAGCCACATATTCCAAGGGGTGGGAGGACAGAAGAGTCTTGCTGGGACAGTCGCATTGTTCCTCGGAAGCCTGCTCAGCGTCTACTTAGGACTGATGGTGCTGGGGATGAACGCACCTTGGCTCGCGTTGGTAACTGCGATCTTGGCAGTGGTTCTTGAGCTCATTTCCCCCCGTGGAACTGACAACTTAATTATTCCACTAGGGCTAGGGCTAATTCTTACATTCATTGCCCCCTTCCTCTTATGATACATAAAATTCGTGGTTTAAATAGAAGTTGGACCTTTCCATTGACCGAATATACATATAAATTCTCTGAAGGGCCCGTGTTATTCTGACATGATTTAATTATAC
>WAMJ01000219.1 GCA_015522385.1 Candidatus Heimdallarchaeota archaeon
ACTTCTGCTCTACAAAAGCGTTTCAATCCCTAGAAGGGTAGAGTCGCTTATGCGACTAAACCTCTTCTCTCAAAATTAACTTTAGAAGGTTCTGTTTCAATCCCTAGAAGGGTAGAGTCGCTTATGCGACCCCCCCATTCCCAACTTACCCCTTTCCAGAACCTCCCAGTTTCAATCCCTAGAAGGGTAGAGTCGCTTATGCGACGAAAGGTTAGGTGGATATTTGATTAGTCTTTTAGCTTGCGTTTCAATCCCTAGAAGGGTAGAGTCGCTTATGCGACCGCAAGGTAATTTATGTACTCAACCCTCAGTGATAAGGATTTCGAAACGGTAAAATTCCCCGACCCCGAATCGAGATTCTCGTTGAAAATGCGAGTACAGACCCCAGCAATATATGTCAATTTTTAACAGGTGATGAACTATTTAAAGATCCTTGATTCAGTCGTCATCCTGTATTGTCTCTGATCTCACCAAGGATGTATTCAACGTAGGACACAACCTCCGAGATCAGAGGGGAAGTTCCAAGAAAGAGCTTCTCGTGTAGCCGTTTGACGAGAGTAGATTTTGCTACATCACTCAGTTTCACCTCATCCCTCCTGTGCTCGAAGTCGCCACTGTCAAGACCCCCATCTCGAATGATATCGAGGATACTCTGGTCGACTACTGTGGCACGGAAGGGCTCGATGATATCCAGTGACAGGCTCTCACGTCCAGGTCTGAGCGTGTGGAGGAAGCCGACGTATGGATCCAGACCACTGGCTATGACCACGTCGTCGATCGTTCCCTTAAGGACTGCGTACCCGTAGTTTAGCAGGGCGTTGACATCATTCTCAGCGGGTCTTCGGCTTCTCTTGACGAACTCCCAGTTGTACGCTGCGCAGAACTCGTCGAACGCTGAGAAGTAGAGCTGCGAGAAATCAGCCTCATCGGAGAACAGGAAGGTTCTCCATCTCTCGCCCTGTTCTAGCTCGGGGATGACCGATGTGAGTGCATGTACGTAGGTCTCAATCCGGGGCTGGTCAGTGCTCATCCACTTGGTGACAGAGAGTTTTGACGATAGGTTACGCCTTACCAGATCGAGCGAGAGCTGGTCACCCTTGGTCTCTGAGTTGAACGCGAGGTACTGGTCCCTGCGGATCGACATCTTCCGAACCTCCGAGCCCTTGGTCACCAGCTCGGATCTCGCACCTATTCCCCGGAGCAGGACGAATGAGGAATGTGCTTCAATCCCCTTCACCGCGAGCATCGAGAAGTCCGACTGGATTGGGGTCACGAGATCCTGACCACTTGGCACGTAGTATGAATGCAGAACGGGAAAGGGTGAGAACACCTTGAGGTAGTTTCCTCTCCTGCCTATGGAAGCTCTTGATGACTTGATTATGTGAACCATTTTCCCACCCATCAACAAATTTATATTTCATCATTCACATCATTACTTAAGTATTTTTGCGAGGGGGATGGGATGATTTGTGTCGGACACCAGATCGTCAGATCTGAGAAGGAGATTTTCAATACATATGCGTACCCATATTACGCAAGGATAAATGCCATTACCAGAACTACAAAGTTCGTGGTATCCGAATCGGTCTATGTGGGGACACCGCTTGAGCTGAAGCTCAAGAACCTTACCTGCCGAATCTGCGCAGAACCGTCTGAGACCGAGCTATGCCTAGATTGCGAGAACCTGACCCTTGATGACGACCTGCCGGTCACGACCAGGCAGTCTTGCAACTACAGGGAGGAGGGTTCACTGTTGTTCAAGGTGGGGTGGTGCGATCCATGGGCACCGCCGTGCGGGTTCGTGAACAATGTTAAGCGATGCCATACGAACTACATTCTCTACATCGGTAGGTACAATAGTTTGCTTAAGGTGGGAATTACCGGGAGAGGAAGGATTGACAGGTTGCAGGAGCAGGGGATGAATGAGGCGGTGATCTTCAAGGGTATCGAGGGGTTACCAACCGCCCTCCTGCTGGAGGAGTTCGTCTCAGACCTCCTCGGCGTTCCCATGCGGCTGACCACCGAGCAGAAAGTCTCCTCATTCAGCGACCACCGCAGTATCGATTTTGGTGAGATAGTCGAGGTCATGAAGGACCTGGATGAGCTTAAGCACCTAGCCATGGACCACGTATTGGTGTATCCCGATCTCCTGCTGGACACATCTCCAGATCATCTCCAGATCTCATCTGGAACGACCGTGGAGGGCAATGTAGTCTGGATACAGGGGGATCTCATGATACTGGATACGTACGAGAGTCTTAGGCTCCGTGACCTCACTGGATGGGAGGTGGACATCTAGTGCCTACCGTATTCATCAGGGGGGACTACGACGTCACACTGAAACAGGGAACCGTGCTGGTCAAACCCCGTGTACGCAGGAAGATGATCAGGGACTCGGTCAGATCCATGAAGGAGAGGAGGAAGACACTGAGCCTCATGAGGGAAATCCAGCAGGTCGAACAGGGAGAAGAGCACAGAATGTCCGTGAAGTACATGGAGCATCTTTTCGTGTCCACCCGCAGTAGGGTCACGGGACCCGCACTGGCATTCCTCTCGAAGGCCGGTGTACCAGTCACATTCATGGAAGACGGCGAGGTCTCTCACGAGATACTCCCATCGAGCTCGCACGGGTCTCCCGGTGCACGCATTCAGCAGGTCATGGATCCTCCTCCTCTGGCGAGACACAAGAACAGAGCATTCACCAAGGCCATGTTCAGGCAACTGGGTTCCCTCATCGACCGAGCTGCACCCGAACTGAAGGACAGGATCATCGACCTCAGAGAACAACTCATCCAAGGAGAGGTGGAACCGCACGAGGTCAGGGGCATAGTGGGGAAGATCAGGGACAGCTGTGTCAAGCAGGTGGGCTGGGTGCACTCCAGTACTGTGATGGATAAGGTCGAGGGTAGAGTACAGTTGGACGAAGAGATGCAGGAGGGTGTCACTAGGTCATCGCAGGGTCACCGAGTGGACAGGGAGGCAACGGCAGGTGTGGAGCAAGGAACCTCGGAGATGGATGAATCCTTATCCAACAAGCCGATAAGGGAATGGTCCGCAAGGGAACAACCTATAAGAGAACAAACGACAAGAGAGCAACCCATAATGGTTCAATCGACAGAGGATGAACCTAGAAAGGAACAACCTACAGGGGATTCTAGAACAGATCTGACAGCTCGGAGAGGTAAATCATTTGAAATCGAGGAACATCCCCCACAGGGAAAAGCTTCGCAGGAGAAAGCCCTACAGGGAGAAGCATTACCTAGAATACCCAGTTCCACAACCACTACTTCTGGGTACAAGGATATGGTGAGAGACATCATCATCCATCTGGTGGGTGATGATCCACCAAGGAGCAGATCCCAGGTATTCAGGGAAGCTGTGAACATACTCCTCTCGGTCATTCGATATCAAATAATCCTCAGTGGCCTCCTCCCCCTCGCAGGTGGATACATCACGACGCTGACGGAGGACATCTACAACGAGTTGGCAATACCGATCGTCTACATCCCTCTCCTACGAGCAAAACATGCGAACGGGTACAGGAAGGAGTTGCTGAGAAGGATTGACGACGGGCAAATTGCACTTCGGCGGAGGATTCTCAAGGGAGCCATGAGCTATGCTAAGCACTGCAGGGAGACGAAGGAGCTGACCACCCCCGCGCTCGTCAAGATCCCACAGGAGTTGATGAGATGAAGGGTATAATAAGGAGGAGGTCTGGAACTTGAGGTACATCGTGACCTACGACATTGTGGAAGACGACGTCCGGAACAAGGTGTCCAACTTCCTGATCTCCCAAGGCATGGTGAGAATACAGTACAGCGTCTACATGGGCGAATTGGGCAGAGCCGAGCTGAGGGCGGTCCATACGATGCTCACCGAGCTGACGAAGGACTCGATCTCGAATGTGCAGTTCTTCTCCCAGTGCACTAAGTGCATAGACAGGCAGCGTAGCATAGAGGTCGTTGCCACCATCGATCATATGGGAGAGGACGCGGAGTTAAGAGATGAACTGACAGAAGGTGTGGAGGACAGGTCTGATATAGTCAGCGAGGGAGATATTCCGGAAATCCACAAGGAGGATCCAGAAGTAACAGAAACGACGGAAGAGACGAGGGTGGAAGCAGATAGCGTAAGTGATAAGAGCCCAGATTCAGGAGGAAGGGAAGAAGGAGAAACGGACCATTCAGTTGCTGGAGATACAGATCAGGAGGGGAGGGGAGATACAGACAATACAGTCCGTGCATCTGAAGAGGAAACTGAGGATAAGTCATGGACTGTTTTAACAATAGACGATCTCATGGAGTTCCTCATAAAGAACAACTTCGAACCGGTAATTACACCAATTCGGAAGGTCAGAAGGAGGAGGAGAGCACGCACCACAAGATCAGTGGTCCGAGATCTCAGCAGCGGAGCGGTGATCCTCTGACACTGATAACGGCAGAGCAGATCAGGCAATACTGTTACTGTCCTCGCAAGATCTACTGGAGAGACGTCGCGAAGGTCCAGAGACCACAGACATACCTGATGGAACATGGCCAGAAATACCACGAGAAGAAGGTATCTCGGAACTATCTCCACAGAGACGCGACCACCCACCGCGAATTCTTCATGAGCTCGGAGGAACTCGAACTCAAGGGACTGGCTGATGCGGTTTTGGAATACAATGACAATGTAGTGGTCGTGGAGTACAAGCACAATATCCCAGAGCCCATGCCCAAGGGATACGTTCTCCAGCTTGCAGCAGTATGTCTGCTGGCGGAGAAACACTTCGGCAAACATGCCCTGAGGGGAGAGATCAGGACACACAGCGGAAGGAAGAGAGTGGTAGAGATGGACAGGGACGTAAGAATGGAGGTTCTCAACGTCCGGACGTCTGTAGAGATGCTCCTTCTGAACGGTAATTTTCCCGAGTCATGTGGAAACCTCAAAAAATGTGCTCCCTGTGAGTATAGCAATATCTGTGATGCAGATCTCTAAGACAAAGTTAGGGCTTTATATACCACCCAATATTACAAATATTGACATATATCACTGAGGTCTGTACTCGCATTTTCAACGAGAATCTCGATTCGGGGTCGGGGAATTTTACCGTTTCGAAATCCTTATCACTGAGGGCTGAGTATGTAAA
>WAMJ01000220.1 GCA_015522385.1 Candidatus Heimdallarchaeota archaeon
AGGGTAAGCGAAGGAGAAACCTCTCCGTTGTGAGGAAATTCAGTAAGATGGTGGAGAGCCTACAGTTACAGAAGATAAAACGAGAACAGGAAGAGCAGTTGATCAGGGGACTTCATGAGAAGATTGAGAGTTTTATTCCATTGCCACCTCCAACATTCCTTCTCATCGCACTTGACGGGAGGATGATCGTGAGCGGTAAAATTCTCAACTCTGAGTGGCAGGAGACTGATCTCGAGAGTGTTGTGTTCTCTGGAATTATAACTGCCATTATGGCCCTTCTCTCAGAAGTCTCGGATTCGTCGCTCCGTACTATCGATGCAGGGAACTTCAAGATCATCATCGAGCGTGATAGCAACGCTGCAGCGGTACTGCTCGTCGATCGTGAGCAATTAGAATTTCGGGAGAAACTGAAAGAGATCCTCAAGGAGATCGACAAAAACCTTCGAGACCGAGTAAGATACTGGGAAGGTAAAAGCGATATAGTTCCCCAGATCAAGTCATATGTGCTGAACTCTCTCGCTGGGATTCACTAAATAGTTTACATATCAAAAATAATTCTGCTCTTGTCATCCCAACATTTAGTAGAATTATATTCGGAACATTTTAGTTAAATTATTCCTATACTTATTTATGAGCGTCTCCATTGTCTCCTGTAATTATGTCTGTAATAGTTGCGGAGCGAGGCGTAGTATAAATCTTGACAGCAGAGTCCACCAGAATCGACGGGATCTCAAAATACAGGGGCTTGCCTCGTACATAGATATTCATATCGACCAGAAAAAGACCGGAAGGGATCACGGAGTCAGGTTATTTATTGACCCTCAATATAATGTAAGATCCAACGATGTTATCCGTATACGAAAGACAGAAAAACGATCTACAGGTCTTCCCTCACCTAAGCTCACCCCTATTTTAAAGAAATTCTCCACAGAGCTATTCTCATGCAAGTCCCTTCAGTTGGAATCTAAGCATCATAACATCAAAATTATCGTCAGCAATTCCATTGAGGAGTTAGCTAACAAGAAAACTGGTGTTATTGAGCTGGCATCAGATTACGAGACAGTTAACCTGAAGATTGAGTACCTCGAATCTGAGGTCTCTGCTGAATCCACACTCTATCTTATTCAATGGGGAAAGATCCTCTTACACTGGGTAGAGTTCACAGGTAGGTTTCAGTATAATTTCGTAGCTCCACTTCTGAGGATTATTGACCAGAACTTTGTGAGACCCCCAACTGTGACCGACGAACTCGTCATCTCAATCCTCCTCGATGCACATGCGACCATCTACGCATTTGACACAGAGATCGATCTCGACAAGGTACTTCACGGGTCTGTAATTACCTTCCCTGCTTTCGATGAGAAGGAGTCGTTCAAGGAGATCACAGGACTTGACATAGATGTACTGTCCTCTGTCTCATCCAGACTTCGAAACGGTGAATATCTCGACCTTAGTTTGCTCAACGAGGAAATCGAGAAGAGCTTACCACCTGAAAAGTGGTCGTCAGCACGGGATTCACTGGTTCAGTTTATAGTTGAACTTATTCGCATTGATGCCATTGGTTTTAGTGTCAGCTATCTTCAATAGCATAGAATTACGGAATAACCTGTTGAACAGAATTGTAATAAGTTTCTCAAGAAAAATTTCTGGAGTACATTTTCATGGTGATACTGTCTCATTCATCCATTGTGCATAAGAACACACTCGTGATATATCACCTATAACTAAATAGATCATCTGTTAATGTATTCAAAAAGTTGATGTCATCTGGATCAAGCTTAGTGAGGTTTTGTACAATATCCTTCTTACTCAGGTAGCTGTTCAGCTCGGAGATATACATGTCGACCACTTGGTTGAGGTACCTACTTTTCCGCTTTGTGATGAGTGCAAGTAGTATCTCTCGGTCACTCTCGAGTGTGAACTTCTTCAGAATAATATCACCAGTCGAGAGCTGTATATTTTTCACGTATGTATCCACACCTGTGATCTCACCAAACATAATAGAAATTGAAGTGAGGAGTGCTGTTTTAAGTGAGGAACTAGTCTTCGTGTGCTCTCCCTCTCTAAGCGCTTTACCCCACAGGTTGATACTTGTCTTCAGATCGATGATCATAACTTCATAGATTGGAATCGCCAATGCAGTTAGGTATGCTGGATTCTTGAAATATAGGTAGATCAGTGGTACCATGAAGAAAGTGACTGTCACTGGTGCGTGGAGGGAAATTCTAGTGGGGTGGGCTGGATCGATGTATTTATTGTAGATCAGTCTGAATCCCTCGACAAGAGCAAACAGTGACATGGCCTGCAGGATTCCGACAGTGAAGGCAAGCTGTATATCTAACTCCTTCTTTAGCTCTTCCGCCCCAAAGTCCATTCGGCCGCGAAGTATAGTAATCATAGCAAAGATCGAGAAGAAACCCAATCCGAGAATAAGGTACATCAGGAAGGTTATATTTTCAAAGTAGTTCTCCGAGAAGGAAAAGTCACCAATTACACGTTTGTTGAAGTAGAGTGTCGCTGCTGGTAATATCCCAATCATCACAGTGATTAACCTCCTTGCGTACACTCGCTCCCAGTAGAGATACTCAAAGTGTAAGAACCAAAGGACTATGAAAACCCCTCCAATGATGAGTAATAGTGAGTAGGTCCTTACCCAGTCTCGACTACTGTAGCCAATCACTCTCCCATTGTATGGACTGACCCTTCCGTCTCCTTCCACAGTCATGTCCATATACCATGACCAGAAGAAGAATAACCCAAGGAAGAAGATCCCGAAGGAGTAATACCTGAAGTTTACATACCTTTTGTCAGTGACTGTTTTGTAGAGTATCGCAATCCCAAGAGTACTTACGATTATTGCAGGTACAAGGGCATAGGGTGCAATATCTCCAATGAAATACCACCTGAAATAGAGATTGAACTCCTCAGCCCAAATATTGACGATACCAATGACCGAGAAGTAAATTACCTCAAAAATCCAGAATGCGCGAAGTTCTTTGGAGAATATCCTCCCAATCACTCCTTTCGGAGGGTAGCTCACCTGTATCTATCCGAGAAATCCAAATATATCACTTTCTGCTACAAGATGATGAACTCTTGCAAAAAACCTCAGGTATAGGACATAATATTGTAGATAAGTGAATGAAGGTAAAATATGCTAAAGGAGACCCACGAGGAATATTGTGAGAGAGGCTACCAGAACAGAGATTGTCCCAATCCATCTTGTTTGTTGTGGGACCTCAAATGTCACTTCAAGATCACTTATTCTTTCCACAAGCTCATTATCCTCCTTTACACCATCGACGAAAATATCCTTACTCAACCGGTCGACATTCTGGGCCTCATACCTTCGGTGAAGTTTCTGGATCGCTGATCTGATGGTGTCTTTATCCCTATCCGCGAGGGCTATTACCTTGGTGAGCACACCTTCTTCGATGATAATTACCCTGTCGCCACGTTGGATCGCGGAAAGTCCCCCGTCTTTCGAGAGCTCCTCGTCAACGGCGGAAAGAGCAGTGAAAAATCCAGAGATCAGGACATCGTCTGTCTCAAAGAGCTCTATATGGGAGGAGATAGGTATACCCTGTCTCTTTGATATGAGCAAGACATCCCAGACCTTGGTTGGCTCATATGTCAGAACCACAATTGCCAGCAAGATAAGCAGGATGAAATTCCCTGTATAAAGGAGTGGAATAACTGTCTTCGGAAGTGTGATAACTCCAGTAGTGGAGTAGTAAAGTATCTCGTTTATAATTCCTGGGAAAAGGAAGGAAAGGGAGACGAAAATCATCAGAAGACCAAAAACCCTTATAGGATAGTGGGTTCCCAAGTCTCTTAGATCTCTGAGACCATAATAGAGGGTTGAGAAATCCTTTCTACTAATAATCCACCATCCCAGAATTGTAGCTGTAAGTATAGCTGGCAATACCAATACTCCAAGACCTATCGAGTTGAAATATAGGGTATTGATTGCTTGCAATAGGGTGGTTCCTACATTCAGAACGAAGTTCATAGTGAACGGTAAGATGATAGACTTTGTCTCCGCAAATGCAGAGAAATTTATGTACAGGATGATCAAGAGTGCGAAACTCATGACCCAGAATGTCGAATATTCGCTTGGATTACTCAGACGCAGCCAGAACTGATTGATTTTATCCGGGTTGGGAATGAGGAAGAAAAATTGAAGATAGAAGACATAGAATAATGTTGAGAGGACGTTAGCAACCCCTTTGGGAAAACGCTCTCTAAGCGATGTGTAGTTATACGCGAAGAAGAAGAAACCCGCAGATATAGGCCAGATCAGTCCCATCTCCACAAAACCGAAATAATACTCTGCATTCAGTTGTTTTGGAGTGTAGAATGTCAGGTTGCTTGTTACATATACGAAAGCATAGAGTGGATCGACTCCCTGCAGCAACATTGCAACCATTCTGGCAATGTAAAATATAAACATGGCTATAAGTCCGAGCAGTATCCCCCTTCTAACGAGTGAGATAAAGCTGTAATCATTAGTCGAGAAGGCATACCCGAATCTTTTCCATGTCCACTTATCGCGTGTTCTCCTGATCCATGTACCAAAGGTAAGGCTGAAACCAAATAGCAAAAAGTTGAATATGAAAGTCACCCGTACTATCGCTTCCCAGTTTCCACCATCCAATGACCCAACATTATCCTCCCCAAGCCAAAGATTTGCTATTCCCTCGTAGAGCTTTAGGCTCTCAAAGGTTGTGTCAATCAGTGCAATGAGCGAGAAGCAGAAGAGAAATATGAACGATATTTCGAGAATCTGAACCAATTGATCAAGGCCTGTTGATTCACGAGATGCAATTTTCGAGTTATTGTCCGGCACGATAATAGAATTGAAGGGATATTAATAAGGAAAGTGGTCTCCGATTAGAATTCAAAGGAAATTATCCAGAAATTTGGGATTTGTTTTTCCTCAAATCCTCCTCATGATCTTGTAAATCAATACTCTACCATGGTAAATTTCATATTGGAGATGTACTATACAAATAGATTCTATCCGACACAAACGAAGAAAAATAAATAGAAATTCTTCTAATACTCTACAATTTCGTTAGCTTGTATGGAGTACGTGAGGAACCAAGCAAAGCTTATGTGGAGACGAACAGTTGACAAAGAACTCCTTATGATGCTATTGTCTGTTGCAGTAGGAATTATCTCTGGAATTGGTGCATGGATATTCAGAAAAACCGTAGAATATGTCTATGAAGGTTTTCAACTTTTATCGGAATTCCTCGGTGCTCAGGAAAATCCTGCTTTTGTCGTAATCCTTCCTGGAATAGGGGGTATACTTGCTGGAATTATGGTTGTCAAATGGGCCCCCGAGGCCAAGGGACATGGGGTTCCAGAAATCATCTACTCGGTCAATATTGAGAATGGAAAAATGAGACTTAGGGTTCCATTTGTAAAGATTATAGCCTCTGCATTTACAATTGGTACTGGTGGTTCTGCAGGATCGGAGGGGCCAATTGCTCAGATAGGTGGTGGTTTTGCCTCTTATGTCGCGGAGAAGACTCACCTTTCACCTGAACACTCAAAAATTCTAGTGATGGCAGGGGTATCTGGTAGTATAGCTGCGATTTTCAATGCGCCATTAGGTGGTGTGCTTTTTGGATTGGAGATTATTCCGAGGGACAAGAAGGCGAGATCGATACTTCCCTTAATTATCTCCTCTGTTGTAGGTACCTCAATTGGTGAACTTATCCTCAATTCTTCCTCCATATTTGATTTTCCAGATACGCTCACAATCCAACCCGAGCACATCCCGACTCACCTCCTCCTCTTCCTCCTAATTGGGATATTCACTGGAATCCTCTCTGTCCTATGGATCAAGGGTTTCTATGAAATAGAGGATATCTTCGAGAAAATCCCTATAAATCCCATTCTGATTCCAGCCATTGGTGGTCTTCTTGTAGGTCTCATCGAGCTATTTATGCCTGAGGTCAATGGCCTCACCTATGCTCCTATCAATCAGGCATTTTCTGGCAAAGTTCTACTGGAAGCTGCGATCTTCCTCATCTTAGGAAAATTCATTGCCACATCATTCTCTATCGGTTCAGGGGGGTCTGGTGGTATATTTGCCCCCACGCTTTTCATGGGAGCGATGGCAGGATCTGCCTTTGGTTCGATCATCTACTACTTTGGATATCGTGGACTCCCGATCGAGTTCTTCGCTCTCCTTGCGATGGCCGGACTCTTTGCTGCAGCTACAAGAGCACCTCTGACCGCTATAATCATGACCAGTGAGATGGTAGGTGACTTCCAACTCTTTCTCCCACTAATGTTTGTTGTGATAACCGCGTGGATTGTCAGCAAGTCACTTCTAGAGTCAGACATCTACGTGATTAAGTTGATCCGTAGGGGTGTAAACTTCGATAATGAGAGTGACCTCTTGGATGAGATAACGGCAGGAGAGATCATGGCACGCAACCCAGTTACAGTGTCACCCAAGGACAGACTTGAAGATGTCATGAGGTTGATGAGGGAGACTGGTCACACCGGATTTCCAGTTGTTGATGGAGAGGATTTAGTTGGAGTTATTACAGAGCACGACATCAACATCGCACTAGACAACCTTGACATGAAGGACTGGATTGTCAACAATGTTTGTAGCAAGAAGCTCATAATGACATATGATAATTGCCCCCTCTCTATAGCATTCCTCAAGATGGATGAAAAACATGTAAACCGATTACCAGTTGTCGACCGCAAAGGTTCAAGGAAGCTTGTTGGTTGGATTACCCGGAGTGATGTTATGCGTGCATACAGAAAGTACAAGACCTACAAAAGGATGCAAGAGGAAGAGGAGAAGCTCTTCGCTCAACTTGAGTGACCAAATACGTAGGTATCATCATGGTATTTCTCGACTATATCTACAAGGTGGACAGAAGGAGGGTTATGTCAGTAAGCACGGATCAAATCCCGCATCCTAATTACGAGGATATGGACTTACAAGAGGCTCTCAGACTCATCGACGAGTACTTCGACCTTCTGGATACAGGCAATAAAAGGGGCCTGAACGGAATAGATATACAATTCCGGAGAGCCATGAGACGATCAATGAGCTGAAAAGGAAATTTTCATAAGCCTTGCCTCATTATCATACTAATGACTAGATACGCAAGGGGTCCCGAAACTCTCAAATCCCACATCGCTACATCTATGGGTATAACCGCTCCTGATCTAATGCTGGTAGGGGGTGAGGTGGTCAATACTCTTACTGGTGAAATCTACGCTGCGGATGTGGCGGTAAAGGACAATAGAATTGTTCGGGTTGGAGACATATCCGACCTCAGACAATCATACCCCGATACGATGATAATTGATTGTTCCGACTCTATTCTAATACCGGGGTTGATCGACGCCCATCTGCACACCGAGTCCACACTTATGACTCCAACAAACTTCACGAAAGCAGCATTACCCCGTGGGACCACGACAGTGGCGGTCGATCCACATGAAATTGGAAATGTTCTCGGTATTCCCGGTCTTGAGCTTTATGTCGAGGAAGTCAAGGGTCTACCTCTCGAATTCCTTGTTGAGATCCCTAGTTGTGTACCAGCAGCTCCAACGCTTGAAACTGGGCCAAATATTATCTCTGCCGATGAGTATAAACCACTCTTGGCGGATGACAGGTTCTACGCTCTCGCAGAAATGATGAATTTCCCTGGAGTGATTTACGGAGACGACGAAGTTGTAAAGAAACTCTCATATGCTGAGCAAGCCGGGAAAATCCGGGAGGGTCATGCACCTGGACTTATGGGGAAGGAATTGCAAGCATACATAACCTCTGGCATCTCATCTGACCATGAGAGCTTTACCACGGATGAAGTGATAGAGAAGCTCAGGGCAGGTTGTAGAATCCAGATCAGAGAGGGTAGTTTTGCAAGGAATCTGGTGGAGCTTGCTAACGGGATAAAGGAAAAGATGACAGGTGCTAAGAACCCATGGGATCAAGTGATCATCTGCACCGACGACAAGCATGCCGACGACATACTATACCATGGTCATCTTGATCACTCACTACGCTTATTGGTTAACGAGGTAGGTCTCGACCCTATCACTGCTGTTCAGATCTGTACGATCAATCCTGCTCGACATCTCCTCCGTCCAGATCTTGGTGCCATCGCCCCGGGGAGAATCGCCAATATTGTTAGAGTTAATAACCTGAAGGAATTCAAGGTCATGGATGTGATTTCTCAGGGTAAGCACGTCGCCCATGAACACCGATTACTTGTCTCTTTCCCAGAGACGAGCTATCCTGACTGGGCTCTTGATACAGTACGCCCTAAGTACGTTCCAAGCAAAGACGACTTCTTCATCCCAGCACCTATAGAGGACGGCAAGGTACAGGTCCACGTCATCGGTGTAATCGAGCACTCACTGGTTACCGATCATTTCTTGGAGGAGGTTCGAGTTGAAAATTCGAGGGTATTGCTTGATGATGGACTGGCGTACTACTTTCTCCTTGATAGGCACGCGAAGACCAGCAATTTCGCAAAGTCCCTTGTAAGGGGTTTTGGATTTGTTGGAGAAGCAGCAGTTGCCTCAACCGTAGCACATGATTCTCACCAACTCCTTCTCACAGGTAACTCTCCCGAGTGTATGGAGCACGCGCTCAACGAGTTGATCAGATCGAAGGGAGGACAGGTCATCGTGCGGAAGAAAGACGGGGAGTTCGAGACAAGGTTGCTACCCTTACCATATGCAGGTCTTATGTCCACACTTAATCCTGAAAGGATTGCTGAGATCATGCTGGAAATGAAGAAATTCTCGGACAGTGTCTGCCCGGGTATCTCAGAACCATTTATGTCCCTCTCGTTCATGGCTCTGCCTGTTATTCCTAAACTAAAGCTGACTGATAAGGGACTGGTTGATGTCGATAAGTTCGAGGTCATTGACCTCTTTGCTTGAAAACAATTCTATTACATTGTTGTTTCTTCCATTTCCTCCTCCCTCTTCGACTGGAGGTATGCGTCAATACCAAAAAGGAAGAAAAGAACCAAAAGAATACTCATTCCCACGGTAAATCCCCAACTTCCGATGAGGATCCATGTGCCCCCTACAAAGTTACCAATTAGCAGAATGACCGCGGAAAAAAGAATGAGGAGAACCGCCAACTTCCCCATGTTCTGATTTATGGAAGTGAGCCTTGTATCAACCATGAATAAATCATTCCTCAGATGATTTTAAGTCTGTCACAAAACGACAAGTAAACTGTCATCTCATTCAATCTCATTTCACGGATTTCTTAATGTCAGTGTGAATACCCCGAATAAGGCTCGGGTCATGGTCATCCTTCACGCGTACCAACCCCCGCTCCCAGTCCAAGAGAAATGGGTCATCGAAAAGGCCGCTGAGAATTGCTACAAACCGGTATTTGAGAGGATTCTCTCGAATGGCGTAAGGCTGGTTGTGAACATGAATGCTTCCCTCTCGGAAAACCTTGTGAGCTTGGTCCCACATCTAATATCCCTTATCAAGCAATCCGTAGAACAGAGGAAAGTCGAATTGCTTGGTTCTGGTGCCTACCATCCGATATTCCCACTTATTGAGGATCACTGGGGACAAAGACAGGTGGAAATAAACCACGACATAAACACTCGGGTGTTCGGTGATTTCCATCCAATCGGCTTCTGGCCCCCCGAATTGGCAGTGGACGAGAGCACATTCTCTCTGGTAAGGAGGAACCAGTACTTGTACTGCGTTGTTCCAGAGACGACTGTCCCATGTCCCCGTTTTTTCGCAATTGTCTAGCTATCTCGCGTATCTGCTCCAGCAATCTCTTCTTGACCTGAAGTCTGACCTCCCAGAATTCATCATCGGGGATACTCTCAACCTGCTTCCAAAGCTCCTTATCGTCCTGCTTATCCACCCAGTCCTCACCAAGGTACTTATCATATAGCCTCCTCATCGGTCCTGATAAGAAGGTCGGAAGGTGTACTCCGCTGGTTATGTCGATTAGCCTAGTCCTGTCGCTGTATTCCTCAAGCAGGGTCTTCCACATCTCTTCGGTGACCTTTATATGGAGCTTGCTCACCCCGTTCACAAGGTGAGCGGTCTTGATCCCCAACACCGTCATGTTGAAGAGGCGCTGGTCTCCATCAGGCTTTATGCCCAGCTTGAGAAATTCCTCTCTACTAATTCCAAGTTCGGTGATCTTGTCCTGCATCTTTTGGGCCACATGGTCTATGTCGAAGCGGTCGTGACCTGCGGGAACAGGTGTGTGTGGTGAATATCGTGTTGGCTCTGACATCTGTGAGTGCTTTCTTGAAACTGGTTCCATTCTTTGTCAACCTAGATATCCTCTCGATAGAGATGAAACTACAGTGCCCCTCATTAAGGTGCTATCTGAAGGATGGATCCCAAGCTTTTCCAATAATGAGACCCCTGCAATTCCGAAGAGCATCTCTTGATGGAGTCTCATGTTGTGGTCACCACCGTATAGTCTTGCGGTAAGCCCTCTGAACCATGGGTCATTGTCATCGATATCGGTGTCCATCAGGTAAAGTTTGACATTCCCCACGTTTACTAGCCATACTTGGATCCACACCTCTGAATCTGCAAGTTTGACCCTAAGCTTCATCCTTACATCTCCCTCCATCACGGGGAGAATTAGGAGGTCATCCAATTCTGTCTCGATGAAGTCTGATTCCTGCCATCCATGAGGGGGAACTCTCTGTGTAAAGTACCCTTCTTTGTAGAAGAAGCCCACCGCTACAAATGGGAGACCTAGATCCGAGGATTCTTTGCAGATGTCTCCAGCAAGTACACCCAGACCTCCCGAGTAGATAGGAAGCGACTGGTGAAGTCCGAACTCGAAAGAGAAATATGCTACTGGGTGCTCAAGTCCTATGGATGTCTTTGGGGCGATGTTCTTCGCGTACCACCGATTCTCAAGCTTACGATAGTCGTCGAAGGCTCTCATCACCTCGTTGTATTGGCTCTGGAACTGGGGGTCTTCTGCCTTCTCCTCTAGGGTCTTCTCATCGATATTGTTGAGAATTCCCATGACATTATGCTTCATCTCCATCCACATGGGGTAATCAAGATTCCTGAATAACGATCTTCCTCGATGATCCCAACTCCACCAGAGGTTGGTAGAGAGCTCTGCTAGCCGTGAGATTCTCTGGGGGAACTTCTTGTTC
>WAMJ01000221.1 GCA_015522385.1 Candidatus Heimdallarchaeota archaeon
ACCATATCGTGTGAAGCTCGGACAGATTCATCCCTGATCTCTGTTCTCTTGGGAGCTGTGATCCATAGGGCGCGGGTCTCTATCAAACTAAGATCTCCTCTCGTAAGTCCAAATCTGGAGATGATTTAAAAAATACTTACTCTGGAGACATCTTTTCCAAGCGAGTTTTAAGAACTGAACGATACAAAATAGCATATGTTCGAGATTGGTGTTCGATCTGATCTTTCAATTGCACACTCCCTGAAGGGGGAAGTATTTGGACCAGCACAGAATCTTCACGGGGCAACCTACGAAGTGGAACTGGCCATTTCGGCAGATAGACTGAACAATGCAGGAATCGTTCTAGATTTAGGCGTTGCAATGCAAGTGTTGGATAGCGTTCTTGCGAAGCTAAACTATAGAAATTTGGACGAGGTGGAGACCTTTGATGGGATGAACACCACCACTGAATACCTTGCAAAGTACATCTGCGAGGAGGTTATCAAACAAGTAGCTGGGAAGGGCAATGACATATCTATGGTCAAGGTTGTTTTGTGGGAGAACTCCCGGATGTGGGCATCCTATTCCAGAGTGATCACATGACCCTCTATTTCCTTCTACCTAGGACACAGAATCTCAGTGGTGGGACTCTCTATAACGAGATGATTATGGAGTGGTTGGATATTCCATACCAGATAATTTGGCTTGAAGGGGATTTCCCCTCGGGCGTCGATTCAGGAAATCTTCCAAAATTTGGAAAGAAGGATATCGTGGTCATCGATTCTCTTCTCCTCCCAGCTCTGTGCAGTGAACTTGATCGATTTCCAAAAGTTATCGTTCTCCGGCACTTCCTCCCATCGGTGGAGTTCGGTGTCAAAGAATGTCACCACCGGAATATCACAACGAATGTGGTCACTGGAAAAATACTGCAAGAATATTTTTCGAATAGTGCCCTGATTATTCCAGGTATAGACCACGTCACAGACTACAGTCCACCAGCTACACGGAACGAATTTGCCCTTCTGTGCGTAGGAGCGATAACCCCATTGAAGAATCAGATCAGGGGATTGGATCTGATTGAGATGTTACCAGATAGGTACACCCTAACTTTCGCGGGTGCAATGACAAATGACTATGCTAAAAACGTGATTTCAATGGTCAGGCAGAGAGAACTAGAGGATCGGATAAGGTTTGTGGGGGAACTTAACCTTGGGGCCCTGTGTGAGCTATACAGGAGATCTAGCTTATTGCTCTCATTCTCAAAATTCGAAGCCTATGGAATTGCCATATCCGAGGCGATGGTTTTCGGTCTTCCAACGATCGCAATATCATCAGGTAATCTCCGGTACACGATTGGAGATGCAGGGGTACTTGTAAATACGTTAGAAGAGATGGCAACCCAGATACAGCGATTGTGTGACAATGGGAAAACTTGGAAGAGCCTTTCCGATAGATGCCGTACGAGAGGGTCCGAACTTCCGACATGGAAGGAGCAGTCAGAGAAACTGGCTGCAGTTATCCTAGAACTCGGGGGTGACCCAGTAACCTTCAGTACTGATTGGTTGTTCCTCAGGAGTGAATACGACAGTACAGCGAGGAATGGTGAGCTTAGGGAACTTTTTCTCCAGTACTGCTCCCAGCACAGGGTTGAACGAATCTACGACCTAGGGGCTGGTTTTGGGCACAACGCCCTCTACATCTCGAAGTACATAAAGGAGCCAATGGAATTTGTACTTATTGAGATCAACGACGGGATTATTGCTCGGGGAATCCGAAACATCGCAGATCAATTCAGAAGACTGGGAGAGGAGGTTGAAGTCATGGGTCAAACAGTCACGGTAAGAGGACGTCAGAACATCTCCTTCAGGTATGAGAACAGAGACCTGTTCGAGGTAGAGCATTTTGAAGGTGCAGTGATCTGTAATGCCCTGCTGGACGTACTTCCTCCGAACAGACTCCATGAGCTTTTAGGGAGAGCAAGTATTGTATACGCGACCCTCAACTATGTTGGAACGACAATAAATGATTCACAGAGGTGGACCGATCTATATGATGATCACATGAGAAAGAGTGGTAGGATAGGACCGGATATATTGAACTACCTCCCTAAGACCACAAGTATAAAGCCTTCGATCTGGCAGCTCTCAGGTATGGACAAGGAGATAGAGGGGATGATACTGGACTATATGGAGAACTCGATACCTGACCTACTGGATGATGACCAGGAGTTTAAAAAGTGGATCAACGAGAGGAGAGACGATGTGAGAAGGGGGGTTTGTAAAATGGATATCAGACATGTGGACGTGTTGTACGTCAACTATTGACACTTCTGACCCTGAAATATGAGGAGGAGAAGCTGTAGATGAGGAGGACGGTGATTATACCATCGATTATGGTAACATATACTGGACATTTCCCCAAAAGCAGGAGGGAAAACACGAGAACTGAGGAGGAGGTAGATCCAATGAGCTTTGTCATTGTCGAAGACTGGACACTTACAGTCTCAAATCCCCTGATCAGAATGACATAGACATAGCGAAGAACTGCAGGGATGATTAACCAGTAACCGATGAACTGTAAAAGTATCACGGAGGTCAGGTACACCTGCAGAGAGTCTGTCTCCATATCGATGAATGCCCCTGCGACACTTGTATCCTCTCGCTTTCTAGCGATCCACCCATCAAGGACATCCAAGATTATGATATTGACTGAGGACACGATAACAAAGACCCAGATAGCATATCCAGATGTGACGAGATAGAAAGTCAAAAAGAGTAGAATTACACGGATGACAGAGATAGCATTGGCAATGCTCAGGTGAGCCCCCAAGTCCCAGAAATTGTATAGAAGGGGGACTATCAGGATAACTCCAAGTCTGATATCTACCCATAGCAGAGGAGTGAGGAGGAGGATGGCAACTGCATTGTTCACCTCGTTACGTCTCATCTTACAATCCCGAATTCTCAACTACATCTTTAACGGTAACGAGACCTACGATCTGTCCTTTGTCCTTGACCAGTGCCAAGTCTTCTCCTCTAAGGAAGTCCCGAAGATGATCCAAGGATGTTGAGATGTCGATTGAACCGACCTCTTTTAGATTGGATACATCAACGGGAGAGTCGAGGTCAAGGTCCGATCTGATCAGTTGGTGATAGAGCTGTTTTCGATGTAAAACCTTGAACTCTGCACCGTCCCCAACCAGAACCTGTGAAATGTTCTCAAATTTTCGGAAGACATCTAGAGCCTTCCTCCATGTGTCTCTCTTGGAAATGCTTACGATCCCTTGAAGGTTCGGTGGTTTTGCATCAAGTAGCTCAGGGATACTTTTCGCGGGAGGAAGGAAACCGTGCTTTCTCATCCACATATCGTTGAAAATCTTTCCCAAATACCTCTCACCTGTATCAGGAAGGAGGATGACCACCACTGAACCGTCGGGATAATCCCTGTACTTCACGGCTCCCGAGACGGCTAGACCTGCGGACCCACCTACCATAAGTCCCTCCTCACGGGCGAGCCTCCGTGTCCATTCGAATGACTCTTGGTCGTTTACCTTGACGAATTTATCAATGACATCGAAGTCTACATTTGTGGGGATTATGTCCTCACCGACTCCCTCTACCTTGTAACCATGGGCCTGAACATCGGTATTCTTGTATTCGTGGTAGTGTGCGAGGATCGAGCCATCAGGGTCAGGAGCAATGACCTTTATTTCAGGATTCTTCTCCTTTAGGAACCTACCCGTTCCACTGATGGTTCCGCCAGTCCCAACTCCAGCGACAAAATGAGTCACTCGACCATCAGTGTCCCTCCAGACCTCTGGTCCCGTAGTGTTGTAGTGTGCTAAAGGATTGCTCTCATTCCAGTACTGCCTTGCCCAGAAGCTGTTCGGTGTTTCCTTAGCAAGTCTCTCGGCCACTGAGTAATATGACCTCGGATCATCTGGCTCTACCTCGGTTGGAGTGACTATTACTTCACAACCCATGGCCTTCACGAGGTTGATCTTCTCGGGGGACATCTTGTCAGGCATTACGAGTATGACCTTGTACCCCCTTCTGATCCCAACCAAGGCCAAAGCCAATCCTGTATTTCCAGATGTTGCCTCGATTATCGTTCCCCCCGGTTTGAGCAGACCCTTCTTCTCTGCGTCATCGATCATGGGCACGGCGATCCTATCTTTGGAGGACCTCCCTGGATTAAAGGCCTCAACCTTGGCATAAAATGTCACCTTTTCGGTGCTCAAAGTGTGTAACTTGACCAGAGGAGTATCTCCAATTGTGTCGACTATGGAGTCGTAGACCTTCATTGAGTCATCTAGCTCAGTAGCATTTTAAAACCTCGACTTAGGGGGAGTTATCCATTAATAGATATTGAATAGTGAGTTTTCTACAACTATTTCCTCCTATTTTTAGGTACTCTCCGCACAGCATTTTTATTCTTGGTCAAATCGTAACTCTTGATGCATACATCAAAAAAATATATCATGGTGCTGCTTCTTTTTGCTCCAATTATACCCGCATCTGCTCTTCAACCAGCAGGTAATGGGATTGTCATTAACGCTATCTCAGAAGTCACAGTGATTGATGGAGATGCCAAATTGGCGGAATTGGCTTCATCGGGATCTGGGAGCCGAAGAGACCCATTCGTCATCGAGGCAACAATCACAGGATCAGGGAGTGAGAACCTTTTGACAGTTAAAAACACCAAAGACTACTTCATCATTCAGAACAGCGTATTCTCCAATGCGAACTGGTCAGTAGTCTTTGACAATGTCGTAAACGGGGGTATACGGGATTCGAGCATAACAGACTCAATCGGTGGGGTTCTACTTACAGATACGACTTTTTCTGTCATTGACAATGTGTCCATCTCGAACTTCAAGAGCAATGCATTCTTCGGGATAGCTCTCTACGAATCTAGTCACAACTCAGTGTACGCGTCCACCATTGATTTCACAAAGAGTTCTGGATCTCTCCAGCTTCAGCAGTACACAGACCCGGGTGGAGTGAAGTCGGACCCCTCTGATTTCAATACTTTCGACGGGAACACCATTATTGGTGCAGCCACTGGTTTCGTCGGAGAGGGTTCGGTGGGTAACACGATCTCCAACAACATATTTCAAGACAATACAGTTGGAGTTTATCTCAAGGACATGACCACTGTCTCTATTCTCCGCAATGACTTCCAAGGAAACAAAGAGGTAGCTATACAGGTAATCGATTCGTACAACATCAACATAGAACAGAATTCTTTCAAGGACAATGGAGAGGTTCTAATCATCAAAAATCCAGGTATTACCACAACTATCCCCACGGCAACCAATACAGACATTCCGAATTTCACATTGACAGAGACTGCTGCAAATTTCCCATTTTTGGCACTTCTGATATCTGGTAGCGTAGCAATATTATTCTATCGAACTAAATTGAAGAAGATAAGGAAGTGAGAACATAGTACATCCTCTGGAGGAGTTGGTAGAGACATTAAACTCTGATGGCAATATCGCCCTTCCAGAAGGAGATTTGTCTATTCAACAGATCATCGCTAAAAACTTTCAGGCGATCTACAGTCATGACCTAGACTCAATCTCCACCACACCCTTACGGGGTAGATTGGACAGCCCTGAGATTATGGAATTGTGGGAAATTACCAAAGACATATTCTCTGACAGGAAAGAAGAGGTGGAAGAGATGTTTATCCCCACAATTCAAAAGGAGTACACCAACCATTGTATCTTGGAACATCTGATCCGCGGTTATGTCGAGTTTAAGGCACAGCGATACGAGAAAGTGGACGAGATATTCGAGCACATTCTACAGACAGATAAGCAGCATCCTCTTATGGGGTATGTCTACTTTTACAAAGCTGCTAAATGCATCAATGATGGAGAACAGATCTTAAGTTTCAATCTGCTCACCAAAGCTATCCCCTTCTTTGAGAAATATAACAACTCAATTTTCATGATGAAATTGTACAATAACATGGGACTCTTCCACCTCAGCCAGCGAGAGTATGAGAAAGCTAGTGAGTACTTCAATATGGGACGGCAGTACAGTACAATGCATAAGGATAGCCCGTCATTTGCAAGTATCGTCTACAATCTGGGTTATACCCATAGAATGCTTCTGGATAACAAGCTCTCCGAGATGTATCTGAAGCAGGCAATATCACTTTACCAGTCACTAGGAGATATCAATCTATGCGGGTGGAGTCATACGAACTTAGGGATAATCTACGGCAATCAAGGGTACTTGGACAAGTCAGAGGACGAATTCAACAACGCTCTACAATGCTTTGAGAAGACAAACAACGAGCAATACGTAGGTAGGGCATACAATAACCTCGGATTGACATCGCTCAAACTCGGGAAACTGACACAAGCCAGAGAAAGGTTCGTTAAGGGATATCAGATCATGTCGAAGTACGAAGATCCACAAATTCCGAGGGTATTGTACAACCTCTACAATCTAGGGATTCAGTCGAAGAAATTCGACCCACTGGAGTACTTTGAGAAGCTCCAAGAATATTCTAAGGATGGATATGCTATG
>WAMJ01000222.1 GCA_015522385.1 Candidatus Heimdallarchaeota archaeon
GCTCCGATAATCAGAACCCTCTTGTCACGGAATGGAAGATGGGTTCTGTAATAGTGTGAGTGCATGTACTCGCCGTCGAACTTACCTGATATATCTGGCCATCTCGGGTTCCAGTGGTGTCCATTGGCAGCGACGAAGTAGTCGAAAGTCTCGGTGCTTCCGTCACTCAGGGTCACCTTCCACGTTCTATCCTCTTGGACCTCTGCACTCTCAACGCCAGTGTTGAAGCTGTAGTGATCTGTTACTCCGAATTTATCCGCGTATCCCTGAAAATATCTCAGAAGTAATCTATGGTCTGGGTAATCAGGCCAGTCCTCAGGCATGGGGTAGTCCGAGTACTGGGAGAACCTCTTGGTACTTATTATATGTGAGGTCTCGTAAACACTGGAGTGTGTGGGATCGGGGGAGTAAATCCAGTTACCCCCGACCTTATTCTGAAGGTCATATCCATGGATATCTTTGATTCCCGCTTCTTTCAGAGCCTTAATAGTTGTGATACCAGAAGGTCCTGCTCCTACAACACAGACTCTTGCCTCAATTCCTCTCTTCACATCTGGACGACCGATCAAGGAGTTATATGTTTTTCCCGGTCAAGGTTGAAAATTGAGGATCAGTCTAATTCCATACTCTGTACGAACTCCTCGTAGGAGACCTTACCGTCATTGTCCTCGTCTGCAATCGAGAAATATAGTTCTACCTCCTCCTCATTAAATGAATCACTCTCTGGGTTCATTTCTCTGTAGGCTTTGAATCCCTCATGAAGTTCGTCAAGTGTGAGATAGCCGTCATTATCCTTGTCAATATCTCTAAAGATAGCTATCAATTTGTCACGATTAAGCATACTGGTCTTCCGTCATATTTATTCATATACTTGACCCCGGTAATTCGTCAAAATGGTTACTGTCTAGTTCCTCGAGATAATCATGTGCTGAGAGGTTCTTAATCCGATCAGAGATACTGGTAATGGAACAATCAATACCGACTAGAACATCATCACTTTGGAGGTTTAGGATGACTTCTGAAACCTCCTGTTTCCACTCCTTTTCACCTTTTGTCTCCACGAAAGGAACACCTTGTACGACTACCATCCTCCTGTACAATTGGGATGAGTACCCGTCATATACCACTATGGTGTGGAAGTTGAAATTAAACATGCTAAGAATTCTCCCTGGTTCTATCTCGTCAATACTAGCTATAGGGAGTTTTCTACTTCTCTTATCTATATCCATTGTATGAAAGATATAGTTCCTTTGCGATCCTCCTATCTCCCATCTTTCCCAAAAACCATCTGGACTCCTACGGCTCAGGATCATCCCACTTGAGGCATCCCATCTTGCAGAGGGATCGAAGAGTCGTATCAGCTTTTCCATAACCTCTCCATCAGCAGAGAACGATCTGTCCATGAGACCCTGTATCACAGGATTGAACTCTCCCCACATCGCAGTAATAATGTGTCTCCTGAATTCATCTCGACCCATCCACTCATACTCTTGGGATGTAATCGAGGAATTATACGGGGCAATGGCTTCACCTACATATTTTCTCACGCTACGGTAGTCGTCAAGGTATTTCCGACCTCCTTTCAGTACAACAAGCACCGGTATTTGAATCATATTCCTCTCCTCCATCGATGACTACAATGGTGACACTGTCCAGTATCACTCCAAGTCTAACCTAATATTGTATTCATTGTACTAATAGTTTATGGATTCGCCTATCTAGCTGATGCAGATACATAGCGGGCAGATGAAGATCTATGTGATGGTGTATGACTTACTCGTCCTTTTTCTCTGTCGGGATCTTCCCCTCTAGAGCTTTGGCCATCTCGGATACGTCCTTCCCAGTCTCTTTGTGATCTGCTGATTTTATCTCTTCGAGCACCTCGCTCGGTAGTGTCTTCTTCTCTTCTTCAGACATGATTAACTATAGACTCTTGGGAATATAACCTTTGCTGAGAAAATTATGAATAAATGTGAGAATATCACCAACTTACATCGCATAGTTTCTCGCTCAGCTCCCACATACGATCCCAGTTATCTTTTTTCATTGACTCGGAAGAGGAGCTCTTCACCTGTTTGTTGACAAAATATTTGCCGCTAATTCCATTGACCTTTTCTGAATCGCACAGGTAAATTTGAGTCTCTGCCCCCTTCTTCCTACCCTTTTGGATAGGGCGGGAAATTACCATCCCGATTTTGTATAGCAGACCATTATTTTTTGCGAAGTTGGTGGCCACAAACCCGGGGTGAAGCGCATTAACTGAGAAATCTGGAAGTTTTTCTGCAAGCTTATAGGTGAAAAAGAGGTTAGCGAGCTTGGATTCACCATATACCTTGAATGCGCTGTAACCTCTCTCGCGATTGTAGTTGTCGAAATCAAAAACCTGATTCCTATGGGCTGCAGAACTCACGTTAATGATCCTCCTCTTTCCTCCTATTCTATCCTGCAGAAGGTATGTGAGTAAGAAGTGTCCGAGATGATTCCCTGCCAGCGTCATCTCAATTCCCTGCTTGCTTAAAATCCTCTTAGAGTACAGAGCACCTGCATTGTTCAGGAGAATGTCAATCTGATCGTGGGGAAATTCACCGGAGAAGGTTCTCACCGAATCTAGATCTGAGAGGTCTAGTGCGTATCCGTGAACGGGATTACCAGTTCTCTGATGTATTGATCTCGCTACACTCTCCGCTCTATCCAAGGACCTAGAGGTTATGGAAACCTCATATCCCATTTTCGAGAGCTCCATAGCACTCTGGTATCCGAGTCCTGAAGTTCCACCCGTGATAAGAATATTATCCATAATATCCTCGTTATTTCATTCAATTATTTGGATTGCTCTTATTTTACGAACAAACAATATTTTACCCAATATTTTATAATTAACTTTGCATGGGCAAAGCCTGATGAAAATGAGAACATTACTTACTGTGCTAATTGTTTTGCTCTTTTTTGGAAGCACTCCTGGATTCAGTGCTGGTCCTATACATAATAGTCAGCAAGCTCCAAAGTACCTCTCGGATATATCTGGAAATATGTCCATAGCGGTTTATGATGAAGAGCAAGTTCTCGATGGGTACAACCTCTTTGCTCTGAGAAGAAGAAATAAGGCTACAAATAATTTCGATGAGGGTACGATACTTGTCACCGATATGAAGGGTAATGTCCTCAACTCTCTCCACTCAACAGATCCAAGGAACAGAGTCTCCGATCCCGAGATGATCAACTCTACTACGGTGTTTGCTCGTGATAGTAGACCCTTCTTCTGGAATCTAAAGACCAATGTCACGCAGTATTTCAACTTCACTGCTGGAACTCATGACATGGAGTATAACCCTGAGACACAGACCTTCCTCGGTAAGTACTTCAGGGATACTGGGAACTACAGCGGTCTTCCCATTAAGTACAATGACCTCTATGAGTACGACATGGACGGAAATGTGCTGTGGTTTTGGAACAGCTCAGATTACTTTCCATTCAATCCAGAACTTGCAGATGGAAAGACTTTCAGGGGTGCGAATGTATGGATGCACGCCAATGCGATCTTCTGGGACTACCCAAATGACGTTATCTACATGAGCGCCAGAGGACTCGATACGATCTATAAAATTGATAAGAAGACGGGGGATGTTGTATGGGGACTGGGACGGTTAGGGAATTTCACGCTTTACGATATCAACGGGAAGAAAAAAGATAGTCTCTTCTACCACCAGCATGCAGTAGAACTGGTGGGTACCAACCGCATGATCCTCTACGACAATGACTACCTCAACTATTCCAACCCTGATCCCGAAGCTGGTAGACCCCGAATAGTTGAGATCGAATTCAACGAAAAGACAATGGAAGCCAGGGAGGTCTGGACATATACCGCTCCCGAAGAATACTTTGGTAGACCTTGGGGTGATGCAGACAGGCTACCTGGTGGCAATAGGCTAGGTACATTTGGATGGGTATCTCACGACTCATATCTCACGGAGGTCAACCCCGCTGGTGAGGTCGTGTGGGAGATGAGGATCAACCAGACGAAGCAGTACGCATGGGGTATGTACAGGTCAGAGCGATTCTACGACTACTTCCCAACAGAGATCAATGATGTTAGCTTTGATGGTCAGATGCTTTATGTCAATGTATCATTATGGGATACGATTAAGACGAGAGCAGGGCGTGACATCACGATTAGAGGGCTACTGGATGGTGAGGGGATCTTTACCGAGACCGTCGGGCTCAACCCGTACTTCATGAAGACTGGCTATACTGTTAACTTCAGTATGTCGGAATTCTCTGGGAAGTTCACACTTGAGATCTCAGATGGTGATGTGACGACCACGATAAATCTTGGTGATTTCGGATCATCCCAAACCGGTCTACCACTCAGCCCCTACTTCATACCTGCAATAATTGCGATCCCTGTCCTTAGAAAGAGGTTGAGAAAGAACCTCAGGTAATCTCGGTTATGGACATTTGGCTATACCGTCTAGAATGGATCTATTTTGCCCAAGTTTGCAGATGGAATCATAGTGGTCACAGAACTCTGAGAACTTGATGTAATGGATTTTATTTTTCAGTCGAAATGCAGGGTCCTTGATCTTAGTAATTACCTCTTTCTCTCGTTTATCTGGGATTACGATATATAGCTTGACGTCATTGGTGTCTCCTAGTGACACTGCAAGTTGGTTAAGTCTAAGTATTCCAGAGTGAATAGTAGTACTGCTCTCGACCTCGAATGCCGCAACCATCTTATTGCTAGATTTCTCTAACCACATGACGTCGATTAGTGATATGGTCTTTTGGATCTGAGGGTTCTCACTGATTTGGGGTAACTTCTTCAAGCTGATCTGGCTGAAACTCTGTCCATTGTATGATCTGGATTTGTCATTGACTGCGGGTATCACATCATATCCAATTGATCTCCCCGCATTCAGTAGAAAGTACTGGATCTTTGTGTGCTCTGTCGACTCTTCCTTGTCTCGTTGAACATCTTGGCTACGTTTCTTCAATGCTCTCTCCCGTGCTTTCCTGTCCTTTTCCAAACGGAGTTGGACATTGCTGTCGATGATGATTTTTGCCACCCCGATATCATAAAGCATCCCTGTGATTGCCCCTAAATCCGTCGATATTTTCATTTTTGTCCTGTTGTTCAGGGAGATAATCCCCTGCCTCATCAACAGGTACTCTTTCCATTTCCCAAGCTTGATCTTCTCGTCGAATAGCAGGTTGTACCCTTTGACAATTGCAGTATTGAATGGCGGGATAATGGTGGGATGGAGGAAGTATAGTATATTCGCTACTGCAGGGCCAAGACCCTTAATGTTCCGTGAATCAAGTGCCAAAATCTCGTCAATAACTTTCTTCTCTGTTTTAGCATTTAAGCAGGCTTCAAGAAACTGTCCAAAATATCTCTTATTCTCCTGATTTTCATAGATGTCTGGTATTCTGAGCTTTGGTTTCCAATAAAATGGATGAGACGCTCCCTCGAATACCTGTTTTTGCTCTGTAATTGCACTGATTACATTTTCAAGGCTAGACCCTTTGTAATCGTTAGGAAACTCCCCATTTTTTATGTCATCTATAACGTTGATTACTCCTCTTCGTATGGCTCCAAAGGCTTTCATCCGAGTCTTGTCATTTATGAACCAAGTGTTGTAGACACTCTCGGGATCATTTTGATAATCCTTGACAATGCCCTCTATCTTTTCTATATCCATTAGGTTTCTCTAGGAAATTAATTATATATTATTCTTCTTCACAAAGTTTGAGGAAATGCGTCTTCCAAATACAAATTTCACAGGATATCAATAGGTGAAGTTCATTGAAACCATATCTCGCGGCTACTCTTCTTGTTTATCAAAAGTCTCAACAATTAGTTACCCTCTCTCGATCCATTTTGACCTAGCTCAAGTTATCTACAACCGTATTTTATCCCTCGGCAAAGACTAATATTTCCACTAATTATTTATCAGTTATGAGATATACCAAACTCGGAAAAACGGGGATAACAGTCTCTAAGTTGTGCCTCGGGATGATGAGCTTCGGGAACAGCCAGAAATGGCATCTTGAACTCGAGGATGCCCGACCACTGGTGGAGAAGGCGATCGATGCAGGAATTAATTTCTTCGATACTGCTAATGTATACTCCAGAGGGAGGAGTGAAGAGATAACAGGAGAACTCCTAGCTGGGAGACGGGATGATGTCGTTGTTGCCACAAAGGTGAGATTCGCCATGGGAGATGGAGTTAATCAGAAAGGACTCAACCGCTACCATATCATCCGTGAGATCAGGAACTCACTGGATCGACTTAATATGGACTACGTCGATCTCTACCAGATTCACAGATATGACAACTCTGTCGACAATGAGTTTCTAATGAGAACTCTCAATTCCCTAATAGACGACGGTCTCACTTCGCATATTGGGGCAAGTTCCATGTACGCGTGGCAATTGGCGAAGCTACAATTCACTGCAGAACGACTGGGTCTGGAGAAATTTGCTACGATGCAGAACCACTACAACGCGATTTACCGGGAGGAGGAACGCGAGGTTATTCCATTCTGCATAGAGGAAGGGATGGGTATCATTCCATGGTCTCCACTCGGTAGGGGCTTCCTCTCAGGTAAATACACCCCCGACGAGGCCAAGGGTGCACGAGTAGAGTCTGATCCTTATCTGAAACAGCGGTACTTCAAGGACAACGACTTCGAGGTTCTAGCGGCTGTTAGGGAGGTTGCCAATAATCATGGTATCTCTGTTGCTCAAACAGCCCTAGCTTGGGTGCTCTCACGGGACGGAGTAACATCGCCGATAGTAGGAGTGACCAAGATGGCTCACCTTGAAGAGGCAATTGAGGCCGTTGAGATCGAGTTAAAAGCAGATGAGATAAAGCTGATAGACGACGCATACAAGCCCCATCCTATCATAGGGCACAGCTATGATCAGCCTGATACTATGATCAACAAGAAGAGCTGAATATACTTATTATTGTAAATCACAGTATTTTTTTTCGAACAGAGGTCTTTTAGTCAAGACAATGACTGATACCCTGTTATATTTTGGTATAACGTTACTATTCTCTCAATATTTCACCACTTTATTCGGTAGTCTATTCTCCAGTTGATTAAAACATACTCTAAAATTTCAAAATAATCATAATTTATTTAGTAGTAATTTCGAAAGCAGTTATTTATACCTAAGTAAAGTATAGTTGCAATTACGGTCTATAGAACGGCCGAGGTTTTTATTATGAAAATATCAAGACGAACATCCAAGATAATTGGATTAGGACTAAGCCTCCTGTTTCTCGGAGCGATGAACTACATCTCTGCGGCAGGAGTGCCTGAATTAACCCCCGAGGTTAACATAACCGTCAATGCATTAGCTACGGCGAAGAACAACGAGTCAATTTGGATGCTTCCAGGTCCCAGATCCTTGGATCCTGCTATATTTGGAACTCCCAGTGATCCACTGAAGACCAACTGGTTACCCACCTCTATGAGGAATACGACCGATGACAATTCCGCTTACACCACGACTTCGGATATGACCCCATTCTCGAATAAAACCATGCCGATAACTGGATCAGTAAGTATCAACGTGACGGATAAGACAAAGTTCGATAGTCCATCGTCCATGGACATGGGCTCAGTGTCTGCTAACTTCACTGATCCAACTGGACGGACAGATTACTATGTCGAGATGGAGAGCTTGATACCAGTCGGGCCAGACCATCCCTTCTTCGGAGGTGTAGGGCTCAATACATACATGCACGGCGCCACAGAGATTGGGACTCCCCTGATGCCTGGTGGTATATCTTATGTAACTCTCTGGGGATTCGGGGACCTCTACATTAACGGAACGCTGACCGACTCGAAGAGAGTGATCCACGTCATGGTCTCCGAGAGGATGAGAACACCTGATTTCAAACTTGGTTTCAGTGTCCAAGATCCTGAAGGTCTTGAAATCCACTTCATCATGCCAAACACTAAGGTGGGACCATCCGGGCCATTTGATGATGACGTCCCGACGAAGTTCACCCTACCGAACGGAATGGACCAACCATTCTTCCATATCAACTTCTACAACATGAATATTACGAGGACATCTCCAGCTGAGACCGTGACAGTCACTACTACCGAGACAGGTGCGATTACTACAGTGACTGGTGATATATCAACCGAGATCTCCACAGTCTTCTCTACTGAGACGGAGACCACTCCTGGCTTCTCAACCCTAATAACCCTACTTGGTATTGTAGTCCTCGTCCCCCTCTACCAATACTATCGTAAGAAGAATCGTTAGATCTGTGAGTCCTTTCGATCCTAATTATTTGTACTAATATCCTACTTCTTCCCTCTCTTTCGGGACAAGGACACGACTAGAACTCCCACAATCAATGGGAACAAGTCCAATGAGACCCACTGTTCACTTCCCGATGATAGACCTATTGTTATGACTTCAAAATCATTGCCATCTAGGGTTCCTCGGCTTTCTTGATCAGAGTATAGCTTAACAACAGCTGGTTCCCTTACTGATTCTATGATCAAAGGCCCTGACCTTCCATGTGGGATGAACATCCTTTCAATCTCATTGTCATTTTCGTCTCTCACAACGACAATTCCAGGACCTGCACTGATCACTTCCGAGATATTGACGACGAAGGTGTCCGCATCTTGGTCAACTGATACTTCAAGTGTGGACTGGAGTATCTCTGTAATCCTGAAATCTGGGGAGACCGAATCCCCATCTACATATACTGGAAAATCTTGATTTATCTCGTACCTCCCAAGCTCTCCCCTGTCCTCGTGGAGCATCGCATAGAGTGTGTCTGTCACCTTCGTCCGATCGACAAAGACTATAACATCAAGATTTTTCCCTGCAAAGAGCGGAGAGACCCCGATGATCTCTCCCGGTCCCCCATCGATGTCATTGTGGACAACCATCCATCCAGACTCATTGTAGTACACCTCATCTATGGTAACCTTACTGTCAACCAAGGGTTGGTCCGAGACCTTGACGTATGGTTCTGTACTGTCAGGGGGTGTAGCTGTAGTAGATGAGACCAATACTACCAAGAGGAGGAAGAGATAATACCTCACAGGGAATACATAGTGCACTCTGCAAATAAGTCTTATGTCTCTGGTTGTCTCTGGAACCTGACGAAATTAACGAGGGCTTGTGGGTCGTTGGATGATACCTCGTAGGTCTTGCCTGACTTCAACTCGATTCTCGCCCCCGTACGGATAGTGGATATCACTCCGATCGTACCATCTGGTGATATCCTCTTCCCAAATCCTAAGTAATCTCCCCACCAGTCAATCGAAACCGGTCGGATCGTCTCGATGTCGGAAATCGGGATTGTGGTCTTGATCGGTCCCAGTGAGATGTCCATTGAGCTATTGTCGATCCTGATGGAGATGTGGTCGAACGCCACGAGTATAAGGAGAAAGAAGAACCCTGCTGCGGTGAGAACAATTGCAGCCAGGGTTTCTCCTTGGTAGAAACTCCACCCCGCAAAGGCGATCTCACCGATGAAGAATGGAAGTGTCAGGTAGTACAGGAGTTTGTTGTGGATTACTTCGTAGTAGTACAAGCTCTCTGGCTTTTGAGGAGCGACGAGGTTTACATCTGGGTATCTAGGTGGATTCAGTGGTCTGAGGTACGGGTATGCTAAGGTAAGTAGCACAATAACTGACCCCGATACTGCCACGATGGGTATTGTCATCACATACTCCGTGTTACCATTGCCCAGAAGAATGGCCATAAACGCGATTGTGATCGTGATAATCGGGAACAGAATTGCAATCGTGTTCCTCCATTGTCTCCTCTTCCTAACTCTAGTGGTATATTCATTGTAGGTCTCAATATTTCCTTCATTGACCATCACCATCACTTTCCGACTAGTTGATCGACAACCTGCTTGAAGGCAAGATTCTTCAACGAGATGCCCATTGCTGATCTCACGATATCCCCTACCTCGGACGGTAACCCCCCTTGCTCTGTTGCATAGAATACTCTAAGATCACCCGAGGTGTCTGTGAGTATGAGGAAACCCCGGTTATCAAGCTGGGGGACCACTCCAAAGAGCACGCCCGAGCCCACGTCGTACCATTCAACAAGGCCACCAATGGATCTTGCCAGTCCCAAGAGGGAGGTGAGTAATGTCCGCTCATAAGAGCGAATCGCCTTGCTGACAGCTTGGCGAGTGACTCCTTCTTTCTTTGCGATCTCCGTCTGGCCGTGGCCCTTACGCCTCATGTTCCAGTACCTAAACTTCGCTCATCGATTGGTCAACCTTTGTCAACTAAATATGGTTGACTCATATTGTAAATCTTCTCACATCGGCATCACTCATCTGCAACGATTTGTCCGCAGGAACTAAGAAATTCATAAGTACTGACGCTTTGAGTAGAGAATGACGAGATTATGGGAAAATTGCTGTGGAAACCTAGTGAGCAGAGGGTCAAGGAGGCCAATATCACGAGGTTCATCGAGTACGTCAACGAGAAATACAACACCGAAATCAAAGACTACCACGGACTGTGGAAGTGGTCGGTCGAGAACACTGAGGACTTCTGGGCATCTGTCTGGGACTTCACGGGTGTAATCTCATCGAAACCATACCACAAGGTCGTAGAGAATCTTGGGGATTTTCCACCCAAGACTCAGTGGTTCCTTGGTGCGGAGTTGAACTTCGCGGAGAACCTGCTGAGGCGAAGGGATGAGCACACCGCCTTCATCTTCAAAAGGGAGGACTCCGAAGTAAGGAGGGTGACCTATAAACAGCTCTATGATGAGGTATCACGTATCCACCATGCTCTGAAAGAGCTTGGTGTTAAGCCAGGGGACCGGGTAGTGGGGTACATGCCCAATACCATCGAGACGGTGATCGCCATGCTAGCAGCGACCTCGGTAGGTGCGACTTGGGCGTCCTGTGGAGCTGAACTTGGAGCAGACGCTGCACTGGACAGACTGGGTCAGGTCGAACCTGTCGTGCTATTCACCGCGGATGCCTACATGTACAAGGGTAAGAAATTCGATCTGATGGGCAAGGCGGACAAGGTGAGAACGGGTATCCCACAGCTCCAGAAGATGGTTGTGCTGCCATATGTCGAGGACGGTGAGATACCTGAAGGAGCTGTCAAGTGGGATGAATTCGCTAAGGAAACAGGTGAGATCGTCTTTGAGCAACTTCCTTTTTCCCACCCACTCTATATCATGTTCTCGTCTGGGACAACGGGGAAGCCTAAGTGTATGGTGCAGGGCGCCGGAGGTGTCCTGATCAACCACCTGAAAGAGCTTGTTCTCCACACTGATCTCAAGGAAGATGACACCATCATGTACCTCACCTCTCCCAGTTGGATGATGTGGAACTGGCTGATGAGTAGCCTCGCGGTGGGCGCGACCGTCGGTCTCTACGATGGAAATCCACTCTACCCCTCCTGGGAGATCATCTTCAAGTACATACAAGACGAGCAGATCTCCATCTTCGGTTGCAGTGCCAGCTACATCCACACTCTGAAGAAGCTTGGTGCAAGACCCGGGAAGCAGTTCGACCTCTCATCCCTCAGGGAGATATCACAGACAGGCTCCCCACTTTCTGATGAGGGTTTCGACTACGTTTACTCCGAGATCAAGGAAGATCTCCACTTCAACTCTATATCTGGTGGAACGGACATAAACGGATGTTTCGCTGCTGGTGCTCCAATTCTTCCAGTCTACACTGGTGAGTTACAGGCACTCGCACTCGGTATGGATGTCAAATCATTGGATCCAGAGATGAAGCCACTGTATGATGAGCAGGGAGAACTTGTGTGTGAGAAACCATCACCCTCGATGCCAATCTACTTCTGGAATGATCAGAATAATGAGAAATACCGCAAGGCATACTTCGAATTCTTCCCTGAGAAGAGGGTCTGGAGGCATGGAGACTATGTCCTCATCCACAAGGATACGGGTGGAATAACTTTCTATGGTAGATCCGACGCTGTGCTCAAACCCTCTGGTGTGAGGATAGGGACTGCAGAAATCTACAACATCGTCGAGGAGCTACCCGAAGTCGTCGACAGCCTTGCAATCGGGAAGATGGAGGATGGGGAGCAGAAGGTTCTTCTCTTCGTGCAGATGGCCGAGGGCAAGGAGCTCACAGAGGATTTAAAAGAAACGATTAGGAAGAACCTAAGGACTCAGGCATCCCCGCGGCATGTCCCTGCAGAGATTATTCAGACTCCGGACATCCCGTATACATTCAGTGGTAAGAAGGTAGAATCTGCAGTCACCAACATCATCAACGGGAGGGCTGTGACAAACCGTGGAGCTCTCCGCAACCCAGACTCACTTGACTTCTACCAAGAATTCGCATAATGTACAAACGTTCAGAATTTCAACTGGAATAGACGGGGTGGATTAATCCTTTCCAATGACAATTAAAAGAGGGAGAAATCACAGACCTCATGGTTCATCCAACTCACTATTCTCTCCATCTCGAGCCTAACCTTGAGACCTTCAAATTCAAGGGCAGATCTGTTGTCGACATGGAGTCTGAAAATCCTGTATCGGAAGTGACTCTCCACACCTTGGAGATTACTTACCATGATGTCAAAGTACAGATCGGTGAAGAACTACTTGATGTCAAGTACTCTGAAGATCCAGAAAAGCAGGAGTTACACCTCCACTTCCCCAAGACCGCATCTAAGTTCAGCCTCCACTTTGACTACACCGGTGAGCACAACGATAAGCTTGCTGGCTTCTACCGGAGCAAGTTCTTCGTCGACGGCAAGGAGGAGTACGTTGCAGTTACCCAATTCCAGGCCAACGATGCTCGTAGAGCTTTTCCATGTGTGGATATTCCAGGGGTCAAGGCGACATACGACATAGAATTTCTAATCAATCCCGACCAGATTGCCATCTCCAACATGCCAATAGCAGAGTACAGGACGGAGGGGGACAAGAAACTTGTCAGGTTCGAAAGAACTCCCCGGATGTCCTCGTACCTCGTGTTCTTCGGGGTCGGGAATTTCGACTACATCGCTAAGAAAAGCAAGGGTAAGGAGTACAGAGTACTCACTGCTCCCGGGAAAGCTCATGCATATGGTAAACTTGCGCTTGACTGGGGTGTTGATGTCATCGAGTTCTGTGAGGAGTACTTTGACTTTCCATATCCTCTGCCCAAACTCGATCAAATGGCAACTCCGGACTTCGCTGCGGGTGCCATGGAGAACTGGGGTGCTATTCTCTATCGCGAGAATGCTCTGCTGTACTACGAAGGGATCACCTCCGAGACGCAGAAAAATGGGATCATCAGTGTCATAGCCCATGAGCTCACCCACCAATGGTTTGGGAACCTTGTGTCTCCCAAGACGTGGAAGTACCTCTGGCTCAACGAGTCCTTCGCAACCTTCTTCCCCACACTGATCATGGATCACTATTTCCCCGAGAGAAGGGTGATCGAGTACTTCGTGCAATCCACCAACCTGAACAGAAGGTCAAGGTCGACCATGGGCGTGATGGACTGGGACTCCATGATCAAGACCTCCCCGATTGAGATAGCAGGAGATGGGGAGATAAGCTTCACCGCCAAGACCGTCCCCATTCTCTACACCAAGGGTGGCTCGATCCTCCGCCAGATCCAAGGATTCCTCGGTGCTGATAACTTCAGGGACGGGCTCCGTGCCTACTTCAAGAAGCACGCCTATGGAGCCTCCATCAGTAACTATCTGTGGGAAAGTCTCGGTGAGGTCTCTGGCATGCCAGTGAGCGATGTGATGCAGACCTTCGTCCTCCAACCAGGTATTCCGTTAGTCACCGTACAGAGAGATGGCAATGTCCTCAAGTTGAGGCAGAAGAGATTCACATACCTCCCTCATGAATCAGACTCAATGTGGAACATCCCGATAACTGTCCGTGTCTTCTCCAAGGGACAGGAGAGGGTTGAGAGATTCGTCTTTGACATGAAACAAGCCGAACTTGACCTCGGAGATCACGATGCGTACAAACTCAATGTCGACCTGACAGGATACTACAGGGTGGAGTACCCTGAGGGTGATCTGGAAATGCTTGGCAATCTCATTTCGGAGAAGAAAATCAATGCTCTCGACCGTGTAAACATCGAGGATGACCTCTTTGCCCTTGTCAAGGTTGGAAAGTTCTCGGTTGAAAAGTACCTGTCTTTTGTCGAGAACTACAGTGGTGAGGACTCTCACATGCCGATGTTCAATATTGCGGTACATCTGCTAGACATCTACAATATCCTAGACGAAGGGGAGAAGAAGGAAGCGATGAAGAAGAGGAGCAAGGAGTTCATCGAGGGAATCCTCGAAAAGATATCGCTCTCCCCCAAGGAGGGTGAGGATCTTGGTATCTCAATAATCAGGGGTTCACTGATCAATGCAGCCTGCAGGTTAGGTTCAGAGAGAGCAGTGGATTACGCCATGGGAGAGTTCGATAAGATTAAGAAGGGAGAACCGGTAGACGCCAATCTTCGGTCAACAATCCTCACGGTCGCTGCTCGTCATACGAATGACTTCGAGTGGTTCAAGAACCAGTTCGACAACCCTACAAGTGAGAGTGAGTTCATCAACATCATCGGAGCAATGACTAACTTCACGGATACCTCCAATCTTGAGAAAGTGAAAGAGATGGTCTTTACGGATATCCCCCGGAGAAACAGGGGAATAGCTATCGGGGGACTTGCAGCCAACAAAGTGATCAAGGACGACTTGTGGTTGTGGTACATCGCAAACCTCGACTCCTTCGAGTCGATGAACAATTTCATGTTCCAGAACTCAATCGTGGCCATCGTCTCTGCATCTGACAAGCACATCGACGACATGAAGAAGTTCTTCAAGGACTATGTGGTAAAGAATCCCCGAACCTCCGATGCAGTAGATGTAGGTCTTGAACAGGTCGAGATAAAGATCCAGCTCCACAAGTTGCTGAACTAGATGTAATCACCACCTACATCTGATTTTTCAAGTGAAATAAACATCGTCTTCCTCTTACAAACGGACACAGAATACCTCAGGTATGAATTCATCTAACTATTCCATACATCTCGGATTTTAGATGAGGCGAGGGGTTTTGACTAACCTTATAATGATTTCAAAGAATCTGTTTTGATGGACTACTCAGATATTGTTGTAGACCTCATGAGTGGTGAAAGTAAACTAGCAGATTTCGAGGGTAATGCTTTGGAGATCATAGACTATATTGACAATGAGAGAGAAGAGATCTGATCAATGTTCAAGAAGACTATGGTGTCGAAGGTCAGGTCAACTCGTCCTCTTGGTCTCCGAACTCCCGACCTCTTTCCTCATAGAACATCTAGGGTACAGTCCATACTTCCTCGTATCTGGAATTGTCATTCTGGCGGTATGTACCCCGCTAGCACTATTGTTTTTCAAATTACCCGAAGAGGGCGTTGAGGAAGAAGAAGAGCATGATGCTCAGAAAGAAGGCCCACTGGCACATCACTGAGGTGACCATCGAATCGTTGATCTTCCCAGAAATCAGCTGGATGCCGGTTGGCAGCGTGAACGACACGTATCCAACAAGGAGATACACAGCAAATATGTTGGTGGAGGCGATCATCCCGAGGAAGATCATCGCCAACAGGAGTGCACCATTGTAGTAGAACCCATAGTAGGTAGTTACTGGATCTTTGTATCTGTACTGGACGAAGAACCCTCTACAGGCCACAAGTTCGACTGAATCGGGCTTGATCACGAAGTACACCAAGTAGACCAAGCATGCTACGGCGAAAATCCACTCTGTGTAGAAGGTCTCCGCGCCAAGGGACTTTGTGAGGAATAGTCCGAGCGCAGGAAGGAGGGTGATTGCGATATGTCCAAAGACCTTCCCGAATATCCGTTTATCGAACATGCAGGTAATGACTTCTGATAGCTGGTACAGTGAGAGGAACAGGAGGATAGCCATACTGAAGAGTATCCGTGGATCATCAGCCTTCTCGACTATGTACCGATTGATGAAATAGATGAAAGCTCCGAACTCCACGATGAAGGTCGCAGCCGATAGTTTTCCATTGAATCCCATAGTGTGCGTTTCATACCCCTGTTTCTTAAAATTCTGTCGATCTAGGTACGGAAAATCATCGCAATTTGGACTGAATGCAGATATTGATTGAAGATCCTGCCGAGAGGTGATTGAATCAGTGAGTTAGGTGTTTCTTCATTGTCTTCTTCAGCTTACCCGGTTTCAGCTCAGCTACCATCTGCTCAATCGTCCCTAGAACAATCTTGCAGTTGTCGTAGCCCTTGCCCCTGAGGTAGCCGAACGCGATAGATGCCCGTTGTGTCCCCGAGCAGAAGAGCCCAATGAACTTATCCTTGGGAACCTCATCCAGCCTGTCTGGAAGTTCGTTCAGGGGTATGTGTAGCACATCGCAATGCCCCTTGAGCCCGAAGCTCAGGGTGTCGACCTCCTCCCTCGATCTCACGTCGAGGAAGACCGCGTCCTCCTTCTCGAGAAAGGATGCAGGTGTAATTTTGTGGTTGGCGTTCGCGAAGAACTCGAAGTCCATGTTTCTGAGTGCGTTCTCGTAGTCGTCCATAATATTTAGAAAATATTAAAATTATCGAATTAAATCTTCCGATTGTTGCATAGAGCACTGCGCAAAATGTGGAGGAATTGTTATCTCGGCCAGAATGTCTTGACCGAAGAGCTATTTCAAGTACTTGTCAAAGAACTCAACGGTCTTCTGCCAAGCGTCTTTGCTTGCTTCCTCGTTGAAATTCCTTGAATTTATATTGAGGAAACCATGCCCTGCTCCTTCGTAAACTATACTCCTGTGTGGGCTCCCCTCCTTCTCAGTCGCTTCTTGGTAGGCTCTGACTGCCTCCATTGGGATGCCTCGATCCTCCGAGCCAAAGATGCTGAGCACGGGAGCTGTGAACTCGGCAGTTCTGTTCTGAGGAGTGGTGTCCTCCGTCTCTCCGCGATGTGGAAAACCATAGTATGAGACCACCGCAGATAGGTCATCCCTGAAAATATTGTAGAGATAGGCGTGCCTACCTCCCATGCAGAAGCCTATGGCTCCAATCTTGTCCGATATCACATCCTCTCTGTTCTTCAGGGTGTGCATCAGGAGGTCTGCAGATTTGAACACTGCATCATCTGACCTAGTCTGGAAAGAGTATATACCGTTGAGGTAGCCATCCGCTCCCACAGCGATGTATCCTGCTTCTGCTAGATCATCGCAGACCTTCTTGGACGAATCGTCTAGTCCGTGAGCGTGCATGAACAGAACAATGGCGGGAAATGGGCCATTTCCTTTAGGTTTGCTTTCGTAACTGTTCACTATTATATTGAACTTACCTTTTGCCATGTCTTCTGATCAAATTGACATCATATAAACTGATCTAGCTGATTAAGTTGGATACAAAACAAGTGCTCAGGAAAATTATCTATTCTGTTAAGAAGACACTTGTAATGATGGGTTGGGATATTATTAAAGGTTTATCTCAATTAATTGAGGAATATTCCTCAATCCTCTGAATAGTATAAAAGGGAACGATGTAGAACTGCTGGAGAATTATCATATCTTGATTTGATATTAATATTTTATTTTATGAATGCTTTAATTGGTATACAATATATAACTGGTGGGCAAGATAACTCCTTTTCCCTTTTACACAATTGCTATATTCTAGATATGTTTAGACTACATATTTGTAACGTTTTTTGATTTCATTTATGATCTACGTATTAAATTTGACTTTTGTAGGATAATGTTAATTATTATTATACGAAATTATCAAACCACTATACTTATTACTAGTAAAAAGGGTATGTATTTCATTTATAGAAAATTAATATGATAGGATTGCAAATGTAGGCTATGGAGATGAAAAAGTTTTCACTTCCAATATTAGTTATGTCCCTTCTGGTCATTTCCTCCATTTCTGTATCAACAGCAGTAGGCGTAGATGCTCAGAGGGTATATAACCTCAATCTCCTACCTGGAGATTCTGCAACATGGGACGTCTCTCAACTTAAAGACGGTAACTTTGTTAATAATAACCCTCTTATGCCTGGATATACTAATGGCTCTACAATCAGGGGTGATGTAACTGCTGATATGAGTACCATTACGCTCACCAACACTACGTCTGGGTCAACCATAGACTCTGTTGTGAGCTTCACACAGACCATTGGGGGTGTTTCCAATCCAATGTCATTTAACTCAGATCCCCTCTCCCTTATGTTATTCTTCTTCCCTAACAAGTGGGATTACCAGAATGGTACAGTATACAGTGACTTCTTCACCGATGCCAATGGGACCAATATCAGGGCTGATGGACTCGGTAAGATTAACTACTACGATGGTACAGGTGTAGAATTTTTCGATCAAGTATCGATGAATATATCTGGTTCTGTCACTGCTTCAATTGAAACCTCGATCAACTTTGATGCAACAACTGGCGTCATGCAGACTTTCAATAGGATAATTAGCTACTCAAACGGAACGACCTATTCCTATATGATTTACCTAACCTCCTTTACACCTGCAGGATCTGGAGGTGGTTCTGGTGGATCTCCCGTCTTCTATTACACGAATGCTCTGGCACAAGGTAGCAGCTTCGCGTGGGACACCATCTACACCAAGGATTCCGTCTCCGTCTCAGGTATAGATCCCAAACTGGGCCTTGAGAACGGTTCAGTTATCATGTTTGACGTGATCTCAAATCCAGATGGCTTCATGATCTCAGACACCACTACATACGCGGAAGTTCAGATAATCTTCGACATCCGTAGAGAATTTGGTGGTTCCTCATTCCCAATGGACACATTCTTCTCAGATGTAGATTCGAGCATTCCAATATTTATACAGCCCCTGAGGGTTGACTATCAGAATGGAACGGTTGCGGATAACTACTTCGACTACCTCTACACAACAGGTGCCCCATTGAGGAATTTTGATGTTGGAACCATTTCAGGGAATGAGTACACTGCATCATCAACAGGTATTATCGACGATGGAAATGGTACCACTATCGGTACGGCCATCTCAACCGTGAGGTATGATATCTCTACTGGTGCACTCATCGAGATGGTCTTGGTTGACACCTACTCCAATGGAACAACAATCGAGTCGATTATCAGAGCGAGACAAAACAGCCCTGGAGGCGGTTCAGGAAATGATGCAAAGAATGTCTACTCCAACCCTATTGGTGTCGGGGAGGTCTTCAAGTGGCTGTATACTTCTAAGTTGAACGGTGTGGTTCAGAGCAATGCTCCTGGTCCCTATGGTATGCAAAGTGGAAGCTTCATGGTGTTCGATATCATTCAAGCGCTCAACGGGTTGCAGATGGATGGATCAACCACGTACAATGATGTCCTCCAGTACGTCCAGATCTCCAGAGAAACGAACGGTGCTCTTACTCCAATAACTGAAAGCGAGTGGGGTAGTGATATAGATGGGTCATTCCCGAACTTTATCAGGGCATTGACGGTCGACTACGGTAACGGTACTGTGATTGACAATTACTTAGTATACGCTGCACAGAACGGGATTGCCCTTCCGGACTGGGCTGTCGGTACACTCAATGGACCTTTCTACAATGTCTCATTTTCATTCAATATTCTGGACTCCAGCAACAATGTGATTGGAACCCAGAGAAACTATGTGGACTACGATGCCAACCGGGGTGTGATGCAGAGACTCGGATTTGAGGTGACGTACACTAACGGTACGGTCTACGTAGCAGAGTTCAACCTCATTGGCGGACAACCTCCAATGCCCCTAGATGGAAAGATCTTCTTCAGCTCTGACATCAAGAAAGGTGATGTCTTCGAGTGGATCTTCATCCACGAGAAGGACGGACAGCCTACATCCATGCGGATTAACGATAATAACAACGGTACGGTCTTCAACCTTGAGGTTATTGGTGACCTCACAGGTTTCGATGTCAATCAGGCCACGGTTGGTGACCTCCTGACGAAATTCGCCTTCACGATCAATGAGGGGTCTGGTTTCAGGACTGCAACAGACGATGAATTAGATGGATTGTTCTTCCTTCTCATACCAACGAGGGTCGAATTCGCAAACGGAACCGTTATCGATAATATCTTCGAATTCTCTGCTGCTAACAACGTCCCGTTCGGTCCCTTCAATGCAGCGGGCTCTATTTCTGGTGGTGAATTCACCGTTTCCACCAGTCTTGATGTCTCTGGTATCCCCAATCTGCTGCAAGACTCGCTGACCATGACCTATAATGTAAGCTCAGGTGTTCTCAATAAATTCGTGGAGGACTTCAAATGGAACAATGGAACTTCCTTCAAGCAGACTGTCACCCTGCAGGCAACTGCACAGACCGTTACATCAGTTTCGTCAACCTCACCGTTGGATACATCTCCTGCTGTAACTGACATTGCTGGCTTACCCCTTTCCCCATACAGTGTACTTGCAGGTCTTCTTGTCCTTCCTGTCATAATTAGGAAGAAGAGAAAACTCTAACTGGTTCAGTTCTAATTCGTCAATAGTTTAGATCATACAGACTAATATCAAATCATATGATTCATAGTCTATATTTAACGTAGGATACACAAGGACATATTTGATTTATGAATATTGACAAACGCATTAACTTCCGTATGGATTGTCGGGAATCTCATCGACCTTTCGAATCACTCTCCCCGGATTCCCCACTACCACAGAGTCGGCTGGTACGTCCTTGGTGATGACGGATCCCGCTCCAATTAGACAGTTATCTCCGATCTCGATCCCAGGAAGGACTACAGTTCCCGCGCCTATTTTTGTGTCCTTGCCAATCGTCGGTCCCTTAAGGTTCTCCTTGACAGTGGCAGAACGTGGATATTTAGCATTAGTGAGCACCACATTGGGGCCTAACCATGCATTCTCTTTCAGAACGGTGAACTCAGGAACAAAGGCATTTGAGTGGATCCTCACTCCATCCCGAATTTCGAGATGGTGCTCTATCACAGTGCCAGTTCCTATCGATACATTCGATCCGATAATGTTCGACTCACGGATGTTCACCTTGTTCCCAGTCTGGAAATTGTCACCAATTGTGCTACCCTCGTAAATATACGTCCCAGCTCTAATCTTTGAGTTCGAACCAATGACGAGGGGGAGGTTCTTACCTCCGGGTGAGATGCCGATAATACAAAAGTCCTCAATGACCGTACCTTTGCCCAGCTCAACGTTCGGATAAATTGTCTTCACACCTAGATCTGAATTGCAGTTAATTTAAACTAGTAAGAAATGGTCTGATCTAATGCGCGAGTTGTTTTGAGCCTCCCCAGAGATATCGCATGGTAACTGCGTCGAAGAACTTCATCTTCACAACCTTGTCTGACATCAAGAAACCTAGGTACATCAGGGCCACACTAATCGTCTCGGAGATGTAGAGGGTGGAGTACCCGAATCCTGAGAAGAAGGCTCCCTGTCCAAGGACAAGTGCACCACCGGCGATCAGTACATTGAAGAAACCAATTCTAAAATCACGTACACCGTTGCGGATAAGGCTAAGTTGCCACGCAATGTAGGAGTAGAAACCTCCTCCTATGAGCGCTATTCCCCCAGGGACTGTCTGCAAGGGGCTGAAAAGCCTCACGAGAGCTCTTCCGTCACCATTGGTTAACTCCCAACCAGTTCCTGATATCTCTCCTCCCTTGGCAAGAAGCTCGAGATTTAGGGGTAACGTCCATGCGAAGAAGTTCATGATGATGAAGACGTAGACACTGAACCCAATGAAGATATGTGCAAAGACGTAACCGTCAACTCTTGATTCCCAGAGATCCCTCACCCTTGTCGACCTTCCTCTGAGTAGAAGATAGATGATAGCGGCACCGAGCATAAGCCCAGACGGGATGAGGATCAACCAAAACACGGGACTTCGTGGAAGGAACAGCAGGCCAAAAAGTACCCACGGGAATCCGTGAAGGAGCAGGGCAATTGCTGAATTCTTCTCGTTGATGACTGATCGAGAAGCAAAGAGGTAGACAACACCTGCACCCATAAATGGGACTTGGATGGCAGCCAAGACGTAGTACAGACGGTAAATCACGGGGATCCATTCACCAATCCCAAGCGCGAGAGCCTCTGCACCTGCCGTGATGAAGAACAGGAACATAGCGATGCTCCACATCAGCTGGTGGAGACCTCTCTTTCTGAAGTACTGCTCCGTCACACTCATGAAGAAGAAGAAAGACAGAATCGTTGTTGTTATTGGAAAGAGTAGATACCAATCCATAGCTAAGTGGTTATGTCAAGTAATTAATAGGTATATACAGATCATTTCGAACTTGGTTGTTCTCCTTCTTCCCACAACCTGTCGTATAACCATCGGAATGTTGACTTCAACTGGGAGCTACTGGTGTGCAGAACCATAGTGCTCTGCTGATCCTTGCCGAAAAACATGAGGAAGAGCCTCTCGTCGACAAGGACGAATGAAGCGGACAGTTCGTCTGAGTACCTCAGCTCGAATGGGATCTGAGAGAATGGGGAGAATTTCTCAAACACCATCTGGAGTCTGTTGAATACATCTCGACTGTTTACAAGGTACCTCACCTTCAGGTTCCGCTCGTAGCCATTTGAGAGCGCATTTCCCGCCTTCTTCCAATCGACCACTGGGATATCTGAAGAGGCAGCGATAAAGACGACGTCATGAGCATCTCTGATGGCTTCGAGAAAGGTGTTCTCGATATAGGCATAAGGTATAAGCTCCACCCCTGGGGAGTACTCATCCACAATAGACCCCCTCCATATTTCTCTCAGCAGCCCTGACAGTTCGTGGATTCCCTGCTTGTGCAGGCTATGCTCCTTGTCCAAGCGCTCTATGTAAAGATCTAACGCGTCCTGAGGGGGGATTACAGTGTAGTGGGCACTTCCGACCGACTTCGAGATTAGATCCTGTGCCGCTAGCGAGCTGAGAACTTGATAGATTCGAGACCGGGGAAGCTCAAGCATATTTGAGAGCTCTACGACTGATAGGGATGGATTCCTGAGCAGTGCAGCGTAAACTCTTGCCTCGTTCTTACTCAGGTTGAGAATGTTCTCCAAGGAGCGGATAAGTTCCACACCCCTCCATTGATTCCCTGCTATATTGATGTTGCTACAGAGCTAGTTGTCCTTTTCTTCCTCCTCTTCAAGACATATGGGTAAGTATGTCATGGAGATCTAACACGAATTTGAATACCTTTAAATCATCAGTTGTGCGATGTAATCTCAATCATGCGTATTTTACAGTATTTTGTCATTCTCACTTTCCTTCTCATGACTCCGTACGCTTCAGCTCAGGGGGTTGATATAGCCATAGACGGTAACATGGATGATTGGATAGGCATTCCCAATGCCCTGAACGACACCGCAGACGACGTCCAGTGGATCAACCTTGTGGGTGTCCAGATTGTCAACGACTCGGATTACCTATACTTTAGGATGCTCTATTCAGGAAGGGTAGAATATGATCTCCTATGGGCAAACCTCACTGTCAGGAATATGGCAAATGACGTCTTCGTGGTGATGGCGTTCGTATCTGTTGGATTCACTCAAGAGGATACTTGGGTATTTGCAGGAACGGATCTGGACAGTCCCTACAACAACAACAGTGTACCTGAGCCAATCGCTTACAATCCGGGATGGGCAAAGGTGGACAGCACAACGTACACCTCAATCGAGTTCAAAATTACACTCGCATCTATTTCCTCGGGCAACATGAGCACCATCGGAGAACTCGATATGGTATTCTGGCATTACGACACTTCAGCTGCAAACTTGGGACTATTACAGGACGAGGGGTACGACAGGGCCCCTGACAAGGGCTTCTTAACCTATTATCTCGGTGAGAGTGCCTCTCTGACCCCCGTAGGCGGTAACACCAAAGACTTTAGTGATATATCCACAACCAATCAGGCACCACTTCTTCTGGTTCCTTCTGCAGTAATTCTCCTGATTCTGAGAAGGCGTCAATCACCTCATTAATCAGTGGTTCCAAACGGACAGGAGAAGTTAAGAAGTGGCAACCCCTACGGGTATTATGAACGGAAAACAGAGGAAGAATATCAAGTTGGGTGCAAGGGTTCAGGTAGTGGAGAAGCACAATCAGAAGAGTGGGGTTCTAACGGAGGGTGTGGTCGCTAAGGTTTTGACAAACTCCGCCAGCCACCCACACGGGATCAAGGTACGGTTAGAGAGCGGGAAGGTCGGTAGGGTGAAAAAGATACTGGACTGATGTACCTGTCTAAAATGAGTCTATCGTATCGATAATCTTCCCCCTGATATCCATTATCTCGCTGTAAAGACCATCGAAATTATCCAAGAAGTTGGAGACCTTTGGACTATTTGAGAAGTGATCATAGATGTTCCTGTACTGCTGTGCCACTTCTTCCGAGACTTTCTTCACATCATGTGCAGTTTTGACAAGGAGACTCGGGCTGAATTCCACTCCCGATATTGGCTCGACATGTTCGTTCTTCGCGAACTTCCCGTTGTTGTCAGTCATCATTGCGATATTGTGGAACCTCTCCACTTTCTCGTTGAATGCGGGGATCAGTTTCTGATTAATTTCGTTGAGGATGGACGCGTTCCTAATGTAGAAAGCACTCTTGTTCACGAAGTGGATAAGAGGTTTAGATACCGTTTTCCCAATAGTTGTGAGGGAGTAGAGCACGTGCTTTCCCCTCCGCCTTCTCGAAACAAAATTCATCTCCTCCAACCTCTTCAACCTCTTGGATATGCTTGCCCGAGCGATCGGGAGAGAATCCAGATCGTCGAATGTGCTGTCCTCGTTGAAATAGAGATAGACGAGAATAGAGAGCATTCCAGCCTTTTCAAACTCTCCGGATGTCTCTATACTCTCGTCCACACTCATGTAATCACTACATCAGAACCCGCACATGAGAAATAAAAGCCATTGGTTTATCTATTGTCCGAATACAACACCTTCAACAGTCTATGAGTATAGTTCCTCGTCAGAGAACACCTCGGTAACCCATATGAGCAAGGAATGGAGTGAGTTAATCTTCCCACCAAGCTTGACCTGTGTGAACCTCGCTAGGGTGTCATAGTAGTCATTCTGCTCTTCCTCATTCCCCGTGAAGTAGTACTCTGCCAGACGGGTTACTCCCTCTATGAAGCTACGGGAGACCTTCCACTCGAACTCCATGCCCCTACCTTTTCGAGCACATCTAGATTTTTTCTATGATATTGATTAAGACCACTGGTTAGAGAACACCACTCGCATGCACTTACGAAAAATTTTGGACACTGGCTGGTTCACCCCTGTGCTGTGAGTCTACCAAGCGTCTCCTCGAACACGTGGAAGTCCGAATCTCCGTAGAGGACGAACATGATGTCCATCTCTCCGTCCCACCCTAGGGCCGCTCCGAGCATGATCTCCGCAGCCTCCCGGATGGGGTAACCGTATATTCCCGTCGATATTGCTGGGAAGGCGATCGAACCCTGTCCAAGTCTGTGGGCTAGATCCAGTGACTTCGTAATGCATGATTCGAGCTGTGCTGCCTGTTCCTTATCACCCTCGCGATAGACCGGGCCCACAGCGTGTATCACGTAGTTAGCTCGGAGGTTCCCAGCGGTGGTTAGACCCACGTCCCCCGTGGGTACTGGCGAGTGCTTAATCGACTCCTGTACAAGCTCTGGGCCCGCAGCCACAGCGATCGCTCTAGCCACCCCTCCCCCATGTGAGAGTTGACTGTTCGCGGCGTTCACTATGACATCTACTTCCTGCTTGGTGATGTCACCCCTTATCAGTCGTACCGGCACAACCTGTACTGCCTCATGGAGATATTGAGGGTGTCGGTCGCTACTTGTAGAAACGCACTACTATCCATTTACAATGTGGGAATGAAGAGGACTACAGGGAGACAGTTAAGGGCCACATATCTCTGGAATCTACCTTCTTCCATATCCCGATTCATGTATCTCTGGACAATCGAGGTGTACGCCTAGATGATCAATATCCTTATTAGCCCAAAAGAACGTAGTATCGTAAATGGATAAAAAGGATTCCATGTCAATTCAGAGTCTAATAACGGAGGTTGAATTGAGAGCTTCTAAAGAGCTTTCTGATGAAGAGGCATTTGACCTTGCAATCAAGCTCAGAAAGACAAAGATGAAGAAATTAAAGGAACATATCTCTAGACCAATGGTGTAGTACGTACACAATTAATAGAATCAGTACAGTGTGACCCAAACTGCCTCTAGTTGCCCGTTGGCGTCCAGCCAGTACTCAAGAAAACCAACTCCATGCACAGGTTTGATCTCGGTATCACCTGTGATTTTCTCAGTGAACTGAACGTACACTTCATTTATAGATACAATTTTCTCTCTTGGCTCTGGCAGTTCTCCGAATACCTTCTTCAGAAGCATCATCGCGTTCTGATAGAGTTCATTTGACAGTTCTTTCACAGCATCTGGACATCAAATGAGTATAAATATTTAGCCCATATTAGACCTGTGCTAACCTATTCTAAATTTCTAGACCACTAGGGTACTACTTACACTTGAAACGGTCGAGGGATATGTGCAGAACTACAGGAAGTTTCTAGACCACTAGGGTACTACTTACACTCATGGAAAATGGGTAAGACATAGGGATTACATTAGACGTTTCTAGACCACTAGGGTACTACTTACACCGTTGGGGGTCAAACGCATACCCCAAGTCAATACCGGTTTCTAGACCACTAGGGTACTACTTACACTTTCATGACTAAACTCAATTTCAAGCACAACTACCAGTTTCTAGACCACTAGGGTACTACTTACACTAATATGTCCAATTTGCGGAAGTAGCTACAATGGGCACTGTTTCTAGACCACTAGGGTACTACTTACACTAGATGACGAGATTGATTTCATACAGAACGAATTGGAGTTTCTAGACCACTAGGGTACTACTTACACTCTTCGAGTTCTTAGTGGAGGATGGAAAGATCCAGAGTTTCTAGACCACTAGGGTACTACTTACACTTTCTCGATCAAAGGAGCTACGGTATGGATGAAGAAGTTTCTAGACCACTAGGGTACTACTTACACCACACGTGACATCACCAAAGTGACGTGCAAGGTCGGGCTGAAGTAGTTTCTAGACCACTAGGGTACTACTTACACCTATTGGGACAAAGCAGCTAAGTTTACCAAAGTCGAGTTTCTAGACCACTAGGGTACTACTTACACGTTGAAGATCCACTACGGCTACACGGTCCTGCACAAGTTTCTAGACCACTAGGGTACTACTTACACCGAATATCTATCGGGTATTACCTTACTACTGCTACTGCGTTTCTAGACCACTAGGGTACTACTTACACGTTATCACTCTCAGTGAACGTAGTCCTACCTATTTGTTTCTAGACCACTAGGGTACTACTTACACT
>WAMJ01000223.1 GCA_015522385.1 Candidatus Heimdallarchaeota archaeon
GATAATGTCTCATTTGAGATCACACAAGTAGAGTTTCAGTCTTCGCTGGGGACTTATATCGATTCTCCTTTCCATCGATTTCCTAGTAGGGCAGATATTTCCGAGCTAAGTCTGGATCAGGTAATTGGAGATGGAATTGTTATTGACTGCTCATTTGCAGAACCTGAGCAAGAAATTACTCTTTCGGATCTACCTTATCTCTCCGAGGTTATGAACAGCAATTCTGGGATCAACCAGAAGGTGATACTATTCAATTTTGGATATGACCGTTACTGGGGGAGTGAGGACTACTACAAACAGCCCTACATTTCTGAGGAGGTGATTGAGACTCTTGTGGATCATAGAATTAAACTAGTAGGTGTAGACACGATAAATATTGACGGGACAAAGGTAAAACATCGCCCAGCCCATACCCGATTTCTGGACAACGACATCCCTATCGTAGAGAACCTAAGAGGACTTCACAATTTACTTGGGCGGAGATTCCGGTTCTTTGCTCTCCCCGTCAGGATGAGGGGTGCTGCTGCTTTACCTGTCCGAGCAATCGCAGAGCTACTTGACTAAATATTGTGGCGTCCAGAGAGACCTATCTAAAGTCCTCTGGAGATAACCAATCTCTGGATATCGTTGGTTCCCTCGTAGATCAGGGTCGCTTGGATATCTCGGTGGTATCGCTCCACGGGGAGCTCCTTGGAGAATCCCATTCCCCCGTGCGTCCTGATTGCGCCTGCGGTTATATCAAATGCTGCCTCCGTAGCGAAAGCCTTTGCGATACTGCTTTCCACTGTATGTCTCATACCTTGATCCTTCATCCACGCTGCTCTCCTGGTGAGGAGCCTTGCTGCGTCTAACTTCATTCTCATGTCTGCCAGTCTGAATCCCACCCCTTGGAATTGCCCAATGGGCTTACCGAACTGCTCTCTCTCCTTGGAATAACTGACTGCAGCATCAAAGGCTGCTTGTGCAATACCCAAGGCCTGGGAGGCAATACCGATCCTACCTGTGTCTAGGCTCTTGAGTGCTATTGATAGTCCCTTCCCCTTTTCCCCTATTCTATTCTCAATTGGCACTACTACATCGTCGAAATATACTGCACTTGTGTGACTACCGTTCAGTCCCATCTTTTTCTCGGGAGCATTGATCTTAAGTCCAGGGGTGTCCTTCTCTACGACAAAAGCAGATATACCCTTGCTCCCGAGTTCTGGATTCTCCTTGGCCATAACCAAGAATATACCCGAGTGGGCTGCGTTAGTTATCCACAGCTTCTGACCATTGATACGGACGCTGTCCCCTTCGACTGTCGCTGTCGTCTTCAAGGATCCCGCATCACTACCTGCTCCTGGTTCGGTGAGGCAGAATGCTCCGATCTCTTCCCCTGTTGCAATCTTGGAAACCCACTTCTCTTTCTGTTCTTCGTTGCCCTCCCTCTGGATGGCCAAACCCACCATAGTGGTCACACTTGTGATAACACTTGTGGAAGCACATGCCTGTGCGATCTCCTCAAGGGTTACAGAGTAGGCCATGGTCGAGGCACCCGCTCCCCCGTACTTTTCATCAAGTATCGTTCCCAAGAGGCCGAGCTCCGCGAGTTCCTTGAGATTCTGCTCGGGCCAGAGACTTTTCTCATCAACCTCCACGGCCCTCTTCACAAACTTCTCTTGAGCCAGATCCCTCACGGTCTCCTGAATCAGTGCGTCTTCTTCGCTTAATCTGAAATCCACAGGTCAAAATTGTTGGCAGAAATAATAAGATTCGGGTTCTCCTCTGTCCGAACATTAGAGGTAGTTCTGGATGAGGACAAGGATGTAGAAACCCGCGAGGAATACTGTATGTCCCCCTCTGAATGAAATTGTGGCATTCTTTACAGTCGGTTCTTGGAAGAACTTGACACTGGTGTAGAGGAAGTATGTTGTAATTACAATGAGGTATATTGATGAAACGACTACTGCAGTTCTTGAGAAATATATGTAGTAAAGGACATAAGCGTAGATCACCGTGATAATAGATCCAGCCAAAGTTGCTGCAGCGGTCTGCCTCATTCCCCACACAACAGGAAACATCGGTATTCCTGCGTTTTTGTAGTCCTCTACGTTCTTGCCACTCATGGCGAATGTATGAGAAGGTGTCCAGATGAAGACAAGGAGCCCAAGGAGGAGTCCTTCAAGGGGGAGGTAACCAAGCTCAGAGGTGTAACCTATCCAGACTGGAGTCGGGCTGATAACACCACCCAAGATAGTGCTCCATACGCTGGTTCTCTTCAGCCACATGGAGTAGAGAAAGATGTAAAAAAGGTCTGCGAAAAGAAGGAACATTGCCGTCACAAGATTGAATCTGATGAAGGCTATCGTGACGGAAAGTACTACCAGAACTATACCGTAGATCAGTGTCTTCGTGGCTCCCACCCTGTGTAAGCTTGCTCTATCGGCTGTTCTGTCCATAATTTGATCGATATCTCTGTCAATGTAGTTATTTATTGCCATTGCTCCACCAGAGGCAAAGTAACCCATGATGAAGAATGTGAGGATGTCCACTATCCCTATACCAGGGTGTTTTGGGATGAGGTAGGCGACGATTCCAGTTACCGATAAGAGCATGATAATCTTTGGCTTTGTTAGACTTATGTAATCGTGGATAATTATCTTTACAGAATTCAACAGATTTCAAGTCTCAATATATTTCAGACATTTAAACGATATTTTTGAAGACTACAAAAATCAGATTTGAAAAGTGGTGAAAAAATAAAAGGATTCAAAGATTCTGCTGGTACTCATTCGTGGCTCACAAGAGAGGATAATCTTTCGTTAACATCTATTTAGGAAGTGTATAGTTGCCAATTATTTTAAATTCCAATGGATGGCTTGTGACAAATCTCCAGTAATTTCATAGAATTCGAATAGAATACTATACGGAATGATAGTGTATTTCTATCTCGATGTGGGTATTTAGAGACATTATAATTCTGACATGTCGGAAATAAATTATCAAATGTATATTAAATTGGTGTCTCAAGTCGTATCTGCTAATATTTGGTCATAATTGGGGCAATGATTCGAAATACTATGTATGTTTATGGAATAATGCAAATCGTGGGCGTGTGGCTTCTTGACCATGCAGAGCAAAAAGAAGAACTTCCTACAACAGATTTGTTTAAATGTCCTGAATATTACTATCCATTATGTCAGTTATATCTAGGTCAACAGGCCGTGCTGCCAAGTTCATCTTGGCCGTTACTGCCTTCCTGGGTTCGAAGTCTGCCAGTGCGGGAGGCTCGAACTTTACTCCTGGCTTCATTCAGACTATGATGATACAGATCATCCTTTCGGTCATTATTCTTGGTATCGTCCTCTTCATGCTTATCACATTTGTGAAGAAGTACAACGTAAAGAATGAGGATGTGAATAGAGAGGGTGAGCTGAATGAGAAGAAATTCGAGATTGGCTGGACACTTGGTGCTGCTGCCATCGTCCTTTTCCTCTTTTTTGCTTCCATTGCTCCCACTCAGCAGATCTACAGTCCTGCTGGAATGGACAATGTGGAGGAAACGATCAGGGTCACGGGTGGTAGGGACTTCTCATGGACCTTCACTTTTGAGAACGGATCTTCCTACAAAGCAAACAGTGCCAAAGGATTCAACGGAACTCAAATCAAGAACGAGGGGAATGGTAAGATGTATTCCCCCCTCTACCTCAAATCTGGCGTAATGTATAAGCTTGAGATAACTGCTGAGGACAATTCTCAGATCCACAGCTTTTATGTATTTGATCTGTCCATCAAGGCCGATGCCGTACCTGGTGTGATTAACCCAATTTACCTTCAGGCAGATCCTGGCACCTATTGGGGTACATGTGCAGAGCTCTGCGGAACTCTCCACTACAACATGTTATTCGTAATTGTTGTGAGGTAATTATTATGGCAACAGAAAAAGAATTTCCTATATCATTTCTCAAGAAACCCAAACATCTTTTCGGAACTCTAGACCACAAGGAAATTGGGCTGCTCTATCTCATCTTTGCAATGATCAACATTGGAATCTCCGGATTCATGATCCTCACAGTACGGACCGAGCTGTTAACTCCACAAGTAGATTTTGTTGATGCAAAGACCTACC
>WAMJ01000224.1 GCA_015522385.1 Candidatus Heimdallarchaeota archaeon
CTACACCTGTACAGTTCTGGATAGGTGCAGAATTCTACAGAAAGGCGTACAAAGCAGCAAAACATAAAGCAGCAACAATGGACACGCTCGTTGTCCTCGGTACTTCTGCTGCTTATTTCTACGGAATATTTGTGATGATCTACATGCTTGTCAACCCTGCATTTAAGGGAGAAGTATTCTTCGAGACCTCAGCACTCCTCATCACCTTCATCGTCCTCGGAAAGTATCTTGAGGCAAGTGCCAAAGGAAGAACTTCAGAGGCAATCAAGAAGCTGCTGTCACTTCAGGCGAAATCCGCAATCCTCCTCACCCTTGATGAGAACGGAGAGGTTGTAGGAGAGGAAGAGATTTCCGCTGACCTCATCCAAAAGGGAGATATCCTGAAGGTCTATCCGGGAGAGAAGATACCCACCGACGGAGTCATCGTCTACGGTTCATCCGCAATTGATGAGTCAATGGTCACAGGTGAGTCAATGCCCCTCAATAAGACAGTTGGTGACGAGGTAATCGGAGCCACAGTCAATCAGCAGGGAGTGCTTCACGTCAAGGCGACGAAGGTTGGAGGTGAGACAGCTCTCGCACAGATAGTCAAGCTAGTACAGGATGCACAGACCTCCAAGGCCCCAATTCAAGACTTGGCGGACAAAATCTCATCGGTCTTCGTCCCAATTGTCGTCTTCATCGCAATTGCAGACTTCATCATCTGGTACACCCTTATATCACTGGGTGTGGTTCCCCAGAGTTGGTTGCTAGAGGGTACTGGACCATTCCTCTTCTCGTTCATTCTTGCCGTGACAGTTCTCGTCATTGCCTGTCCTTGTGCTCTTGGTCTGGCGACACCGACAGCGGTTATGGTTGGAACGGGAATCGGTGCAGAGAACAACATCCTGATCAAGGGTGGAGAGCCATTGGAGACCGCCCACAACATCAGTGCAATTATCCTTGACAAGACAGGTACGATCACCCATGGTAAGCCAGAGATGACCGATATCATACCCGTTGAAGGAGTCGACGAAAATGACCTAATCTTCTATGCAGCATCAGCAGAATCCGGATCAGAACACCCCTTGGGTAAGACAATTGCCAACTATGGTAAGGAGCATCTCAAGATGATTGACACACCTACCGAGTTTGAGGCAATAACAGGTAAGGGTATCAGAGCAGTTGTTAGTGAAAAACAGGTATATATTGGGACAAGGGATCTGATGGCAGAGAAGGGTATTGCTGTGCCCAATGACCTCGAGAAGAAGATGGTCGAGCTCGAGGAGAATGGGAAGACCGCAATGCTTGTTGGACTAGAGGACAGGGTCATAGGAGTTATCGCAGTTGCAGACACGGTGAAACCTGACTCCAAGAAGGCAATACAGCAGATGAAGAAGATGGGTATTGAAGTGTGGATGGTCACTGGTGACAACATCAGAACTGCAAATGCAATTGCCAAGGAGGTGGGTATTGACCACGTCTTCGCACAGGTACTTCCACAGGACAAGGCGTCCAAGGTCAAGGAACTCCAAGAGAAAGGGCACGTTGTGGCTATGGTCGGTGATGGAATCAACGACTCCCCCGCCCTCGCACAGGCAGACATCGGTATCGCCATCGGCGCAGGTACAGATGTGGCGATCGAGACCGCGGATATGGTGCTCATGAGGAGTGAATTATCAGATGTAGTAGTAGCCATTGATCTCTCCAAGAAGACATTCAACAGGATCAAGCTCAACTTCATGTGGGCATTCGGATACAACGTTGCTGGTATCCCTCTAGCAGCAGGACTCTTCATCCCCCTGATCCACTACATCACAGGCTCTACCTTCGTCCTGCCTCCAGCAGTTGCGGGAGCAGCAATGGCACTTTCTTCGGTGTCTGTAGTGACCAGTTCACTACTGCTGAAAAGGTACAAGAAGCCAGAGTTCTAGGGGGTAGGCAAAATGGAGATGTTTTCCCTGCAGAGTCTGTACCGGGTGCTTGTAATCTTCCTCCTCCACGAGAGAGGATTGACAGGATACGAGATCATCTCTTCAATTGGAGAGAGGGTAGGGAAGAAACCGAGCAATGGGAAAATATACCCCTTCCTGAACAAGTTAGAGGATATGGGTGTTGTTCGACTGTCCAAGGAAGACCAGGACGGTCGGTGCAGGGGCACGTATTACCTGACTGAGAAAGGTAGGGAATTGCACGAAGACCTAGTCCATAGGCTCAGAAACATCTTCCAGCCGCACCTTATGAATTCATCTTCTACCTAGATAAGATCTAGAACTACTATCCATATAATTTTAGGAAATATTTTCCACTTAATTTCACCATACATAACACAGTACTGCTTCTTGGTGGTAAGGAGTTAGTCAATTGACTGTTAGATAGTTTGGTCTATACACATATGGACTATCTTCTATCCACCATGTTTAATAGTAGTGTGAAATATAAGTATAATTGTGATTGTGGATTCACCCGTCATCGAAGGAGTCGAAAAATACGACTTAGATAGTGCTTACGGTGCGATACAGCGGATGGATGGACAATCACGCGCAGTCTTTGAAAGTTATATTTTACTATGGACAGGAAGGTACGAAAATGGACGGGAAATCCTCAGTACTGTCGACCAGAATGAGCTCTCCAGTACTATGAAGTACTTTTACCATCTTATCGAAGGCAATCTGAATTTCTACATGGGCAATTTTACAGATAATTTTTCTCAAGCAATTCAGGAGATAGATAGATCTACAATTTCCGCGGAGGATCTAAGATTTCTTGATGGGAGGTTAGCTCACTTGGAAGCAACCCATCATACTTCACGTGGTGAACTCAAAAAAGCAAAGGAGAAGTATAAGCAGTCACTTCTATTCAAGGGAGAGATAAATGATAACTTTGGAAAGCTCATGACTATGAACAATCTTGCCATGACATACTTCAAGGAAGGAGATATCATGGAGGCAGTGGCTCTATTGGAGGAGTGTCTTTCACTTGTAGAAGTCTACAACGGCAATCCAATCTGCCCTACAGTCTTCATGAATCTTGCCATTGTAGAATTTCATATGGGATGGATAATTAAGGCTAAGCGCAATATTCATAAGGCAATAGCATGTTTTGGAAAAGATATTGGAAAGGACTTCATTGCAACATCTTACAAGGTACTCGGACAAGTAGAAATAGCTCTGCAGAACTACAGTGAGGGAATGTACAACCTCTATAAGGCACAGAAGCTCTTCGATGAGTTATCCAATCCATACGAATCATTCGATAACCTGTTTGAAATCTGCAGAGTGAAAATCATGCGACATGAAGAATGTACGGGGGAGATCGACAGGTTGATGAAATACGATGATATTCTAGACATCCCGATCAAGAAAGTACTAATCCAAAGCCTTTCCCTGTCCAAAAAGTCGCTAATTCAGAAAATCGGAGCCTTGAACATGCTAGAGCAGATACTCAATAAAAATACGGGTTCATTCATTCTCGATATTCAGATCCTCACTGCAATCCTCACCATAAGGATAGATCTGGAGATGTACGAGCGCAATCGCGAGAACTACATCAAGATCAAGAAATATATCAATCGTCTTCAAACTATTGCTCAGAAACAGAATTCAGATTACCTTCTGCTCAACACCACGATGTTCTCGGCGATGTTACAACTGGTTCATGGTGATGTCGATAATGCCCTCATTAGCGTCAATGAAGTAGTCAGGAAAGCCTCCACGATGGGTAATTTGAATCTCCTCTCTATCATGGAGAGACAGTACTCAGAGTTCGAAGAAACAGCATCTCGGTGGTCGACAATTCTTGGAAGGAACCCCGAATTCGTCAGGCAGAAAAGCGAGAAGGATATCAGAGACTACCTGGAAAGAGTGGCCAATGTGATCAACAGGGACTTCATCTGAGGATCTTAATCACCTCAGCAGACCCTCGGTATCCCTTCTATCCGTGTACTATGCGAAATACTTACCCCCAATAGAGAGTAACCCTTCCATACGGAACTTCCGAACCTTAGTATTCCTGACTACTGTCCCCTCTCAAGAAGTTGGCGAGTATCATCCTTGGAATTAGGAGTGAGGAGAACCTAACTGAAATGGATCCATTGTGCATATTGATCTCGTTAACTGTAAGACCACTAATCCGTCATATCGCAAAGTTTAGATCTATGAATAAGAGCAAACAGTTGTGCATTTTAAACTTGGTGACGAACCCCTCTGTGGTCGAGGGAATATCCTGACTACAGAACTTGACAAGATATCATGTCCTGATTGCGAGGGGATCATCCACAGGGTTGAGAAGAAGATAGAGAGAGGGGAGGATCTCAGTACACATGATCAGAATGTCCTAGATACAATAATGAACTCAGTGAGGGTAGACTACTGTAAGACTTTTGATCACTGACCTACGGTAATGGTAAAATGAAGATAGGGGAGTCATGAATAGGGGCAATAGTCTTGATAGAGGCATCGGTAAGAATTTATGGAACCTCCTTAATCCACTAAGATTTCAGTATGTGTGTGTTTAGAACTGGTGCAATAATATGTCTGTAAATTTTAGGGTAGAAGTTATCGGAAGTGCTTAGCAATTCAGAAAGGTCACAACTGTTCCTTGATCAAATATACCCTATCCTCAAGCACTTCTTTGTTGATCCGTTTGAAGATAAAGAAGGTCAGGAGTAAACCTAGAGTCACCAGCCCGCCAATGAAAGCGTAGGTGAGCGTCGATGGATCGAACGACCCCGCATTCTTCTGTAGAAATTCAGTAGCCTGCCCGACATAACCAATAGCAGTGGAAAGGATGCTCCACACAACGAGGATAACGGCCAGAGCATTGGCGTGCTGGTTTTTGTACTTCTGCATGACTTGGAACCTATTCTTCCTTACTACAGGGAGTGTGTGGCTCTTGCTGGTGGTAACGACATCTGCCTCTTCCTTCCGCTCATCCTCGAAGTAGAGCTTCACAATGTAGTTTATCGTGATGTTGTCCAGTCCTTGAGGATGATCCCCAATATCGATACTGTACACATCCGTCAACCACGTACTGTGCGGGTTCTTCTGTGTCGCCTCATACTCCCGCTCACTATTTGGCTCGAAGATGTGGTCGAATTCGTAACTCTGCTGCCACGGCATATCTATTTTGATCTTGATCCGCTTGACGGGGGGGTTAGGGGTGAGCTTGTTGACCGGGAAGGTCATGTAGTTTAGGTTAGCCCCATCGTAGGAACTGACCATATTATTTACCCTGATCTTAAGGTAGCGTTCGTCATGGTGAAGGAGAACGGGAAATTCAAGGAACCACAACGGAGGAACATCGTGCTGCTCCTTCCGCAGATGCTTGTAATCATGCTCGATGTCCGACTCGATGTTGTTCGCACCGCCGATGAAATTGAAGAGTGAAAAGTTCGTCGTCCTTGCAATTGACTTCTCGGTGAGAAACCTCAACTTCCAGCTCTTGTAGTACTCACTCTCTTTATATTCACGAGTTATGATCTTTTCTCGAACCTCTGCCCAGAAGTCTGCGATGCTCCGGTGAAGAACACCCCAGTACCGTCCGGGGATAGGCTGGAAATTCTTCGCCATCTCGCTGACCCTTCTCACTAACCAGTACTGATTGAAGGGGCCAAGCCCTGCGGCCCTGAATGCCTTCTCAGGATCGAGCTCGAAAAGCTTGTCCAGAACCTTGTCCACATCCATAGGGTACCCAGTCTTAGGGTAGATTTCTGCAGACTTTATCAAGTACTCACAAGCTAACTCCTTCTCCTTCTTGTCAAAGTGGTACTTCGCGAGGTCGTAGTATATCGCAGCCATGTCCTCGGGATTGCTGTCCACCTTCAAGTCGATTTCTGTGAAGATCGCCTTGGCCTTATCCAGAGCAGCAAGAGCCTCCACGAACTTCCTTGTCTTCCTGTAGGTATTTCCTATACTCGCATGCAGCCTTCCCATGCTGAGGTAGATATCACGCATCGATGGATCGGTGATCTCGGTTCCCTCGGTCAGCTTGAGGTAGATCTGTACACCTTTGGAATAGTGGTCAAATGCGGTATTGAATTGTCCTAACTCGGAGTAGGAATAGCCCACTGTGTTGTAGACCTCGGCCTGTTGCTCAGGTGTGAAGGACGAGATGTCTGACATAGACCATACATCGATGATCGATTGCCACTCCTCCTTTTCAATGAAGTACGAGGAGAAGGAGAAGAACATGTCGTATCCCCTCGGTATCTGAGTAATCCGCCGGAGATAGTCAATGATCTCCGAGTTGCTCATCATTGTCAGGGAGTTGCCCACAAAACTGACGTCTCTGAGATGGGGCATCCTGTCAAGACCATATGGAAGGAAGGCCAGTCGATTGTCCCACAGACCCAGACGCTCCAGCATGATCTGGCTGTAGTCCGAGCTCACTAGATTGAGCTCTGTCAGCTGGTTCCCGTGAAGGTAGAGTTCCCTGAGGTTTGAGCCTGGCTCAATCACCATTGTCAATTTATTGTAAAGGTTCTGACCCAGATTGAGATACCAGAGACTCATCATCGACTCCACCTTGATCGGTAAAGTCTGCAACAGGTTGTTCTGTAGCTCGAGGATCTGGATTCCGCTCATGTCTGACAAGGAAGATGGAAGTTCCTCCAACCTGTTAGCAGCAAGCCTGAGGACCTGTAGTGATCCCATACCAATCACCTCCTCAGATAGCGAGGTAATGAAGTTCTGTGAGGCGTCAAGTTCCTCCAGTAGAGGCAGGGAATACAAGGAACTCGGAAGATCTACGAGCTCGTTGTTGTGTATTATCAACTCCCTTAGGTTCTCCAAGCTTTCGAAGGAATTGGGCAGCTCCTTCAGGTAGTTATGGGAGATATCCAATTTCTTCAAAGAGGTGAAGGTAAAGAGTTGATCCGGTAATTCGGCTAGTCTCAGCCCGGATAGATCAAGCTCAATAATTCTACCCTCTGAGTCAAAGGTCGCGATTTGGTCAGATACCACACCATATGGCTCGAGCATCTGAACCAAGTTCTCATGATCGCTCATCGACCCTCCTTATTACTATCTGTATTTAAGTATTATACATCCCTATGAATAGCACCGTATATAACCAATAGACCTGAAAATTATCAATTCAAGGAGGAGACACAGTTTATAGGCAGATTATATTTTTATTCAGTTTTCAAGTACAGAATGGTATTTGAATGATATACACCTTACCACCTATTCGAACGGTACAGACAATAGAGTATGTGGAATATCTCTGCACGAGACCCACAAAAATCAATGGAAGAAGATCAACTCTGAGCACCACACCGAAACGTGTAGAAAAATAATAAATAATAGTCCAGAAGTATGAAATCGTGACACTAGGTTTTTCCATCCTACTAGATCTCAGGGGCGTTCAGAATTTGGATTTTCATAAGGCTTCCACCATCGAAGATATAATATCAGGTGCTGTCACGCACGCTGGAATGACCATGATTGACCTATCCTCTCACCAGTTCTCCGAGCAACAGGAGAACCCATCGGAGATCGGAGGTACAACGGCCTTCGCCTTGCTCGAAGAGAGTCATATCTCTGTGCACACATGGCCGGAAACTGGTCAGGTGGTTGTGGACATCTTCTCGTGCAGTGACCTTGATAGTGCAGAGAGGGCTCGTGACTACTTCATGAATAGTATCACTCATGAAACAGAGAAGACGACAATCATACGGAGGGGCGAGTTTTGAGAAGATCTTTGGTCCTTGTCTTTCTGATCCTCGTCATTCTACCACAGAGCTCCGCGGAGACATACAGCCTTGACGACAGTTTCAGCATAAAGTTTGAGACAAGACTCGACGGGCAATCGTCACAGTACGAGGGATATACAGAAAGTGAGACAGAGACCCGGGACTACCGTGTGACCGGGATCAGCGGGGACATCGTTACGTGGGAATACAGCTATGACCTCAATCTGGACTCCAATGAGGACCAGTATGACTTCCAAGACTCGGGGAAGAGGACATTTCAGACCAACGCGGTCACCAGGGAGTACATCGGAGATGGAGATGGAGATTCAGATTATGTCACCTTCGACAAGATCTGGTTTAGAGTACACCCCAGCGAGGTGGACAAGGGAGAGGTCATCAGAATCCTAGGCTTTGACTACGAGTACAAGGGAGTAGTCACCGTAAAAGTGGGTTTCCTCAATGCCAAAAAAGCCATGATGTTCTCATTGGTCGGAAACAACACCCTCTCCGTACAGAATAATGACTACGATCCAGATGGAGAGTTGGGGGTTCTAATCAACAGCGACAATATCTACTTCGATCCCGAGACAGGATACTTCGTCAAGGAGGTGAAGAGATCTACGGGCTTTACTTCCGTAGGGACATTTACTTGGGAGGAGACATCGGTAGTCACAAAATCCAGCTACCAACTGCAGCCGGATTACCTCGGTACCTACATCGTCGACCCGTTCTGGGCAGTAGTATTTACCGTCGCTCCCATCTGGCTTGCTTACTTTATCCTCATGAGGACTTGGAGGATGAAAAAGGAGGTAGAAGACGCCATCCTTATGATCTCTGAAGAGCAATACCGTGAGGTGGAAATGCAGGCACCAACCATCTTCGATCCTTCAGTCGTTGACTACAAGAGTCTCCGTCCCACCTCGACTACAGGCCTCAGACTCAGGGATGGAATCTACCTCGTCTTTGATACGAACAACAGGATCGTATTCGTGGATACCGTTAGGGATCGAAAGAATTACCTGAGGAATTACCTTGTCACGGACGAAAAACTCGCTATCTTTTACAAACTTGCCTTGGGAACTCTCGACCCTAGATCTCCAGAGTTACAGTACCTGGAGCGAACTGCTCCCGAAGTCATTCCCTTTATTGAGGAAGCTCCCATATCAGATATCATCGTTGACTCAGAGACGCTGAGGACATTCAGCACACTAGATTACTCGGCGGTTCTTCCCGACACACCAGAGGGAAGGCAAGTCAATAACCTGATGGCCATGAGGAAACTCTATGACTACACGTTCGGACAGGCGCCACTCTCTCCCAAGTCCCATCTGAAGAAGGTTAACGAGGTCATGGCCTACAATCCCTCCAAGGTTCTACTTATCGGAGATGACGACCTCATATCCATCACGATCGCAAGGAAGGGGATAGAGGTCTACCTCACTGAGGTGGATCCGTATACCTGTGGAGTTGTCGACTACTTCATTTCACGTGAGAATCTACCGATCCACATCTTCCAGATTGACCTCAGGAATCCCCTACCCGAAGAAATCCCAGATGATTTCGACATCTTCGTGGCAGATCCAGACTTCACAGTTGCTGCTTTTGCTCTCTTCCTCAAGCGAGGTATGTCGAAATTAAGGGACGGTGGCATCGGGCTAATCAATTTCGAGCGGAAGGGATACAAGGGAAGACAGATCGAGATGCTCTTGGAAAAGTTAGAGGTGGAGCTGGTCATGAAGGTCGAGGAACCGTGGGGATACGTCATCCCCATGAACAGAACCGTGAGGGTAGGGAGAGGTTACTCCTACTCAGGGAAATATTACCACAACGACTACGCAGAAGATCTCGTCCTAGGGGTTGCTGCCTACAGGTCCGTGATGTACAAGGTCAGAAGAACACTGGGGATGGACTCTGCCCTGACCGAGAACACCCCGTTCTGGGGAGATGGAGACGCCATCTATGACTTCGAGGAGTAATGATGGAGTACAGCAAGCTCCTTGACGGAGAGACGGTACTGCAGATAAGCAAGAGCTCAGGACTAGACGATGTCTTCCAGTGGATCACCCCCGAACTCCTGCAAGAACGGATCTTCAACGGGACGAACATCGCATACGGGGTCAGGGATGGGGGTGAGTGGTGCGGGATCATCGTGCTGGGTAAGGAGGAAGAGGGAAGGTTGTGGATCGAGGCACTCGGAGTCCACGAGGACCACCGGAGGAAGGGCATCGCCACTCGGCTTGTGAAGCTGGCGAGAGACTTCGCATACCAGGAGGACTACCGAGCAATCTTCGTAGATGTGGACGATGACAACCTAGTCGCCCAGAAATTCTACCAAAGTGTGGGTTTCGTCCGCTCGGGGACAGTCAACAAGTACTACTTTGACGAGACTGATGCCTTCATTTACCGTTTTGACCTGTAGGTATTCACTGGTTAGTGAAAATAGGATGGTGAATGGTTTATTAATTCCCACATATTTTCCGGTAGTAAATCGGTTCAGAAGGTTGTTCCTATTTCCTGTTTGAAGTCAGATATCTGTTGAGGACGATTGCACCCGTGAATAGAGCGTTTGAGATTATAAAGGAAACCAGTGTTAGTATTGGATAGGTGAGGTTCGGACGAATGGTAACTAATAGGAGAATATCCATTACTCCGAATGCAATAATGAACGTTTGAAGAGGTCGCTCAACATTCTTGTTCAGATAGTTATAGCTAAGAATTGTGAGAACCAAGAGTATCAGTGCCACGATGATCATTAGGTTGGAGTGGGAGAGAGTTAGAAGTGGATACAACACCCGATAAGTTATACCAATGACCGAGAAATATATTAGGAGTAGAAGATTGAGGTAGAAGAGAAGAGGCACGGGGTGACCAACTTTCTCTTGTTCGGCGGAAAATATGGACAGAATCAATGCAGCGGAAAGTACACTTGAGATATACAATGGTTCTTTGTATACCAAATCCGAGCCTCTAAAGAAAACCAGCTCACTCAGGCTGAAACTCGAGCTAAGTATCCCCCTGAAGGTTTCAATCTCGACTAGGTTTAATAACGGAATCAATGCATAAATCATAAGCGCGGCATAAACCATGGAGGGAATGGAATCCATTGTGAGACTACCTCTAGATTCACCGATGCTCTGCCTTATAAATAATAATAGGACAATAAATATCGTGTGGAAGACCGTCCATCCAATAACCTCCAGAATCCATAGGAAAGCATTGTCTGAATAGAAGAATAGGGTTCCAGATAAGTAATACCTCGTGGTGACCTGGGAGAACTCACGAATGAATCCTATAAGGAGGTAGGTCAAAAATTTTTCTAACCTAATGACCTCACCCCCAATCCTCAAATTAAAAAAATTTTGATGGTAATAGATGTGGAGATCTGTGGAAAAGGCTCCATCACTTACTTGACAAGAGCATATAACCGGGATACCGATCCATGGAGCCATGTGATATTATTGGGCACCGTTGTAGGTGGTTCAGCGTCGAGTGAGAAAACGAAACATTCGACATCGTATTGATCCAAGGAAAAATAGAATACACCACTGGATAGAAAGGGATAATGTAGAATCCACCCCCGAATGAGTGGCTTTGCAGTAGCAGTTATGCGGATTGTAGCAACCCATCGATCTAAATTGCCTCTCACCATGAAATCAATTCAAAATTGCTGAGATCGGACTACAGCCACCAAGATTACAGATATTCTAACGAAGGGGCGGATTTTGTTTTGGTAAAAATTATTAAAAAATTAAATACATAACAATATTGTGCAACTTACACATAAATATCATGCAATAATAATATTTTTTGAATTATAGCAAATAGTATATGGATTAAAAATATTAAAAAATTTTTACTAGCATAAAATATCAATTTGTTGATCAACCCGAGACCTGACACCTCGAAGGTGACATTATGAGACAAATCATACAAATACTAGCAGTGGGATTCATAGTCCTAAGTTTCATGACTTCCACAAATGCTGCCCTATCAGGGTCAGAGTACAACAGCTATTGGAATGTAGTAGATTCAAGCACCGGCAGATCGTTCGATGCAAGAATGGTTGACAGATTAGCGTACGTGTCCAACGGACAGACGGTAGATAATCTTTTGGGAATCACAAACTCATTCACACAGACAAACTACAATGGACTAGTGTACAAACCACAGTCCATGGACTATACGGTATATACACGAGCATACACTGTCAGCTCGAATCCGGTGGCCTCTGTCTCAGTGACTACTGGCCCGACCTATACCTCGACCATCACTAACATTCAGCAGGGATATTCAGTCACTGGTGGATTTGACTACTACGTCCAGCTGAGTGCCACGCCCCCTGTGAGCTTCACCGACGTTGACTACACTTACAGCACACAATATCAGAGTGACATCGGAGGCCCTATCACCTACTACGATAGCTATGGCTATTGGTATCCGAACGCCAAGGTGAGCTTCCTCGTCAGCGATGTCAATCCAACCACCACTAGTTTCGAGTCTAACGATGTGGTGAGGCTGGGAGTTGACAGCACAGATATTGCGGCTATGGGCGGTGACAACTTCTTTGACATCCCGATCATCGTGAACTACCAGTGGGCTGCGTGGAGATGTGTCGCAACAGACGCATATGGCTCATGCACCCAGATTGGCATCACCAAAACCCTCAGTTATACACTCCACCTACAACTGGGGAGACCGGGAATCCAGGACGGGAGTAATGGAAATGATGGAGAGATCAGCAGGTACCTCGTGAGCGGAGTACAATAGGGATAAAAACAAGGTTTACTTCCCAGATTCACTAAGATATTTTAACATCACATAATTATATTTATTAATATAAAATTGAAGTTAGTACTGTGAAAGTTCTGAAAATTCTGTTTTTTTTCCTTGCACTTCTTGCATTTAGCCTAATTTTTACCACAGCGAATATTGTGTCCAAGTCTGTCACAGTTGGCAACCTAGACATCTCCTATTCGACAGACTATCCAGAAAATATTCTGGAGATAAGGAGATCATCCCTCAATATAGAAGTCGAAGTCATATTTCCAGCTGGCTCATCATCCATTGAATTTCTTGTCTTTTCATTCGGGTTGAAAATTACGAATTCTCCGCCCACAATCAAGACAGCAAATAACAATGTGTATGGTGTGAACAAGTCAGCTCTGACATATGAGGGTGACAGAGTATCATTTTCTTACGACGTGCAAATTGACTTGGACTCTATGTCCCTCGAAGACGGAACGATATACTTCACACCATTCTTGGAGTACAGAGGATCGTACGATGGCACAACTATTGACATGACCTATACATTCCTACCTTCCTTCTCACCGGGTGAAAAGTTTCAGAATTCTGATTCAGGGAACGAGACAAACTGGTTCAACTACTTCCTAGTAGGGGGAGGTGGGATTATCGTCATCTCGGGGATCGCCCTCTACCTGAAGAACTCACAGGGAAAATCTCGTAAGGACTAATAGCCGGCGGTCTGGAAAGAATGATCAAACTTCTGAACTCTTTTGTCAAGCTAAATTCAAGACTATATACAAAATTGCTCTTGTTATCAGTCTTCTCTATAATGGCGATTATTCTCCTCAACTCCTTCGTCAACTCTTCAATCAACACGCAAATCCAGGAGAATATATTCGGAGACACTCCTTACCAAGCGTCTCATACTTACTCAATAGACGGATTGATCGGTGGTGCTACGGTAGGAGATACACTGGACTGGGACGATGTATCAGACAATGTAAGTGTAGCAGCGAGGAGCATCACAGAGGATCATCTCGAAACCGTGGACAGGAATGATCTGATCTCAACGACCCTCTCTATTACCTATTACGAAGATTTTCCTGCGAATATTGGGAATCCAGTACCCCCGACAACATTTGACGTTTTCGTGGTTGAGAACGGAGTCTTTGAAGACCTCCTGTCGGGTACACGATCAAGTGAGTATACTGAGGGGGGAGATAGGATGTTCGGAGATGAGAATTTCAATTTCACCCTTACGTTCGGAGGGAGATTTGAAGCGATCATAGTCAACTCTTCAAGGATACCGTTAAACCCGTTGGGTGACACAGAGTCATATATTGTATCCTCAAATACCCAGAACTACACAGTCGCGGACTTCTACTACGGGCAATTTAGCCTCACCGCCTTGTCGAGGATCGGGATAGACATCGATTCTACATACAACATGATCGTTAAAGAATCACAGCTCGATTCAATCAGGTCAATTCCTTTCGCAGGCGGATCGGGAAGAAGTGTCAGGTTCATCACCCAGTTCAGTTTTCGGAGAGATTCGGTTTCGCTCGACAACATTGACACCGTTACTAAGGCGATAGATAACTTCTTGGGTGAACTTAAGAACAATCTAGCTATTCAGTACGCCCGGGTTGGGCTCCAGTACACCTACCTGAATGACTTCAACCTCCTGGAATCCAGAGAGACCGAGATAAATAATGAGTACCTTGTCGTCGCAATTTACCTCTCCGTCTCCAAAGCCACAATTTTCGTGACATATATAATAGCATCACTCTTGATCATTTATAGAGTCAGGGAAGAATTCCTGACTGTCAAGCGATCGATGGCCCTCCTCAAGCAAGAGCGAAGGTTCTCCCTCTACTCATTTGGAATTCTAGTGGGTTCATTGGTTCTTGCCTACGCGAGTGCAGTCGTTTTCGATGTGTTCTTAGTCGTTATTATCAATGCTACACACATTCTACCCGATCAGATCGAACTCTACCATCGGGGAATAGACCGCGCATATGTACAGATCTCACTTACCATTGTGGCTTTCCTTGAGTATCAACTGCTGCATCAGGAGAGAGAACTAAGAAGTAATAAGACTCTCTACGGCCTGTTGTTGTCAATCACATTGTACATCACGATAGTGTTAACCAACCTGGTCATCAACGAGAACCTGGCTATTCAAGATCTACAAGTCTCGTGGTTTCTATTTCTGGTGACAGTTTCTACCTCACTCACACTCTTGGCTGGCCTAACTCTGATGCAGAGTTCCAATACCAAGCTTAAGATTAATACTAAATCTTCCCAGATACCCTCTTCTACCAAGAGCAAATTGAGAAAGAAGGTAATTGAGACCCAAATCATAAAAAAATCATGGCCCGTTTTCCTCTCCACGCTCTCAATCATGTTTCTACTCATCATCTTTCTGATGGTCAGTAAACAGTCGATGACTGAGTTAAGAGTGACGAGGTACTACGAATCTCCCGGAGAGCTAAAAATGACCTCGGGCATAACATTCGACGGGTATGATTCCTTCTCCACTCAACTCAACGATTACTTGACCGATTCAAACCTCAGCTACGTCTCTATACTAATCTCCGATGACACACTGACATCGATTGAAGGTCGAAACCTCCGTACAGTTTCGATAACCGGTGACCTAGATATGCTGGCTCAACAAGCCCCCAGCACGACCGTAAGAGAGGAGGTTGGGATTATTAACTCCCTCACTACAGGGAGCTTTATCAATAGTGGAGCGAGTACCATGGGAGAGGAGTACAAACAGGGGAAGAGCTATGCATTCCTTCCTAGCCTTGGTGAAGGTTCTATAGTCCTGAGAAACATTGGGACCTTAAGAGAAATCCCCGGATTGAAAGACTCCGAGAAGAGGGATATGCTCGTGATCGACCTCGACTCAATGCTCAATTTAACAAATCCAGAGGTGGTAATGAATATAGTCACATACGTCTGGGATGTCCGTGACGACAGTCAAGTCCGTAAGCTCCGAAATCTGAAATTGGGAGAAGTGAGTCTGATTAGTGACAACCAAAGGGTGGTGAATATAGAATCTCTCCTCACACTCATCGAACAGTATAATATTCTATTCATAACATTTCTCACCGTAGTAATTCTCCTGATCTACAACGAGTACAGGAAAGAAATTCAGAGATTATCCGTGTTAATAGGAGTGTTCCTCAAGAACCTGAGCCTCCCACATAATCTGAATGCCGTAGAGTTCAGAAGGGTCTATGGACAGTACCAAGTGAAATGGGTATTGACAAGCTTACCATTCATAGTCATGTCTTCAATCGGAGTCCGATCTGCCCTTGCTAGGTCGGCCATTCTTTCGTTGGATGCAGAGGTTCTAATTGGTGCGGTGATCATGGGAAGTTTTGCAGCTGTAGATTTTCTGATCTCATCTGTCTCCCTCCCCAGTCGAGAAATAGAGGAGATGAACTGAGATGCCCTCACTTGAATTACACAGTGTGTATACGATATACAACACAAGGAGCTTTCTTGCAAGCAATCCTGTTTTAAAAGGCATTGATATGATGTTCTCAGATACGGAACCCACCTGTGTCATTGGCCCCAGTGGGAGCGGGAAATCCACATTGCTGAATGTCCTCAATGGTAAGCTTAACCCATCGGCGGGTTCTATAGCATTCGGAGGTAAGAGATTTCGATCCTACCAGCAGTACCAGAGATTCGCAGAGGAGAATATCCTCATGATCCCGCAGAATCCGTACGATATCCTCATTCCCCAACTCTCCTTATACGAGTCCATATCTAAAATCCTCACTATCGCAGATGAAACCCACAGATCCCTTAGCCCAGAGGAGAGGAGGGACACCTTAATGAGAACCTTGAAGGAATTTGGACTGGAGTATGCGTCTGAGACCAAGGTGATGAATTTATCGGGAGGAGAGACCCAACGTGGACTCCTTGTACTCGCCGTCTCACTAAAGCCAAGGATCCTACTCTTGGACGAGCCTACAGCATACCTCAATGTCGAATATCACAGGCAGCTCGGGCGTTTGATCAAGAACTATGCAGTTGATAACGACCTGGTACTCATAACTACAAGCCACTCACCTGAGTTCATAAACGAGATTGGAAATTTCGTTGAGATCTACAATGGGCATTTACGGAAAATTGGATCCTCGATCGACCTGTTGAATGACGAGCACACGGAGGTCTATCTCCAGAACGGGAAGTTGGTTCTACCCTTCGAGGATTACTGTACCAAAGACAGAAGTCAAGTGAGGATTACGAGAAAGTCGGGAATTCTGAATCTGGAGGAGATATGATGAGCCTAAGAATGGACAAAGTCTCGTTTGAGTACAATGAAAAGTCTCAGGTGTTTAGAGACCTCGACCTCCATATTGAAAGCGGCACAGCTTCTGCGATATACGGAGAGAGTGGATCAGGGAAGTCGACCCTATTCAAATTGCTGATCGGCAGGCTGGTTCCCTCCGCTGGGAAAATCCAGTGGATCAGGAGGGACAATGAAATTTCCGGCTCAGAGGGAAGAAACATAGGTCTTGTCTACCAGAAGAACGAGTTCATAGACGAGTTGACCATGGAAGAGAATCTCTTGATTCAGTTCGCATATTCAGATTCTGTAGATGACCTTGAGGAACTCAGGTCGAGGATTGACAGCTACACCAATGAGCTGTTGATTTCACACCTTCTGGATAAGTATCCACCCTCCCTGTCAATCGGAGAGAAGAGGAGGTTCATGGTGGTCAAAGCCCTCATATACCATCCCGAGGTGATAATCCTTGATGAGCCCACCGCTAGTCTGGACTACCACAACAGGGTGAAGATAATAGAATTACTCTCCAGAACCAGCTGGCATCCAACACCGACAATAATAGTCTTCACCCACGATATATTGTTCTTACATTACCATGAGAACTACGGATTTTACAAGATTGTGAACAAGAGACTTGAGGGAGTGCACAGGGAGAACCTCGGGCAGTAATAACACGGAGATTAGACCGAGTAATAACAAACATTAATGCAAAATTATCTAGATATCATAATATAACGAAAAAATTTTTATGCTACGGGAGAAAATCAATTTGATCATGTACAGCTATTTTCAAAGTTATAAATTTTCAGAATACAAGGGGTTTGTATTTAGTGCCTACCGAGATGTGTTTCTGAATAGTTTTACAGAGTTTGCAGATATGAATATATTTTTACTATCAAAAATATTGGAGGAGTTAACGAATTGTAATGTGGACAACATTACCAAGATCATCACGCGTTTTATTGCAATTATGGAAATGTTTGATGATGTAATTGACGACTCACCCGCCAAGACTAAGCTGCAGAATTACAAGAGAATCATTGTTGTCTATACCTCATTTATGGAAATGGTATCCTTGATACTACCCCGTAACCAAATAGAAATGGACGAGGAAAGCTCTTCAACCCGTGAGTTACTTGATTATCTCAGATTTTCCATAAATTCATTGGATATCCTTGACAAAGAGTTAGCCTTGAGGGAACAATTGCAGAGCCCAATGGACATCCATGAATTTGAGAGTCTTATAGCGAGTACTATTGAAGTCCGAAGTGCCCACATGGAGGTCTTAGGAACCATAGTATCATTCATCATAGGGAAAGATCAGACCACAATGAAGGATCTTTTCACAGCCGTGAATAATTGGTTTATCCTCAATAAGGATCTAGTAGATATTGAAAACGACAAAAGAGAAAACTCAATGAATTTTTATTGTCAATTAGATTCATTCTTCTCAAGACAAGGTGATCTTTACCCCCTGTGCAGAAAGCAGCAGATAATAGATGACGTATATGACAGAATCGAGTCTAAGCTATTTACGATACTGAAGGAACTGAATCTACAAGAATCTGTCGAGATATTCTCGAAGATGAGGAAATACCCTGTCCATTCACAATGTGGTATTTAGACCACGGTGTGTACACACGTGCTGAATGAGCAGAAGGATGACCAGTAATTCTCGTTCAAGGGAGCAGATATTGAGGATAAGCTTTAGCCTCCACCCCTAGTTTTATTTCCTCTCTCTCGGTCTCTGGGATATGACCGAGAAGGCGAATTCCAAGAAGAACCACAGGTCAGTCTACTACATCTTTCAGATGCTCCTCTCATTCTCACAAAACCTCGCCTACCAGTACATCCCACTGTACATCAAGAAGCTCGGAGCGGACGAGGTGCAGATGGGGCTCATGACTGCAGTACAGAATGTCTTCTCGACCTTTTTCAGTCCATTCTGGGGCAGGGTGTCCGACGCGAAGGGGCGGAGGTTATTCCTCATGATGGGGTCCGCGGTCGCTGCAGTAAGCGCGGGGACCATGGCCGTGGCTCATAACCCACAAGAGGTAATTTTCTCCGTCGCGGTGAACGCGGTTGGACTGTCCATGCTCGTCCCCGCGTGGCAGGGGGCAATCGCAGACTACACCGACAGGGGAGAGCGAGGGGGGTTCATGGGCAGGATCATAGGGGTGTCGTATGCCTACACGACCATCGCCTTCGTCATCTACTCGTTCCTCGCTCCCCAGCTGAACATCGAGGAGATCGAGCAGTACCGGATCATCGTTGCTGTATCAGCGGTCAACTTCGCGATCATGGTGGTGATCTCGTGGCTGATCTTTGACCACAGAGCTCCGAAGGAGCAACAGAGCATCCGTCAGATATTCTCCCCACTAAGGGACGCAACCTACCGCAGATTCCTCCTCGTCATCCTATTCTGGTGGTTCTGGATGAGTCTCGCATGGAGCTACTTCCCCACGGTAATCTCCGAGGTCATAGACGCCTCAGTCTACGAGGTCGCTTGGATTGCGATCGCGGGGACAGTCTCCCAGGGGATAGCCTCGTTTAAGATGGGAGGTCTGATCGACCGTGTGGGGGAGAGGAGGTCCATCATCATCGGCTTCGTCACCTTCACCATCGTACCGCTGAACTTCGCTTTTGCGACTGAGTGGTGGCATCTGCTCCCCGCACAGATCATTGCGGGTATCGGGATTGGATTCGGGTTCACTGCCCTGCAGACCTACATCCTGAATATCGCAGGATCGGAACGAGCTGGGAATTACCAAGGGGTGTACAATCTCCTGTGGGGGGTCGTTACCTTCGTGGGTTCGTACATCGGAGGTTGGATGCTCAAACTCCTCATGGATCTGTACAGTAGCCTGCCCCGGGCTCTGACAGTAGTTCTTCTCGGTGTTGCACTCCTGCGGTTCTTCTCCAACTTCATCATGTACTTCTTCCTACCCGAGACCCCGGAAACTATCGATTAGAGCAACTTCACTCTTTGTCCACCGGGAAGAAACTGAGGAAAAGAATGCCCATGATTCTGAATGAGGAACTACGGCCCTCCAACTGCTCACGGGTGGTGAAAACCAAGGACAGTGTGGAGAAAGAATCAAGACCGGAGTTCAGGAGGAAATTGATCACGAGTACAGCCATGCTATTAAGGACGGATACAAATACAGGGGAGAAGATTGGGGAGATAACCAGCAACCGGAAAGTATAGTTCTCGTTCATGCATAAGTCAACTGATCGAGCAAGCATCCACAACAATATCGGATAACATATTATTTACCGAGCTGAGCACCATCTATGAGTCCCCCTAGGAACGAGGAGGAAATCATGAAGATCTGGGAGAACAAGATCAAGCGAGGCTTCCTCGCCCTCATCGTCCTGAGCAGATTCACCGAGAGGGAGGGTGGAAGGAGGGTACGACTCACTGGTCAGAAGATCAAGGAATACATTAAGCAGAGAACCAAGGGGGACTGGTCTCCCTCGCCCGGATCGCTCTACCCCATCCTGTCGCTGATGGAGGAGCAGGGACTCATCATCCATATCCCATCCGAGAACAAGAAGAACAGGGAATACGAATTGACAGACTTCGGGGAGAAACTCTACCGTCGCCTGATGGATCAGGCGCTGATCTTCAGGGCACCTCATGACCAGAACGCCCTCAGTATCCCCGAGTACAGAGAGGCGCTGGTAGAACGTTACGCCAAGAAGAGTATACGTGAGATCAAGAAGGAGTACCAGTACCACCAGTATCTGAGCAAGTTCCTCGAGGACTACCTGAAGGAACGAATCATCTCGGACGACGAGCTCTAAGCGAATCCCAGCGATACACCCATGGCAAGAGCGAGCCCCGAGAAATATGCTACCAGCCAGAACATCCAGACGACGAGCGAATATCGGTGGAAGGTCCCGATCTTCTTCTCATCCCCACTCCTGAGAACCAATGTTGCCCATATGGCGTGGAAGAGCATGAGAAGCAGGGCGACCAGTCCTGTAGTGAAGTGGAGGGAGAGGCTGAATCCACCCGCAATCTGCCTCATGAATTCTGTACCAGTCATGTCCGCGAACAACCCAGTCCAGAACAGAGTAAGATTCAGTTTTCCAAGTCTCCAGACCTTCTCATGAAGGACTGCAGCAGTGTAGATCACAAGGGCAGCGGAGATGAATACCGTGCCAAGCAATAACTTGAGTTCCATGATAATACACCACGGTAACACGATATAAATATATCGGAATTTTGATATAAATATCTGATTTTAAATCGGAATATCGACACATTTGACTACTCCCTATGCACAGAGTAGGAGCCTAAAGTGCAGCTGGACGGGGATATGGAGGGAAGGACTAACTACTAGGACTCGAATCTGAGCACTGATGTGACGAAGCTCTGGAAAATCGAGAGGATCTCGGAACCCTTATCTTGAATCATAACAAGACGGGAGTTCATTTTCTCTATGTTGGGGATCACCTCGATGTATCCGTTGTCCACCAACGTCTTCATGGAACTCCTAAAGTTGCTCGAACTGTTTGGGTAAATGTTTCGGAGGACAGAAAGCTCTACGGGGGAACTGTTCTTCACTTGATCAAGGATGAAGAAATGGGAGACCTTGAGGGACAGAACAAGGTGGACGTCCTCCGGGGAGAGTTTGTCCGTTACACCAATGGATTCTTCCCTCTCAAGGACAGCGAACAATTCCTCGAGGGAGATCTCTTGGAGGGAGGTCCTCAGGAAATCAGAGCTGAATTGTCCAAGGATCAGGAGGACACCAAGGGTGTAGAACAATGGATTAGCAAGAAAATGGTTGGAAGTGACCAAATACCTCGACGTGACAGAGATGAAGGTGAGAAAAGCGAAGAGTACAGAGAGGTCGCGGAGAAGGAGGTACTCGGGATTGAGTGAAGGACGTTTCTGCAGACGGACAAGATCCTCTACTCCCGTTATGGGTGAAATGATAGGTTGGATACGCCCGATAACCATCGACTCGACGATGTAGCCAAAGGTGGGGAATAGAAGGATGGTGGAGTAGAAAATCAGCATGATCTTCCCAGCGGATACGGAGTAAGGTAGGGTGAAGATTGTGGTCCAGACGAGGAAGACCATGTAGAGGATTAGCCAAGCTCTCCACTCGTCACGCGTAGCTGTACTTTGCTTCCACCCGAATTTCACGTAAGCAACGAAGACCATGATCTGGTTGATCACTCCGTCGAAGAGGAGGATGGCTGATAGGGTGAAGAGAGCGAAGATTATCCATCCCCAAGGCCCGTAGGAAAAGAGAGACCCGAAATTATCGTCATCGGGGGGAGTTGACTCATGAAGAGAGGGGGCCGTAAGATAGCGATCCCAGTCTTTCATTGCGACGATTCCGAACGCTATGACAAAGAACACAACTGAGGAGAGACGAAGCAACATCCAGAGTCGCTTGATCTGGGCTTTTTCATCTTGTTTCATAAGGCTGAAATAATGCTCCCACGTGAACCTGACAACTTGTAGTGTGAAAAAGTAACCAGATATGAAAAATATAGAGTGAAGAACCATAAAGAGGTAATAATAGGGATCAAATTGAAAATCCGGACGGTAGAATTGCACAATTGGCAATCCGAGAACAGTGATGGCTATATTCAGTAGTAAGAATCCCTCAAATCCTCCGAGATACCACCCCCTCACACTGATTTTCACTCCACCTGCAAAACCGATTCTCTGTATATATGAATTTTGATATCAAATCGGCCACTACATAGATTCACCCGCCTGTCTCTTTATTTAACGGGTATTGTGATCCTTTAGGACAGAATAATATCCCAAGACTTTGAGAATATCTCGATTACCCACAAGTGTTACTACCTGACTAATATGGATAAAATGCATTTCATGACTATCGGAAATGTATTTGGGAGATAACCCTCTGGTGGGAAACGATAACATGCACAGAACAGTTCTGAACAAAAACAGAGAGATCACGTCAGAGAATAATAATTAGTCAAATATGCCTCGAATATTGTCTGGATATCAACAACCTCTAATCGACGGATGGATTGCCCGAGATGAATCCAAGGAGGGATCATACGAACCTCAAAGACTTGCTCGATATCTGGAACCACCCCATGAAATATTCATCCAAACGATGAGGATATTCGGGAGATAGAAGGGGATTTCACTTCGATCAGATAAACAGGTTGAGCAGGAGGAGGGTGGAAGCTATGTTTCCTAAGAGTATAGAATTAACTCTTTTGATTCTAACCACCCTGTAACCAATCCGTGTGAGCCCTGAATACCCCAATATCTGGGTTCCCACGACTAGTATGAAATATGAGAAACTCGCTAGTTTTATAGAGGTAGCCGTTTCCTCACTCATCCTACCAGTGATTCTCAAGGAGATATCAAGGTTAAATGTGAGATTAGTCGAGTAGAGACTGATAAAGACATTCCCTTTCCTCGTACCCTCTACTTCGATCGAAAACCTCCCTGCTGGTACTTTGTATGTATTAATTGTGGAACTAAATATGGTCAGGTCTAGTACTTCGCCCCTGTTGAGGACGGTGATGTTCAAATCCCGTAGTTGATCCTCTATTTCAGCATAGTAGTACGACCTCCCTGATGACCAATCTGAGCTGTCATCATCGACGAATACAACCTCACCAGTGGTTAATTCCCCGGTTATGAAGAGCTGTCCGAAAGCCAATGCAACAATCAGTACAGACCATGTCATAATGATCTTTAGTGAGCGTCTCACAGTTATAAGTCCGGATGAGGTCTTTTTAACTACATGGATTTTGACGTAAACTAAAGGTGTAGATCCAGTGAGGGCAGGGGACTCCTCCTATTGGAGTTCAAATATTATGGTTCCAATCAGACACATGAACTGAGATTATCGGATGGGGGAATGGTTATAGTGAGTAGGAGAAACACAAAGTGCTAATTTGCATGGATCAGGAGGATAGGGCAGTCAAACAGCATGTGGGTAGCGTATTTCCCAAATTGAGTCCCTCAAGAAGAGAACCACCCTTCCCTCATGGACATGGAGAGAATCAAAGTAACGCAAAAATCCTGCAGGGTCAGCAAAATTGTTTTATATAATTATTATTGGATTGAATGATGTGTTTGACGACGACGGGGGAGGATACTCCAGCTCGGATGACTTCGATGACAACTTCAATGATGGTTATAATTATTCCCGTCCAAGGAGTAACAGGACAGTTCAGAAAATCTTCAGGCTTGAGTACTCCTCTAAAAAGTTACTCTAAGTCGTAATTATTGCACTGATCTGGGCATTCTTCTCCGTCCAGTTAATGTCGGATCCCACCTCCGTTTCCCTTGCACCAGGAGAGACCAGAGTGATGAAGATCCCCGAATTGCAAGAAGGTTCAAAGTTCACTATCGATGTAGATCCAGGGATAGAGTATACCGACATCCAGAATATACCCACATCTTATGCCCACCTCTTCAACCAGACTTACTCCTACAACGTGAGTGTAGGTATTAGTGAGTACAAGGGCTTCAAACGACTGCTCTATCCAGGTAGTGTGGTGAGCATCAAGTACAACTTCGAGGGACCCGTTTCTGCTGCTTTCTCCTATAGACCACTTAGTGAGGACCAGATCGAGCTGGGAGCAGGACAGTCACTGGAGAATTCACTCGGTGCCGCGGAGACAGGTACATACGATTTCGTCGTCGAGAATGCTGGCGAGTATAGGTTCAGGTTCTACAATAAGGTGGACAGATCGATTGACGGATCAGTAGAGTTCGACATGTCTATCACCTCGATTGATACAGACTATGACAGAACCGATCAAACGACTTTCACCGATTCACGGGGCTACATCATCCTGAGGAATACCGACAGGGTCAAATTCCTCGACTACCACTATTTCAGGACCCCGTCCTTCATTGAGTCTATTCAGGGCACAGTAGAATCCTTGATCATCGTGACAATCAGTACCATAGCCTATCTCTACTACTCGGAGCTGAACAGGGTGGTAGTGAGGAGGTTAGGGAACGATGCAGGACTGCAGAAAATAAATCGAGTGGGCCCGGAGGTTGCTGATCAATTCGAGCGTATGGGAATCGTTACCGTTGGGGACCTCAGGAAGATGGATAGGGGTAATCTCGAAGAGATACAACTCAGTAAGGAACAGAGAGGGAATATCATTGAGCAGATGTACTTTACGGACGCCCCTATCCTCCGGGAGGCACTCCTGCAAATAATCATCCGAACCAAGAAGCTGCTCAAGAAATAAAGATCAGGATTGGCAAGGAGTAACTTCAGCGATTGTTTCACGGCAATACTACGGACATCGGCTCCTTACCATGAGCCATTCCACTCCAACTACCTCTGTGGAACAGGTGGATGTAGATACTTCATGTCACCCTGTCGTACCCACCGACTATTCCCTCCTTGGTCATGACCAGCTGCCACAGCTGTATGGATCTGGCTCTGAACAAACCAGCACTACCGAGCAGGTAGTACTTCCACATCCGGAAGAAACGCTCGCTATAATTGTGCTTGAGGTCGTCCCAAGAGTTCTCGAAGTTCTTGTACCACTCCATCAGTGTCCGATCGTAGTGAGCACCAAAGCTGTGGAGATCCTCGATAACGAATAAACCCTCGGCAGATTCAGCAATCTGCGCGATGGAGGGAAGAGTCCCGTTGGGGAAGATATACTTGTGCGTCCACGGGTCGGGTTCGGTATCGCTGACATTCTGTCCGATGGTGTGCAGAAGGAAGACCCCATCGTCCTTAAGGCAGCGGTTCACCACCTTCATGTATGTCCGGTAGTTCTTGTAACCCACGTGCTCGAACATCCCGACAGAGACAACCCTGTCGAACTTCTCCTTCAGATCCCGGTAGTCCTGCAACCGAACCTCAATGTCGAGGTCTCCCTTCGTGCTGTTGCAGAACTCTGCCTGTTCTTTAGAGACGGTCACTCCGACACACGATACCCCGTAATTCTCAGCTGCATACCTGATGAAGCTACCCCATCCGCTTCCAATATCGAGCACCCTCATCCCAGGTTCCAGACCAATTTTATCACAGATCAACTGGAGCTTAGCCTCCTGAGCTTCATCAAGTGTCGTGGCATTCTTCCAATATCCACAACTGTAAACCATTCGCTTGTCGAGCATGCTTCTGAAGAGATCATTTCCCAAATCGTAGTGCTGTTCTCCTACTTGGAATGCTCTTCTCTTGGACTGCAGATTAAGCAACTTTGTCCAGATTATTCCAGCAATAAGCCTCTTGTTCTGCTTGACCTTAGTGTCTAGTTTCGCCCTTATCGCCCGGTAAACGAACTGATCAATGCTCTCACACTCCCACCACCCATCCATGTAGGACTCACCCAGCCCAAACCTACCATCCCTAAAGATTCGCTCGAAGACCCTTGGGTCAAGCACCTGCATGTCCCAAGGATTGGAACCATTGATCTCTATGTCTGCCTCCGCCAGAATCTCTCTCAATATTTTGAAGTATCTGCCATTGTACTCGATCCAATCGTCCGATCCCCTGATCTCACTCTGAGGAATCATTAGTTCATGACGAGATTCTCCGATATATTAGTTTTTTCACTCTGCGAAGAAGTGTGAAAATTTATCAGCTATACCCCTCCTACTTGTTCAACTAACGAATATTGCCTCGATGCCACCTTGGTATTTCTGGTAATTAAATCAGTCATAATAGATGTTTACACTGCAAATCCAAATCGACTTATCTATGAGAAAAACTAAGTTTAACACACAAAATATATATGTAGTGCAAAAGAATAATGTGTATGAACAGTAGATTACTGATCTTAATACCAATACTGATGGTTTCAGGATTTGCTGCACCTGGAAACATTTCACTGAGTCAGTCAGATCCATCTTACCTCTTCACTCTGAGGATCATGGTGAATGAAGGAAGTGATAGAAGAATACAGGTTGCATATTACATCCAAGATCAACTCAGGTTAGCAGGTGTGAATACCACAGTCGAAATCATACCGTTCGCCGATACTGTTGATCGGTATCTTGCAAATAACAACTCGTGGGATCTATGGATTGTGGGGTTCGTAGGAATTGAGCAACCCCTCACCGATCTCACGAACATCTATGCATGTACCAATAATGGATTTTTTGCACAGTTCCAAGGAGTTTGTGAGCTCGGGTATCAGGAAGACATGCAAAACCGGAGTTTAGAACTCGGTCAAGACATCAACCAGACTTACCTTGACTTACTCTACGATATCGCAGACACCAACTACAATCTCTTAGAAGCCAATACTACATACAGACAGATCCAAGAACTTTACATGAACTACCAGTTGACCAACATCCCACTTTTCGTACCTGAGGTAGTGACAGGGACGAACCCCTCAATCAAGAGATATGATTTCTCTGTGGATCCGTTCACAAACACCTACCTCGGTGCGTACTCAAGCGTCTCGAATGGAACACTCTCAATTCTTAGTTCCATCAATCGAGCACTGAGCATCGACAATATACTAAACAGACAAACAGCTTTCAGACAGGCAATTATGCCCACCCTTTTCTTCAAGGGAAACGACGGGGTTTTGCATCCCAATGCGGTGATGAATTTCCAAGTCATGGATTGGACAAACACCTCAACCGGAAAGGTGTACAAGAATGGTCTCTGGAAGTTCCAGATGAGGGACGATATGTACTGGGTTGATCCGACAAACCTAAGTGCAGTTGCACCCGTGACCATGAAGGACTTCAGCTACGGTATTCAATCTGCCTTTCCTGAATACTACAATCTGAGCATCACATATAACGAGACAAGCAGGGTAATGGAAGTTAGGTATAAGGAAAACGCAATCGACACGAACTTCTACAAGAATGAATTATATGCCATACCTAGTTTCCTGTTCGAGAATCTCACAGACATTGACGGCAATATTACCTCATTCTCACCCGATCTGCTGAAATCCTCACAGGAATGGAGTAACTACCTGAGTAGACCATTGCAGGCGGGTCCATACATCATCCCCGACAAAGGCGGATTAAAGATCGATATGCAGAACGTGACTCTTGTGAGAAATCCAAACTTCTGGTATCCCAATGAGCAGGATACTGTTGATTTTGACCTGAATACCCCCGGTGTTGAAAGCAGTGACTATTTCACCAAACCACTAGCTTTTGAGTACATCAATATCACCTTTGGCGTGAACAGTCCATTTGAATCCGGGAATTTCTACCCTGAGTTTCAGATTGTTTCACAGGTAATTTTCTCCTACAATGCGAATACTACTTCATTCATCTCATCAAGCGGTAGGAACTTCGGATCTAGGATACTACCACGTGTGACAGGAGATTTAATCTTCACCAACGCTAACAATCAGTACATGGAGAGGTATGATGTGAGGAGAGGAATCGCCCATGCTATCAATAAGACTCAGCTCATCGAACGAGTTACAGGAGGATTCGGTTACCCAATTGACTCCCCTCTTGCTCCGTCCAACATTCTCTATACCGATGACTTCGCTATACCGTATGATATCGGTACTGCACAGACACTTTTCGAGAATGTCGCTAGCGTAATAAACAAACCAGTGACCTCCACAAGTACATCAACTACCACTAGTACCGCAACCGATACAAGTACATCAATTACCACTGGTACTACAACCGATACAAGTACATCAACTACTACGAGTTCAAGCTCACATCCCGCGACATCACCGACTACGTCCATAACATCCTCAGAAACAGTGGTGAACAGCACCACATCATCTGAACCACCCACACTTCCAGTTGGGTCGATGGAACTACTCCTACAGGCATTACTTGGAAGTGTCTTCCTCGCCGTAATTGTACGTAGGAGAAGACAAGTTGGCTAGCTCCCCACGGAATGATAGTCGAAAGGTAATATGACTGAAGACCAGCCCCTCATATAATCAGTTAAATTTTTACAACAAATTTATTAGTGTCCTAGGGCAGTATGTCCCTGTGAATCTGCGAACAGTATTTCTGATCTCCTTGATGTTGGCTCAAGGACTTAGTCCTACTGTAGTTTCTGCACAGGATACCTACCTCTTCAGTTTGAGGATCATGGTGAATCCCGATATCCAGAGGAGGACAAGCACTGCGAACTACATACAAGCAAAACTGAGGGCCTCTGGAGTCGATGTAAGCATAGATATGGTAAGCTTCAACACCGAGCTTGAGAGGTTGCTTTACTACCCAGATGAATGGGACATGATGATTCTAGGCTTCTCGAATCTAAATAATCCCCGGCGAGATTTCAGGGATTTCTTGGCTTGTACCGATGGATACTTCGGAGCATTTCAAGGAACCTGTAACTCTGCATACCAAACGGATATGAGGACAAGAGCGAAATCGAATATGGAGCAGGTGAACCAGTCATATCTCGACTCCCGGTACAATCCGGAGAATATAGGATACGATCTCTTCGAGACCAATAGAACCTACAGGGAGGTTCAAAGACTGTACATGGAATACCAGCTCACGGACATTCCGCTGTTCACGACACCATACATAGTAGCTGTTGAACCCGAGATAGAAGACTACCTGACCTCCGAAGATGTCCTTGCTGCAATATACAGAGGGGCATACTCAAGCACCTCAAATGAGACACTATCGGTAATGAGACCGAGGGGAGAGAAGAGCATGGAACTCATCGTCGTCGGTTCCTCCGCCCAGAATTTCCTCCCATCCCTATTCATCAAGGGTTCGGATGGACTTCCACACCCTAACGCAGCGATTGACTTTAGAGTGAATGACTGGATCAACAGTACGACAGGGGAGACCGTACCTAACGGATATTGGGCTCTCACCATTAGGGACGACATATACTGGGTAGATCCCTATAACCTCTCTAAAGTAGCACCAGTGACTCCAAAAGACTTCGCCTACGGGATGGAGGCACTTCCACTGATCAGGGGGTCTACACCACCTGTCGTATCCTACAACGACACCACACTGGAGGTGATCATTCGCTCATCCGAGAAGGAGGATTACTTAGGAGAGAACCAGATCGCAATTCCAAGCTTCTTCTTCGAGAACCTCACCGACAGTGATGGGAACATCACTAATTTCTCTCCCCTACTCCTCGGGCAGTCAGAGGAATGGAGGAACTACCTTGAGCGTCCACTACAGGCCGGTCCCTACATCATCCCACACAATGGCATTACCATGGAGATCGGTTCTACAGGGATGAACTTGACTCGAAATCCATACTACTGGTACCCGAATGAGGACGAGAAGGACTTTGATCTCAACACGCCAGGGAGGGAGAGCAGTGATTTCTTCTCCAGTTCCCTCGCTTTCGATCACGTGAACATCACCTATGCGGAGAACCCTCTCGATGACTTCTCAGGATACGATGTTGTAGAGATCCAACCTGACAGTTACGGAGAGCTCAACGTCCTTGTGACATCTGGTATGACCATTGGTCTCAGGGAAATCCCAGATTCAACAGGAGAGCTCCTGTTGCTGAACGTGAACAATCGATATCTGCAGAAATACGACACGAGGAAAGCAATCACTCACGCCTTAGATCGGAAGGAGTTAGTGGAAGTGATCGCAGGAGGATTAGCCACACCGCTGTTCTCTATCCTGAATCCCTCGAACCCATTCTACACAGATAACTACAACATCGATTACAGCATGGAAGCCGCGAGCGAACTATTCCTCAAAGTCGCTGAAGAGGTAGATGGATACACACCAACTACAGAAGAGTCGTCCTCCCAGATCATCACGTCAAACGTACAAATACTAGATCAGTCCACGGTGGAAACCACCAGTTTCGCATGGATCGGATCCGTGCTAGCTGTTGTCGTGACCACTACGAGGTGCGGACTGAAGTTCAGAAAACGGGAAAACCTGCCCTGACCGTGAACCAAGGACGACCCTCTCGGGGCAGGGAACACTTATATTCAGTGCAGTAAGGTTCAGCTAATGACCAAGGGCTACGACGACGCGACGAAAGTGTTCAGCACCGACGGGAAGTGGGCTGCGACGTGGTACGTCGCCCATACTCGATCAGAGGAGCACGAGTTCGACGTGGACTACGAGATCAAGGTCTGGAAGACCAGCAGCAAGGAGGAAGTCCTCCGGATCAAGAGGTCACACGACTCGGCTCATGTACTCGGGAGTACGGGTGGAGCGACAATCACCTCACTTGGATTCGAAGGGGACGAGCTGGTCATCGGGTACAGCAACGGATTCGACGAGAAGGTCCCGATAGCAGACTGGAGGTACGAGAGTGTCATGTTCAAGGAACTGAGGAATGTCCTCATCTCCCTCGGTGAAAAGGCGGACCACGACACCTCCTGTACCGATCACGAGGGAGTGAACCAGTTCATAATGGACGAACTTGGATCATTCTGGCTAGAGAGATTGCTCATCCCCCTACTCGACAGAGCAGGTTTGGAGGACATGGCCGTCCTAGCCCGACAAATCGCCTCGGATATCAACGGAGAGCGGAAGTACCAACTTGCCAGTGAGATGTCCGCTGCCCTCAAAAAGGTAAGCGATGAGCGACTCATGGAGATCAAGGAACTGCTCGAAGTCGATATGGGGAAGGTGATAAGCAATGTACCCGCGATGTACCACCCCTCCTCAACCATATTCAACTTTGTGCAGAACATGAATACTCAACTTCTCGAAATTCTGAGGGGAAGCACAACCAAAGATTGGCGTAAGAAATCACTCCAAGATCTGGTCGATAAGTACGGTGAGCTAGCATTGAGGGCAGAGCGGATGGTGGATCGGGAGCTGTACGTCCTGAGGAAGGAGCACCTGTCAATGGCAAAGGTCCTCTACTTCAAGGGGGTGGAGGAGCCGTTCGGGGAGATATCCGAGAAGAAGCTAAAAAAGCTGCTAAAGAAGCTCTCCAAGAAGTTAAAAAAGGAGTACAGGAGTGAACTGAATGATGAGCTTCGGCTGGTCCCTAAATCTGGAAATGAAGAGGTCATCGTCCAGCCGTACTGGGATGGAGACCTTCGAGATATAATTATCAGAGGTGAGGGGGAGAGAGTCAAGGACGAGCTGAGCAACCTCATGAACAGATAGAAACCTCCCGTTCAGAATCGGATCAAGAGGAAAAAGGTTTAATGGAATGTAGCCGACTCCGAACTAGTGAAACTTATCACCTCCTTCCAGACAGAGAACTTCTTCCAGTATTTCTTTACGAAATATGAAGGAATTGAAGAAGCCATTCAGAGAGCCATGAAACTCGATGGAAGTTGGAGAATGGGAAATAGAGATGAGATAAACGCCAAGCTGAACTCGTTGGTGAGGCAGCCTCAAATCGAGGTTGATTCAGGACTAATCGACCATGACAGCAATATCATCCCGATTGAATTGGAGACATTACCAAGTACCTATACATTGATCCAAGTCCCCCATTATTGCTACAGGGCACGTCACTATGTGCACAGGTTGAAGACCGGTATTGACCTCTCTGAAATTCGGACAGTAATGATCTCAATAGGACTCAATATGAAGTACACAGAGAAGTTACAGGGAGCGATGTGTTTTCCTCTGGCAATTTACCCCTCGGACGACACGAGGAGAATTCATATCCGGAAGGAGGAAAACCCGGTGCTGGCAACTCTCCAAGAGCTCCTTACAGCATGGAGTTTAGAGGTGTACAGAGAATTACTGGCGGATGAAGACATCTCTTCTTTAGGAAAAGTATTTATCAGTTGCTGGATACTACTACTTGGAGAAGATTCACAAATGGCAGAGATCAAAGCCGAGATGAAGAAGGCTATTGAGGAACAGTTTGGTTCCGAGGAAGAATTCGTCAAGGAAGCCTTGGTAGAAGAGGGGGCCGAAGTCCTCAAACTATTCGACCCAGAGCTATTGAAAGCCTTAACGCTCAAACAGCTTAGGGGGTTCGCGCCCATCATGAGTCCCGAGCAGGTCTCTGCTACCTTGAGCTCTCTCTCTCCCGAGCAGCTCAGAGTTTTGTCCTCGGAACAGCTCAAGGCACTGACCCCGGAACAGCTCAAGGCACTGACCCCGGAACAGCTCAAGGCACTGACCCCAGAACAGCTCAAAGCACTAACCCCGGAGCAGATCAAGGAGCTGTCAATCGACCAGCTGGAAAGCCTACCACTTGAGATGTTGAAAGAAGCAATCAGAAGAAAAGAAGCGAAACTGGATAGAACTTAGAACCAAATATAGTATTCCTAAGATTTCCGTCGGAACTTAAGTATCAAGATAGGAGAAGTAAGGAAAATTCCTGCAAAGAACCAGATGAAAGTACCGTCAATCCATGAATTGGGATCCATACCTATGTTGTGCTCGATGATGTTGGGGATCCCGTCTCCGTCGAGATCATCTTGTGCATCGTTTCTCTGGACAGCGAGCCCATTCTCGTACTCGTAAAGATTGGACATTCCGTCACCATCACTGTCCAGCTTAGAGTCATCAACTACAAGGTTGAGTCCGTGTAGATACTCGTATTCGTCACCCATCCCGTCGGAGTCCGTGTCGGCACTCGTGAGAGAACTACCAATCTCCCACTCCAGTTTATCAGAGAGAAGGTCTCTGTCCTCATCAAGATTGGACTGTGATCCAGTCGCCTGTGCATCTCCACCTCGTCCATTCCAATAAACTCTACCACCAGAGGAGCTCAGCTCAAGGGCAAATACAGAGGAATCCAAAGAGGGGATGACAACGTCCAAACCCCCGTCCTGCCCCAGGTCCACAAGCACGGGATTTGATAAGAATGAATCCCCAAAGTACCTCTGATGGATAAGTCCTTCGTTCCCAATGGCAATGACATAGCCATCCATAGATGCAAGAACTACATCGAGGTACCTATCTCCGTCTATGTCACCGAGAGTCGGTGAGGAAGTTATTATTTTCTCAGTTTTGTACTCCCAGATCAATCTGCCGTCACCACTAATAACATCGACACGACCACTGGTTTTTGATCCGACCACAATGTCAAGGCGACCGTCACCATCGATGTCGCCCAGTGCGGGAGACCCGTCCCTCCTCCCTAACAACATTGATTCGTACTCCCAAAGAAATGAACCGTCGTTCTGGAGAGCTATGATCTTCCTATCAAACGATCTAAACACAATTTCAGGTTCACCATCGTTGTTGAGGTCACCAACTACCGGTGATGAGATAACACTCTCTGTCGTGACGCTCCATACCAGTGAACCGTTACTGTCAAGAGCTTGAATTTCTTGGTTGTCATTGACAGCGATAACTTCTAGTAATCCATCACCGTTTAGATCGGAGAGGGCAGGATAATTGGAGATTCGCCCACCGGTCTTGTAACTCCAGAGGAGTGACCCTGTGGCAGAGATCGTGTAGATGTTTCCATCGGTGGAACCGACCACTATCTCCATCAGTCCATCGGCATCGAGGTCTCCAATCACAGGTGAGGTCCCCCATTCGTCGAAGGAGTAAATCCAAAGCAGTCCTCCATTTGAGTCCAGTACCACGATATCGTAGTCACCCGACCGTATGATGACTTCCAGTACACCGTTGTCGTCGATGTCACCGAGAGCGGGAGAAGCCAGAAGAATGGTACCCGTGTCGTAATTCCAGAGGAGGGATCCATTGGATCTGAGTGCGTAAACCAGACCATCTTGGGAGGTGACGACGATGTCCAGCACCCCATCTCCGTCAAGATCACCAAGAACGGGAGAGGAGAGTGTACCATCCCCCATCTGGAATTCCCACATCGGAGTGGCACCCTCCAACCCTATCCCACCACTGGATGAGAAAACGAGTAGGCCAATAATCGTAATGATAACAACAGTACTTTTCACAGGTATAGTACCGCGTGTGGTAATATATATAATTACCGAGGAGAACACACCTATAAATATGTTTTTCTCCACAAAAGACCCTTTTGTTCAGACCTTAAGACGTTTTATTCAGCCGTAACCACAATTGCACCCTCCGCAGAGGGGAGACAATTCACCTCGAGCTGCTGTCATCGATTCAGGTGCTTGATGCTCCATCGACGAGGGCGAGGCAGAACAGAAGTAGGATGGCGTTGGTGTAGATTGTCGGCTCATTGTTCACATAGCTCTCGAATGTAGAGTAAAATGATGCCTTTTCACTCTGGAACTCACCACCGGGATTGGGTAAGGAGTTCTCCTCCAGCACAGTGGACGATGTACCCCCGAGGGAGAGAGCTCCCGTCAGGGTATTGCCTGTGAGCTTCTCCATCTGGTGGTGGTGGATGGTCGGGTAGGTCTCGCCGTACCCCGTGACCATGGAGTATCCCCACGGATTAACTCCCGTGGCGTGCCCCCAGGCGTAACCAGCGAGATCACCGTCACCGATCCTCAGTGAGTACACACCGACCTCGAGAGCACGGGGAAGATTCCCCCAGAAGTACTCGTCCCAGATGTAGCCGAAGGAGTCAGACTCGGCCACGGAGGAGTGCCACCCTAGTACACCCCGGACACTGGACAGCTCACCGCTGAAGATCTGGGACAGGGCAGCAGCGGGGGAGAGAAAGTCCTCGTCATCGTAGGCCACGAGGTAGTCCTGACCCAGCTTGAGGTAACTCATATTACCCGTGGCCTCAAAGAGAAGTATTCCCGCCAAGGCGAGCTCGTCGGTCGACGTTACCTCACTGTAGGCGAAGTTGTTGTGAGGTTCGGGCTGCTTGGCGGCCATCTCGAAGAGGTGAGTCGCATAGCGGACAGGGTCGAGAGAGCCGGACTGGTTCAACATCGCCGCAAGGGAGAACACGGCAGAGCTAAGCCCCATGACGTTTCCCCCTTCACCCGGGCGGTTGAGGAGACCCTCCCTTGGATTCAGGGTATCGTCCTCTGGCATCCTCACCCCTTGGAAGTGGTCACTCTCGTTTCCAACCATGACGACCTGTCGACCAGGGACTGCGTCCACGGTCTTCACCAGATAGTCAAGACCCCGGCCGATCATGTAGTCCACGAGGTCACCTAGATCCCATTCGGCAAGAGCCGTTCCATGGTTCCCATCGAGAAGATCACCGTACCAGAGCTTCGATAGAAGCAACCAGAGAGTTGTCTCGGCAATCTGCTTGGTGAACTTGATATAGTCACCAGCATCGTACCAACCACCTGTAAGATCCTTGGGCTCGCCATCCACGATCGCGTCTTGGCTATGGCTCTCCCCGTGCCAACCTTCCACCTCGATATTCGCCTGATTCACCCAGAGGAAATACAAAGAGTCCTGTGCCATGTCGAGCAAGGACTCCTCCACCCCTATGAGAAATTCCTCAGAGCCCTCCCCATCCGCCACGAGACGGTAGGTGCCCGGTATTCGTACCCCTGTGAAGTTCAGGAAGTAGACATGACCGAACCCGTACCCAGGTCGATCGTCAAGATCAAAGGTGAGAGCTACTTCATCACCCCTGAGAAGGGATATCCTAGATATCGGTCCCGAGGAAATCACCGCAGCACTCTTCGTGGAGGAAATGGGGTAGCCTATCTGACTGTACCTGAAGTAGATAGTATTTGTCCTCAGGCTCCAGAATACAACGATACTAGATCCGAGCAGAAGTAGCAGAAGTACAAGCGAACGTTTCTTCAACATTGACCCTTACGATATTCGAGATTTAAATCTGAGGAACAGAGTAAGTAATGGGGAGCGATGACCTAAAAAAACTTATAAATTACCACTAGATAATGTATTCTAGTGCACGGCTATATCTTCTATCAGCTCAAGTACTTCATTAAGGAGGTCGAGGGTCGTGAGATCTGGAATGAGGTAACGGAGAAGGCCTTCGGAAAGGACGAGCTCTTTCTCGCCTCACAGGCATACGAAGATGAGAAATTATTCAAGATCGTGGGAACCCTCGTCGAGGAGTACGGCTACGACTTGAACGATACCCTCTTCAGGTTCGGCGAGTACCTCGCACCTAAACTGCTTAGCAGCTACAAAGCGTTTGTCAAGTCTAGTTGGCGAGCAGCCGACCTGATTGATAACACCGAGGATGTCATACACAAGGCAGTTCGGGTCCGTATGAAGGGAGCGACACCCCCTGAGCTACGAACCGAGAGACCCTCGCCAGATACTGTCCTGATAACTTACACCAGTAGCCGCAAGCTGTGCAGGGTACTTCGCGGAATAGCCACAGGCGTCGCAAAGCACTACGGTCAAAAGGCGAGTTTCAAGGAACACCTATGCATGCTCGATGGAGCCTCTGAGTGCAAGATTGAGATCCATATTGAGGGATGATTTCCATGACTTAAATCTCCTCGAATCAGTTAGAGAGACAATCCAAGAAGGAATTGTCGGAGAAAGATTTATTACACACAAGTTCCATCTAAGAAATAGATAAATGAGGGTAATGGTGCTGGGAGGGAGAGACAAGATAGGGGGAAATTCCATCTTTCTTTCCTCAGACTATGGCATTCTTCTTCTGGATGCAGGTTACCGCATCGGAGCAGATCACCCACTACCAATTTATGCGAACATCATGCGATGGCACAACTTCCCTGAACTCAACGGGGTGATCATATCTCACATGCATTTAGATCACTATGGGAGTTTACCACATCTGTTTGACAAGGGTGTGAGAACTCCGATTTACATGAGTAATAGGTCGCTAGAACTCTTCAGGTTCGTTCAGAAAAAACCGTATATTCAGGCAGGTCTACCTGCAGAATATGGGAATTTTATACAAGGGAAATTCGACCAGATTGGGGCAGTAATCAAAGGTTTAGCCACTTACCAGCCCTTCAAATGCCGGGATATGACCGTCACTTTCTAGCAAACTCACACATGGTTGGAGCAGTCAGCACACTCATCGAGACACCAGAGCACCGAGTTCTGTACACAGGGGACTTAGGAAGAAATGACACCGATCACTACCGAGATATCAGAGACATAGATCTATTGATTTTCGACGGTTCTGCACTCTTCAGAGAAGAGACCTACCCTTGGGATACACGGGAGAATCTGCTCAGAGACATCATTGTACTCTCTCTAGAGGAAGGGAGGTCACCAGTTTTTCCAATAAATACTATGGGAGACCAGCAAGCAGTGCTAG
>WAMJ01000225.1 GCA_015522385.1 Candidatus Heimdallarchaeota archaeon
TGGCCCAAGTCTCATCGTTCGCGGACGAGCAACCAATGGCCGTTGTCTTCACCAATCAGGTCATCGGTAACGTCAACAAGCCGTACAAGGACGCACCGTCTGCGGTAGGTGGCCACATTATTGCCCATGCATCCACTCACCGTATCCAGCTCACACGAACCTCCGACTTCACTGACAAAGTACCGGTTCTTATGGCGACGCTCATCGACTCACCGTACCTCCCGGAAGACTCTGCGAGATTCAAGATCACTGAGCTGGGGATTGTGGACGGTGACAACGAGACGACTCAGGAGTTCAAGGACTTCCTGCAGAAGATGCGAGAAAAAGCGAGAACATCGGTGGAGGCGGTTGCTGATGGCCACTGAAGGTGTGCGCAGGTTGAGATCCCTGATGGAGGAGAAGTATGCTCCGTACATCAGAGGCAAGAGCTATAGGGATGCTTTTGACCGCATGCTCCAGATCCTCTCACGGGAGGAGTTCGACGACAGCAAGCTTGGCGATCAGGAAGTAATCTATCTCTTCTTCCAACTTGTTCTCCTCGATGGTTTCGATCGGATTGAACGATTGGAAAAGCGGTTGGGTATGCCCACAAGGAGGATGTTCTGAGTGGGTAGAACTGTTCGTACCTACAGACAGAGGCTCAACGAGCTACGGAGGAAGTTCATCAAGATCAGCAAGGATCTCGTGCCACATCTTCCCATAGAGCGTCCATGGATCGCTGCTCACAGGTTGTCCGCACCTGGAAGCACCTTTCCTTGGCCTGACACTGCGATGGTGGCGACCATGAGCATGCTACTGGAATTTACCAAAGACATCGGGGACATCGAAAGGGTGGTAGTGAATGGAGATTGAGCTGAAGTTCCTCGACGAGAACAGGAACGTAGTTGAGGACTACGCCAGAGAATATCTCTCACCTCTCCAGCAATCTCACTTTGAGAAGTTCATCGAGGTGCTCATCCTGCAGTCACTATCTGGAAACCAACCCGTACTTGACGAATACGTAGAACGTCTCTCTCTCGATTCTAGTGAGCTGGCACGACTCAGGAAACAGAAGTTCAGATCAGTGGGGGAGCTTCTGAACAAGCGGTTATGGGACGTAGTGGAGGGATTACTCTGAAGGTGGACGTCCGTGGTGACCTCGTCGGAATACTCTCCCACCTCAGCGAGAAGTTAGGGATGAGTATGGAGGATATCATTTTGCAGACCATCTACTGCGAACATCCTCGGCTGTTTGAAAGGTTAGTGGGTGTGGATTCACTCAATCTTTTTGTGCAACTCGATGCGCAGCGATTTGAGTGGATGGAGGCACTTCAGAAAAGTCACCAGATTCCCAACAGGGAGACTCTTGTCCGTGCGGTTCTAGGCCTCGACTGATTGTGCGACGGGGAATTTCACAGAGACATCCCCTTGCTCGGAGTGATCGATCTGCGCGTTCCCGGGTGCAATGACCAGAAGAGTGCTGTCCTTTGTTTTTCCTCTGAAGAGACCTCCGACCTCTGTCCTTATGTTGATGAACTGCATCTTAATCCCGATGAAGGTCTTAGAAAACCTTACTAATCCCTGTGCGGTGAGCTCTAACCTCAGCGATGGTGTCAGAGGATTCTCAAGGATGAGGACGTGCTCTTTCTCGACTCTATCAAAGATGAATTCAACAATCTGCTCATCGCTGAGGTTCTCCAATCGACCGCTGGGGATGAAATCGATGGCATAACCCTGAATAGTCATTATGCCACCTCCGCAATGCTGGTGTAGAGATCGTTTATCCCCTCTCCCTTGAGGGCAGAAATTGGGATGACAGTGTGCTGTGGGAAAGTGCTCTTAATCAGCTCAGGTTTTGCTTCGGGCAGATCAGTCTTGTTAGCGACAATTATTGTCTTCTTCTTGTTCATCTCAAGGGTGCCCATGAGTGTCAGACTGACTTGATCGAATGGGGTCTTGGTCGCGTCCATCATAACGACTGCTACGTCGACCTCCTCGAGGAACTTGATCGCCTTGATGATCCCAGCGGTGGCCTCCTTAGCCCTCTGCATTGCTTGATCCTCTGGAATACCTTGACCGACAAACTCTTTGTAGTCGATTGAGGTAGCAATACCAGGGGTATCCACCAGTGTGAGGTCTAGCTTCTTGCCGTCGGTGTTGAAGTTCACATGTTCAAGTTTTATGATGTCCCTTGTTTCGTGAGCGATCTCTGATACGGCGCTCATATCCTGCCCCGTAAAGTCATTGGAGATCCGGTTGGCCAGGGTCGACTTACCGGTATTGACCTCACCGATAAGGCAGACCGAAGCCTGTTTGGTTTTACTGAAGAATCGGGAGATGGATGTTAGCATCAAGAGGTGGTTGGTGGGGATTATCATATAACTCTCTGAAATACTCTTGAAACATCTGGGTATGACGAGGCTCGACCAATACGTTAAATATCTCCGCGGTCTATACTCAAATGATGACCAAGGCGGTATGCAAATCCTGTGGTGCAGAATCGGATGATATAGCATCTTCGATGTTCTACGGGTGCTCGGAATGCGGTGCCAAGCTCTTTTCCATTGTGAAAGAAGAGAAGGTAATCGAGCATATCGAGCCCGATGAACCTGTAAAGATGGACGGGCAGGTGTCTATTAAGGTGAAGAGGACGGGGGAGTATCAGATCAACCTCTCGGCCCTTGCTAACAGAAGAGGGAAGAACTCCCCGATCATGGTTGAAGATGAGGAGGGAGTCGTCAGAGTGGTCTTTGATATGGATGCGGATAAGGATGAGAACGAGGGTAGTAGCGATTAACGGAACACCGGGGAGCGGAAAGACCACAGTAGCTCAGATGCTCAAGAAGGAGGGGAGACAGGTCATCAATATCGGGGAATTTGCCAAAGAGCATGGGTGTGTCATCGAGTACGACGAGGAAAATCAGTGCAATGTCATCGACGAGGATCTCATTGAGGAGAAGCTGAGGGAATACCTCAGCAATACGGATGGTACGGTGATCATCGAGAGCCACCTTGCGGATCTTGTACCTGAGGAACTCCTCGACCGATGTTTTGTCTTAGAGGTCAGGGTTCCTGACCTGATTACAAGGCTTGAGAAGAGGGGGTATTCCACTAAGAAGATTGAGGACAACAAGCTCTCTGAGCTGATGAAGGACTGCTACATGAACTCGTTGGACGCGTTCGGAGAGGAGAGGGTGGAACTTGTTGCGCCAATGGAGATCGATGCGACCGTCAAACTGATAGAAGAGTACTTGGATGGTCTGGAGCGAGGTAGATAAGATGGTAGATCCAATTGACATTGAGAAGGAGATCATAGAGCTCGACGAGGAGGCCAAGAAGCAGAAACTCCTCGAAGAAAAACTCAAGAAGGAGGAGGAAGAACGCCGAAGGATTGAGGAAGAGCTTCGCAAGAGGGAGGAGGAGAGAGAAAAAAGGAGGCTTTCTCGTCCGTCGGACTTCGATGAGGACTTCATCATCCCCCTCGTAGAGAATTCGGGTGTAGCGGTCAGATGCCTGTTCAGGGACTGTCACCAGTGCTGTCTTGAGACGGAGATGCTTCTCACAACCGATGATCTCGCAAAGTTGATCGATGCGGGATACAGCCCTGAGGATTTCTGCTATACTCCAAGGGAAGCGGATGGTTTCTGGCAATTGAAGAATGTCGACGGAAGGTGCTATTTCCTCTCGGAAAGCGGGAAGTGCACGGTCTATCCGATCCGACCTGAGGGGTGCAGACTGTACCCCCTAATTCTGACTCTGGACACAAATGAAGTAGTCGTGGATGACGATTGCCGTGAACAGGAGTGGTTCGAGAAGCAGGTCTATGAGAGGCAACAGGTGATGGAGGTTCACAACCTTGTATCTACGTTGCTGCTTGAGCGAGAAGACGTTACCTTTGAAGATTGAACCCCCAAAATTCGTAGTCCTCCATGGTATCCATATCCCTCTGTATCTCCTGAATTATATGGGTGGCAAAAGCTGAGTGCTCCTTATCTAGAAGCTCTACAAACTTGGTGTAAGAAGACTCCCCTAAAGCATCCTGTTCCCAGAACCGTCGCTCAAGGATGGCGAATGCCGTACCGTTGTCAAAGGTGGGGACGAGTACTTGGGAGAAGAGGGAACTCACCCGTCCGATCTTCTCGAAGGTTTCCTCCCTTATCTGAGGAAGATCAGGCATCAGCAGTGCAACGTGTTTACTGATGAGTGATTTAACTGCACCGGCCACTGCTTTATTAAGGGATTGACCGTCATCCAAGATAACCCGATAACCATTGCGCTTCATTCGGGCTGCCAGCTCTCCGTCAGATGTAAGAATGATGATGTCGTAGTCCTTCCGTGGTACTGCACGTAGTGCCCTACTTAGCAATTCTTCTACGAGGTTATTCACCAAACTGTCATCGAGGTCTTTTCTCAACCTGCTCATCGCAGAGTGGACGCCACGGATGGGAATGAGTAGCGGGATCATCACAGTACCTCCATCAGGAACTGCGCCATTCTTTCCTTGTCCTGCATCGTCGCGAGGGTTATATCCGTGAATATGGGCTCAATACCAAAGTCCTTCACCAACTGAGCTTGCGAGCGATCTGCTTCGTCCAGAACCAGCCGTGCACAGAAGTCTTTGTAGTTCTTCACCAACCCCTCAATTGATGCACCCATACCCACTGCATCCATCAGTTTTGAGGTGGGTCCAGAGAATGCCTTTGAGCTGATGATTGGTGAGATTGCTGTCACTCTCTCCCTCTTATCAACCAGTTTATCCCTTATCTCCTCTACGGAAAGGATTGGTCCTATACTTGTGACGGGGTTGCTCGGTCCAATGATAATGTTCTTGGACGCTGACAATGTTTTGAAGACGTATGGGGTGATATGAGCATCTTTAGATCCAACAAATTCCACACGCTCAACATCAATCTCGGTATGGTACCTCACAAAGTATTCTTGGAAGTGATAGCTATTCCCCTCCTTGTCATGGAGAGTCGTTGTGACCTTTTCATTACTCATGGGATAGATCTTTGCTCGAATCCCCCACTGCTCCATAAGTAGGTTGGTGACATCGGAGAGTGAATCCCCCCTTTTCATGAGGTGATTCCTGAAGATGTGAAGCGCCAGATCCTTGTCCCCGATGAGAAACCATGTGTCCAAATAGTCAGAGGGGGTGAAGGTTCTGAGTTCTTCTAGCATCCTGAAGGTCTCGTCCTTCCTCCCCCAGAACTTCTCCGTATCAAGCAGGTCGGCGAAGAGGTAGAGGACAGTGTCGAGGTCTGGCGAGACCAAGAGTGAGTTCCAGTAGTAGTCGTCCCCGGTGTTGCAGACTACCTCAAGCTTGGAGTCGTCGACAATCTTCCTGAATCCTTGGAGTAGCTTGGGAGTGCCTGTACCTCCCGAGAGAAATGTATACACATCGAGAAACTGTAGTCTTGGTTAATATCTGTTACTTTCTAGAGTACATCGGATCATCAGAATCCTTGGAGTCCACTTTCACTAACTTCTGCCTAATGAGCATGTCAAGGTGCCTCCTGAGGAAGACGTCGTAGAACTTCATCTTCTTGTACTCGCCGACATCTGGACGGTAGTCCTGCATGAAGCAATTGTAGACCTTGGAGTATGGTTTGGGTACCACGTCCAAGCACTCAAGGATCTCCTTGGCCACCTCGGTCATTGTCTTGTTCATGGGCGAGACGAACCTGTTCATGTCGGACATTACAACTGGAGTGTCGTAGGCATGGAAAAGTATATCATAATTCGCCTCTTCGAGAAAATTGATTCCCTCTCGGTAAGATTTGAACGAGGAAGTCTGATCGACGTAGTAGTACGGATAGTTCGGGAGGAACTTACCTAACATACCCGAGGCCAGTAACTTCCCATCCTCATAGAGGAATATGGAGTGGCCATTGTGGGGTCCTGGAAAGTGATTGATGATGACCTTGGACTTGGCCGTCTCGTACGTCTCGAACTTCCCTACTCCTACCACATTCTTGATCTCATCTGGAAGTGACCGTGCGAGTGATTTCATCTCTTGGTAGAACCGACCCTTTGTGTAATTGTCCCTAGGTTTCCTGACTATCTCCTCCAGATCTTTGTGAACTGCGATCTCTAGATTCTCAAATCTCTTGTTCAGATCCTCAAGGACGGAAAATTCGTTGTGCGTGATGCTGGGTAGATACAGTCTGATCTTAGGATTGTCGTATGCCCTGTCCCTGAGAAATGTCCTGAAATTGCGGACAAACTTGGATCCAGACGCCCCAAAAATGATAATAGGGTTGTCCACAACGACGAGACCTCCATAGATGGCCCCTTGCGCACCAAACCCGCCGGTGATGTGGTATATCTCAGGTGTCAATTCAGAGTATGTCAATAGGAAAAATTCGATGTAACCTAATTTAAACGTATTTAGATCGCAGGAATTGAAATCCCAAAATATTCCCTCAAACTGTCCATCCTGTCCTCGACAAGTTCACTTGAAATATTTGCGATCAGACTGTCAGCTTCCTTGGCCCCTTCCTCAGTAAGAGCGAGAGTAATTTCCTTCTTGGCGCTGATACTGATAGAGATGTAGCCCTCTTTCTCAAGCTTTTCCAAGTACTTCCACAGCTGCTTGTTGCTGATGCCTGAATAGTGGAGATACTGTGGCTTTATTGCAGAGAATATCTCGAAGACCAGGTAAAATTCATCAAGGGTGTAGTGTACTCTGATCGTGCCAAGTGAGAGGAGAACTGCCTCCTTTAATGTGAGCTGGCTCTCGAATGTAGGCTCCCATCTGTATGAAAGATCAAGCGTTTCCACAATACTAAAATGGCGCTCTAAGTTAATAAGCCAAGAGAGGGTGAATTTCAAGTGAAAATTAAAGCGGTGCAGCGCGAAAATTAACACACGAATCCATCTCATTTTTATGAACGAATGGCCACCGAAGAACTGTGAGCACAGAAACATGTTCCAGTTGTGGAAGAGAAGTTAAATCGACATGGAAGTACTGCCGATACTGTGGGAATAATCTTCAACAATCTAAAAGAACCCAGACTCCCACCAGTCTTGAACTCGAAGACCTCCCTTCCAGCACTGAGCTGAGTATCGACAAGGATACACTCTTCAAGACATTGAAGACCCGCAAGACCCGGAATAGGATTAACAAGAGAAAATCTGAGCTTAAGGCGGAGATCAAGCATGTTATGGAGCAGAAGAAAGCGGGATTTCTTGATAAGGAGATTGTTGCAGAGAAGATTAACAAGTTGAAGAAGGAGGTTGAGGAAGTAAACAGGGAAGAGAGTGAACTCAGTGATGTCCCCGAGTCCTTGGCCATAGAAGAACTGGTTGACCAGATCGAGGCCACGAAGGAACGAGTCGCCAAGATCAAGACAATGAAGGAGACCAGTACCATCTCTAAGGACACACTGGAGAATGAGATGAAGAAGTCACTCGCTACGCTTGATCTTCTGAAAGCGGAGCACTCTAAACTGGCTTCTCGGATTCGGTCATGGCAGAACGAATTTATAGCATCCCGTAACACCCTCCGAAGTGATTTAGAATCTCTGAATTTGAAGAAGGAACTGGGAGAGATTACAAAGGAGTACTTTGTTGAGGAGAAAAAACGGTTAGTTGATGAGCTAGAAATCTATGATTTCGTCATTAAAAATATTGACCTTATCCTGAAGATATAGACCTGCGAATCAGTCATCCTCTATTCTTGCGATTTTCGGACGGGAGAGTTCTTCCACCTCAGCGATAACGGGTTTGTCCAATTCCAAAACGTCGTCTCCCTCGTCAACCTCAACGGTCTTCTCCATCATGGTCCACCCCTTGAGCTCTAGGGAGAAATACACGTCGTCCTTTCCGATACATGAGATTCTGATGGTCAGCTTGTTATGCGTCTTGTCTATAACTTCAGGGTAGAGACATTCGTCCTCCAAGATCTCGAATAGGTGATCGACATATGCCTGTGAGATGATCTCTGTGGTACTGGAGAGGATCTTAGTCCCAATATCCGAGATAAAGTAGAAGACGTTCCTCCCTTTCTTCTCGGATCGGATGAGGTTCGCGTCTATTAATCTCTGGATGTGATGCCTGATTGTGTCATGATGATTCTGAAGAGCTTCCGATATTTGTGCTTGGTAACACCCCTCATTATCGACGATGTACTGAAACACATGTTGGGTCGCTTCACTCTTGAGAACGACAAAGGCTTTTTCGATCTCCTCACCCCTAAGAGAGGTTGAAAAGAACAGTCTCTTACCAGCAAATTTTATAGATTTTACTAGTCCTGCATCCTCCAGTTTCTTTAGGTGCCAAAATGCAGTTCCATGGGGAAGCTGCAGCTCATTGGCGATGTCGAAGAAGTAGTTCCCAGGGGACTCAGAAACAATCTTGTAGATCTCTCTTCGCACGGGGTGCATGAGAAGAAAAGAGCGTTTCACTTTGGTCAATTGATCACCAGCAATAATTATTCTAGGTTGCTTATATATAATATGTCGGGTTATCAATATCAAGAAAATTATAATTAATCTTGACAACATGTCTTCACTGCTTTTATAATGTGCTAATCCAAGCTGTGTTGATGGCGACTATAGACCAGAATTTCTTGCTCGGAGTAGGTTCAGGAATACTCCTCGCAATTCTGATTTCTTACATCATCTACTTTCTATTCAAGCGATCGTTTATTCTAAAGAATATTCTGAAGTTCGTGACTTTCTTCATCATTGTAAACTCTACAATTGTCATAGGAGTATTTTATCTCGCAGATCAGTCGTTCATAGACAAGGTCATTGTAGGTATATTGATCTCATCTGCAGGTCCCTTGATTGCGTGGATGTATTTTCTAATCTTCAGCGACTCATCCGATCTCATCAAGGGATTCAGGGGTATCCGTACCCAGACTGCTTATCTCGCCAACAAGGATCTGAGAGTATCCAATACAGAACTTACTGGTAGGCACTTCAAGGAGATTAAGGAGATTACCTCCTCGCTCAACAAGTTCAGGTCTGACCTGGTTGAAACAATGGAGGTCACAAAGCATATTACCAATGAAATTAGTGATGCTTCGTCCGTAGTGAATGGATTCTCGAAGGATCTTGTCAACTACTTCTCGAATATGAGTCTATCCAAGTCTAGCTTTGACTCAATTCGGGATCAGGCATCTCTGACCCTTGAGAACCTAAACCACGTAATCACGACGCAACAGACCAAGTTACAGGTCTCGATGAACTACATCGAGAATAAGCTCAAGGCTCTGAACGACCTGTCGGATCTGACAAAGATTGTGGCCATCAATGCAGCAATCGAGGCGAGCCAGAGTGAGATAGGTAGCGGAGGCTTTAACCTTGTTGCAGACGATGTGACCGAACTCTCTAATCGGGCTGTCAAAGCTACTGACGACCTGAAGGAGGACATCAGGGAGATGTACCAGATCGCCTCGACTGGGATTGAGGAAATTGGTCACAACGTTCAGAACCTGATGAGTGTCCTGAAGTCATTCATGATGAGTGTCGACAAGATGTCAATGGAGGTCGAGACGAAGGGTGGTTCAGTCAATGCACTTATTTCAACCCTGCAGGATCTAACAAGAAAGAGTGCCACACTTGAAAAACTGTTTGAAGACTACAAATATTGATTTAATTTTTATATAAGATCATGGTCAAAGTTGGAGAAATTTAACCATAATATTAATTACATTAGTCACTAATTTTGCTCTATGTCTGAAAATGTTCGAAATGTCATCATAATTGGTGGCGGACCTTCGGGATACACCGCTGGAATCTATGCAGCAAGAGCAGAACTCAAACCCCTCCTTTTGGCAGGATATCAAGCGGGTGGTCAATTGATGTTGACCACTGAGGTCGAGAATTTCCCTGGCTTCAAGGATGGTATCCAAGGGCAAGATCTTATGGAGGAGATGAGGGCACAGGCTGCGAAGTTTGGAGCTGAAATTATCAACGAGGATGTAACCGAAGTAGACTTTAGTCAGAGACCGTTCACTGTCAAGACATACAGCGCAGAGTACAAGGCACACTCCGTGATTATTTCTACTGGAGCTAGTGCCCGGTGGTTAGGCCTTGAATCAGAAAAGAGGCTCACTGGATCTGGGGTATCATCCTGTGCAACTTGTGATGGTGCATTCTTCAAGGACAAGGTAGTCTGTGTCGTTGGCGGTGGTGATAGCGCCATGGAGGAGGCCTCATTCCTCACTCGATATGCCAAGAAAGTCTACATTATCCACAGAAGAGAGGGATTCAGGGCCTCAAAAATCATGCTTGATCGGGCCAAAGAGAATCCAAAGATTGAGTTCTTACTTAATAGAGTGGTTGCGGATATCTACTCCAAGAAGGACGGGTTCCTAGAATCTGTTACCGGAGTCAAGCTCAAGAATACAGTAACTGGGGAGTTTGAGGATCTGGATCTGGATGGAGTGTTCATAGCAATTGGACATATACCTAACACTGGGATATTCAAGGATCAGATTGAGTTGGATGACAAGGGCTACATACTCACACAGAAATACACCTACACAAATATTGAGGGGGTGTTCGCTGCGGGTGATGTCGTAGATACGAGATACCGACAGGCTATTACCGCTGCGGGAATGGGATGCCAAGCTGCGATCGATGCCACAAGGTGGTTGGAAGACCAAGGTATCCATACGTGAGTAATAAAGTACCAAGGGAGAAAATAGCTATCCAAGAGATCCTCGTGTACTGAAAATTTGTCAAGCTTATTCAGAAATGATTTACTC
>WAMJ01000226.1 GCA_015522385.1 Candidatus Heimdallarchaeota archaeon
AATCATTAGAGGAGACTATTGGAGATTAGCTTTTCTGATCAGAATAAGACCTTAGAATAACCTGATAGACAAATGAAATATCGAAGATCATCTCGAAATACTTATCTTGGGAAGGAATGTAGATGCCCTAATGGGTCACTGGATTCTAGAGTTTTACCCTTCATCTACACCTTCACTGGTCAATGACCCGTATGCACTCTGGGTGACCGTCCTACCGAGAAAGACCCTTGTGGATATTGTAGCGGGGATCTTCACCGGAATAACGACAGCGCTGCAGAGGGTGAAGGACAGACTGAGTGCTACATGGGACGAGATCAGGAGCGCAGGAGCATCCATAGGCAAAGAATTATTGCTCCTCCTCCTCAATTCCATACTGGATCAGATCGGTATGGTGATGTATATGTTCTCAGTCCTCATCTCGACAGTTACAGGAGTACCAATATCAAGTGAGGGATCAATTATTTCTCTGGGAGGTAGTCAACTTGAGGTGAAGTTGAATGACCTCTTCTCACTGTCTGTCCTTGTCAACGGCGGGAAGATTCTCAACTTCTATCTCCCTCTTATCTACCCCACGGTATCGATAGAGACTCTCGGTCTCGGACAGAGTCTGGCCTACGATCAGATGCAGGTCCTAAGTGTCTTCGAGGCAGGTACTGCAATGATGTTCACACTTCTCTTGGATGACAGATCGACAACTCGCGGGGATTGGTTCCTACTGGTGCTCTCGGCATTGGTGTATTCGATCATCGCAGCTCTCATGACGGAGTCGGTGGGTCTGAGCGAGGGGGACAAGAAGGAGTATTATCTCCGGATGGCAATCTACCAGCTGTCCGCGATTTTTGGGATTGCACTATCACTTGAAGCAACTTCATTCTATGCGGGAGAATTCAAGAAATTTGTACTTAAATTTATAATAACTGTACTTGGATACATGTTCTCTAATCTGCTAGGCTATCTGGATCCACCGGAGGCGGGAGCTGGTCTTGAGATCGCTATGTGGTACTTCAGCTCATTCTTTGCTAGTCTCGGAATCGTCCTCGGTGTGACAGGTGCTAAAGCCGTGATGTCCGGGGGTGCGAGTTTGGTGACTGATGCTCTGAAGATGGAAGAATATGAAAATTTCATGATGATGCTAATTATTATGCATTTTATTCTCGGAATTGTATTCCTGTACCTAAGCGGAGGGATTCAGTAATGAGATCCCTGATGACTTGGTTGATCAATTCCATTATATGGGTGTATCTTATATCCTTCGCCTCCTATTTATATTATAATGGACATGAGGATAAATTGCTACGGTTTGGCCTTCTCTTCTTTATATTATATCTTAGCGTGGGATTAACGAGCATCGCTAACAAGGACAAATTGAGATTTAGTTACAATAGGACATATACCATCTGGGTGGTCATCATCATTCTTGTTTTGACTACAATTTCAATGAGGTACTGGGTAGTTAGTCTGGCAATCCCTCCCCTCGCATTCTACTTCTTCAGAGTAAGAAATGAAACGCGGGATGTCTCTCTTAGCGATTTTCGAGATTTGAAAAAGATTGCTTCGAGGATTGAATCAACTGAGGCTATGAATTATATCATGGACCGATTCATTTTATTGGGTGTGGCCTATTTGGCTTCTAATGTCCTATTCATCGACGACAGGGTAGCCAAAAATTATGTTCCCATGATAATTCCAATCCTGACCCACGACATCGTGATGATCATCCTCTACTTCCAGATGGAATACGTTCCAGAGATTGAGGAGGGGTCTGCTGAGGAAATTCAGACATAAATATCATCCTAATAATGTACCATCTTTGAGGAATTATTCTATCTATGAGAACAAGATAGTTCAAAGATATCAAGAAAAGGGTAACATTTATCTGAAGTTGATCCAAAGATGACCTGATGGCCTTCAGGATTCGGAACGTTGATCCTCTCTACCCCCTTCTGGATACACTACATGTTAGAATGACGTATAATCCTTGGGTATCCGCACTCTGGGATGCTGTCCTACCGGGGCAGATCTTGGCTGATGTTGTGGCGGGGATCTTCACCGGAGTGCCGACGGGCCTGCAGACCGTTAAAAAGGGACTGAGCAAGGCGTGGGACGGCATTAAGAGTGCGGGTCAGTTCGTGTTGACTACAGCATTAACCAATATTCTTTCAGTCTCTACGACGATAATGAATCTCTTCTCACTTGGTCTAATTAAAATAATAGCTAAAATATTACCTGGGTTTTCAGCTGTAAGTGAAAATACTTCTGGAGTATTTTTCAATTATTACGGTGAGCAATATATATTCGGGAGCTACGCAAACAGACTGGAATTCGGTATTAAACTTCTTGATCGAAGTATTGAATTGGATTTGTCAGAAACGCTTTCAATTTCCTCTAATCCCCTAATCGCCTCTATTATCTCATTTCTTCTTCTCTTAGTTCTACAGTTTGGAGCTCAAGGATTGCTAAATCTGGCAATCAGAAATATGGCAGACACTTCACCTGAGAAAGCCAATGGGATTGGAATATTTTTGCTACTCACGTCATTATTATTAACATTATTTCCACTATTGACCATAGCTCCTATATCGAACCCATTACCTGATGAAAAAGAGGCTCTTTACTATCTAACGTTATTTTTATCTGGGTTCTTCCTCGGAATGTTTGTATACACATTCATCAGTTTTACTGAGTCCTTCCAAGGATCTACCCTACATCAGAGATTGACTGGTAATAAGATAATAATAATCTTGCATTCAAATACTAGAACCAAAGTTTTCGTGAAAACAATAATTGCTATACTCGGATTGACAACTATCTACAAAATTATTAGTGAGGGATTTATCGATTCTGAATATAACGATGATTTACCAGGTTACATTATTGACTATTTAGTGGGAACTCAATTTGATGAACGAATATTTGTGGCTCTATCCTTTACGATTGGTTCCGTCTTTGCATGGAAATCCAACGATTTTCTTATCAAGGGAGTACCAAATGATTTTGTGATTTATCCCTATCTCTTTTCAAGCATGTCACTCTATTTCACACTATCATTGGTTTTTACGTTGATGAAGAACAGATTTAGGAGTTGAGTGGATGGTTTACCAGATTTCTGCCGATGAGATAAGAACATTAAGACGGACACCCCCGTACTTCCAGGAGAAGTTGACTGTACTATTCGTACTGATCTCTCTCTTACCCTTCCCAGAGTGGTTTCATCCTTATGTGTACGTAACCTTGGCTGCAATCTCAATCTACATCTCGTTGACGTTTTTTTATTGGTCTATGCGTTTTGATATCATAGTCAGGGGGTGGTCGGAGGTCCTACTTCTCGTCTTGTCCTTTGTCTCGTTGCTTTATGTATTGATAGAGGGGAAGTTTCTGGTTGCAGCTATTGACCTATCTATCCTCTTGGCCTTTCTATTTCAGATCCAATCGTACGATCATCTCTATCGACAAAAACTCGAAGAATTCAACATCCCTCTGGGGAAAATAGACATGGTCATGAAACGTTCTTCGTTCTCACGAGGGTCGATAATTACTCTGGATTTATCCTTCCTAAGTCTTGATGAATTTGATAGAGTAGGAATAGACGGAGAACTAAAATGTGTGATAACCCCAATAGGAGTAAATTCTGTTGCTGATGATGATTTTGACACAGATAGGAGCACCAGTGAATTGCTCCAAACTATAGTATTGTTGTGCATTGAGATCATATCAATCTTTGGACCACCATTGATCCTATCTATCCCTGTGTCCAATGATATCTTTCTGGTTATTTTCGGTGTCCAAGGGTTTGCAAGGCGTAATTATGTATACAATTACGACAGATCGTGGAAGGATGACATCTACTCAAGGGAGAATGTAATAAATATTTTTAAGATATCGTTGATATTCCTTCTTCTGTTACTAATTGGTAAGGATATTGATCCATTGGTATTTGTATTTTCTTACTTAGTTCTTCTTAGAATATTCTGGATACGTAAAAACTAAACCAATTGTGGGAGACAACACTGGATACCTTTATTCCACCTGAAAATGGTTTTACTGGGTTGAGAATCCCAGAGTGCTGGTCTTCCCAATTCTGTTCAATAATCTGAAGAATCTCCATTTGAAGTAAATTTCTTTATTAAGGCTAATACTAGTACTGGCTTTCCTCTTTGCATCTTCTTTAAAGGTTAGACGATCTTGTCATCTGCATTCTTTTATACACAATTCTCCCAGAGATACAGAGAATAAAGGGATAAGAAAAATCTATCAGCTAATGAATGACTCCGAGAATTTAAAACCTATTACACCCAGATGGAAAGATAATGAATAATATAATGGAGAACATAATGAACGCAAATTCTGGTATCGAGAAGGTATCTTTATTCAAAACAGTTCAAAACCTCACGGGTGCGAACAAGGGGCTTAAGGATGCGAGTGATGCTATAGCCCTGGTATCCATAGCTGAATCCAAAATACCTAATACGGAAACTTCTATACAAGATCTAAATTCAGCACTCACGATGTATGTCTTCTTAGCAATCCAGAGCCTGATTGCGAGTATCATCTTCGCGAAGCTCGCAGGAGGATATCTATAATGAAACTGAGGATTCCTTTTTCCGAGAAAAATCTCTCGGATTTCATAACCAAATATATACTTTGGTTAATTGTATTACCAATTTGGATGCTTGTATTACAGACATTTGAGGACTTTAGCTTTTTCCCAAATTTCCTACTATTTTGGTCAGCATATATCGCGACCTATATTAATCCAACTTATAGGAATGCAAAGAAAATAAAGGTTCTCATGGGGAAGGAAAAACCTTCTCTGTACAATGCGTTTTTTATTTTTTTGCTTTCAGTATTCGTTCTCTTTCTGGGGATCAATGTCGATCGAATATTCTCTGGAGAGGAGCTTAGACATCCTCGGATCTATCAAATCTTGATAATGTTAGAGATGTCTATTGCTGAGCATTACGGGTATTATGTCCACTATCTGTATCAATTAGCTAAGGAGTTAAGGGAAGATGAGGATGAAGAAGAATAGTCCTCCAAATTGAGGATAGACTTCTATTGTCTAAAATTTAATATTTGTTCACAAAATAATTATCAAATTCAGGGTAGATTTATCTTGTCCGAAAAATGAGGAGCTTAAACATTCGAGCAATTGACCCACTCTATATCTATAGTGGTCTTATCATATTATCATCCTGACTCTTTTCTCATGGATTTGGAGCATACTGGCTGGTGTAGAAGTCTCTGGTCAATTGTTATTGAGAGTCTTTTGATATGATAACAGATTAATTCTGGATTGATAAATTCTAAAATTGGCAGGTAGAGACTTATGCTCTCGTAATCTTTATGTGCGTTTTGATTGCAGATAAACCAATGGGCTTCAGGATTCGGACCGTTGATCTCCTCTACACCCTACCAGGAACAATCCGTACAGAATTCACGCATAATCCATGGGTATCCGCACTCTGGGATACCGTGCTGAAGGGCAAGACCCTTGTGGACGTGGTTGCGGGGATCTTTACAGGAGTGACCTCCGCAGTGCAGGCGGTAAAGGACGGGCTGAGCGCTGCGTGGGACGGCATTAAGAGTGCAGAAAATTACATTCGCGATTCTGTCTTATCAATAATCCTTTCCTCAACCGCAACAATGATGAATTCTCTAATATCTGGACTTATGAATATATTGCAGATGATTTTTACTAACAGCGACAATATATCCAGTTTGCGGGTTCTTTCAGATTCCATGGAATTAATTTTTCAATTTGAGGATTCATTTGTTCCATTCGATATGTTCACTCCAGAGACATTAAGCCTGTCTTCCAATCCCCTAGTGGGAACCTTAGTTCTTCTTATCCTTTCTCTCCTTTTACAGGGACAAGCTCTAGCTTTTGGTTATCTTGGAATTAGTGCTCTTGCAAATTCTTCACCAGACAAGGCTAATTTGGCAGGAATTACACTTATTGTTTCATCAATAATACTCACTGCAATCCAGACTATATCGACCTTCCCAATAAACAATCCAAATGATGCCCAGAGGGAAGCCCTTTATTTCTTTTCAATAGTCCTAGTAGGACACTACCTTGGTCTCGGAATTATGTCAATAAACAACTTTGTTAATTCCTTTGTGGGCTCCAATCTCAACAAAAAAATAAGGAATGTCCCAATCCTTAAATTGCTTCTTGCTTCTCCTGTTGTCGTTGTAATAATCAATACAGTATTAGGCATATTGGGTTTTCCCCCCATCTTCAAGATTCTTTTTGAACTACTCGTTGAGGGAACAATTAATGATGACATAATTGGAGCTATAGTAGATAGAATCCAACTGACTTCTATTGGGCACAGACTGCTAGTAGTTCTAGGGTTAATGATAGGAATTTTTGTTGGATTTGAATTCAATTCTATTATTGAGGCAAACATTCGGACTGGCTATACTCTCTATCCATTCTTCGGAGGGCAAATGATCCTCTTCTTATCATCTGCATTCTTCTATGCACAATTTTCCCAGAGATACGGAGGTTAGAGAGATGAGAAGGATCTATCAGCTAATGAATGACTCCGAGAATGTAATACCTATTACCCCCATATATAGGTCGGATCGATTCAATTATCTTTTTCCTATACTGTGTGGAATTCTCAATACTGTATTCTATGATGGTTTTATTCTCAACCCAAAAATCGAATTAGTTTACTGGATAGGAATTGGCATGTTCCTTGTATTGGGCCAGATTACCTTTTCGATTCGCTATAGTATTGATATACGTTCAAGATATTCTCTTCTAACCATAGTTACAATGGCCGTCTCGGTGGTTCTTGGAGTTATATATGATCAGCCCATCCTATTTCTTATTCCAGGACTCCTCCTTGTACTCTATGGAATACAGTGGCTGAAGTACCCAAATTGGAGAGATGTTCTTGCGGATGAATTTAATGATCTACCTTCAGTACTTGAGAATTCCTCGTTTGGATCGAGAAATTCACTATATTTTTTAGATCTTACGAGGGAGCCAGACGAGAGGATTATGTACTTAGCAAACACTTTCCAGCCAGAGTATGTGATAGTATCAAGTAAATATAATGGTGAAACGAGACACAATTTCTGTGTACCTACTCAAGTTGTGACTCTTCCATCTCCGGTACTTTCCTCCATGCGATATTCTGTAATTGCTCTGGTCATAGTACTAATCTCAACGTATCTGGTATCTTGGATTGTTCGAGGAGTTATCAACTTGGATGTCTATTTCTTCTCAGTATTGGTCATGTGGATGGCCATCTCGGACTACTATCCGTTTATGAAGAAACTTCCCGTTAAGGAGATCAATGGTGGAATTCCACCACCTATTACATTGGGAAAGGTATTGGGTATTCACCTGATTCTCATGATACCATACATGCTGGTTAATGGCTTTCCTATAGTTCTATTTTCAATAGTGTCAGCGATCTTAATCTCGTTCTGGAAATAGGAGAAAACCATCGAATTTTCAAAATATCTATAGCCTGAAATATATCAACACTGTATATAGTACACCATTAAAGTATTCTATATTTCGAAGAAGAAGTCAGACTACCTGTCCATACAGGTAGATGATATATGTGAATTCCGTGCAAATTGTTTCTGGTAGGGTGTGGAGCGGATCAACGGCTCGAATCCTAAAGCCCATTATACGATCTACAGTAAATTCCCAGATAAAGATTTCGAGAACATAAGACACTACTTGCCACTCTGGAATTATATTAATCCTCTAATTACAATGTATGTATCTCATTAAACTATCTATTATTATGATTGTATAGAGACACCTACAACAGTAAATGTGTGCCGTATCCCCAGATAAATTCTATGGTCAAATTGCGGGTCAAGAGACAGTCAGATAATCTGATTCTGAAACGAGACTAGTATTTAAGAATGGTCAAAAAACTTGAGAAAAACGAAGAAAGAGATTATTTAAGTGAGGAATTTTATATTATCTCTAGGAGCTCTACTTCGAAAATAAGTACTGCATTTGGGGGAATAACTCCTCCAGCACCCCTGCTCCCATAGCCCATATCAGGGGGAATAGTGAGCTTGACCTTCTCTCCCACTCTCATCTTAGCAACTCCTTCGTCCCATCCCCTGATCACTCTTCCCATTCCGAGAGGGAAAGTGAAGGGTTGTCCTCTATCAACACTGCTGTCAAATTTCTTTCCGTCAGTTAACCAACCAGTGTAGTGAACCTTAACCTGATCTCCCTTCTGTGGGAGAGATCCTGATTCGTTCCTTGTTATGTACTCGATTTCTAATCCAGTCATATCCGAAATTGTGTGGAGAAGTATAAATCTCTCCTGATTTGAGAACGGACTATTCTACCATCCTCTTCAAGTCGAGGGCATCTGAGATCTCCTCGGGAGTAAGAACTCCCTCTTCTAGCAAAACCTCGCGGATCGTCTTGTCCTCCTTGAATGCTCTTTTCGCAACAGCTGCTGCTTTGTCATAGGGATAGGGGATCTTGTCTCCCTTCCGATACGTCGTTAGGGCAGTCACAAGCATGAGAGATTGCTCAACAAGAGAGTCTATCCTCTTGGTATTTGCCTGGAGACCGATGAGACAGTTCTTGGTGAATGACTGCATACCACGTGTGAGGATATCTATGCTCTCGAGGACATTGGAGGCGATCATTGGCTTCATCAGATTCAGCTCAAAATACCCCTGTATCCCACCATGCGTAATGGCTGTATCGTTCCCAATTACCTGTGCTGCGACCTGGACGAGCATCTCTGCCTGTGTCGGATTCACCTTTCCCGGCATGATCGAAGAACCAGGCTCATTTGCAGGTAGGATTAACTCACCCAAACCTACCCTAGGTCCAGAACCGAGGAACCTGATATCGTTGGCTATCTTGATGAGTGCGACAGCAAGTGACTTTATCGAACCGCTGACAGCCACGATGGCATCCTTGCCCGCCAGTAGGGCAAATCGATTGCCGTCATCTCTGAAGTCTATGCCTGTTCTTTCCGAGATGATCTTTATCGCCTTACTAGGCATATTTGGATGAGCGTTCAGTCCAGTGCCGACTGCTGTACCTCCCAGAGCGAGCTGCCTCAAGTGCTCGGAACTGTCCCTGATATTCTGCTGGCAGATGCGTAGCTGAGAGGCAAAACCAGAGAATTCTTGACCTAGAGTGCACGGCACTGCGTCTTGGAGGTGAGTCCTTCCTATCTTGATGATATCCTTGAATTCCTCAGACTTCCTATCAAGGGCCTCTATCATGGTGTCTATTGCAGGGAGTAGTCTTCTCGTCACCTCTACCATCGTCGAGACATAGAGCGCCGTAGGAATCACATCATTGCTACTCTGTCCCCTGTTGACATGGTCATTTGGATGAACTGGTTTCTTACTCCCGACCTCACCTCCAAGGATAGATATGGCAATGTTGGATAGGACCTCATTGGCGTTCATGTTGGTCTGGGTACCGGAACCTGTCTGGTAGATATCGAGTGGGAACTGGTCAAGGTATTTTCCCTCATTGAGAATGAGCTCTGCCGCTTCCACTATGGCATTGGCAAGGTTACTCTCAAGTTCACCCAGCTCCTTGTTGGCTATTGCACAGGCCCGTTTGGTCTCGATAAGGGCCCGGATGAATGGTTCTGGGAATGTTCGATTAGATATGTCAAAGTTCTGAAGGGATCTCTGGGTCTGGGCTCCCCACATTTTATTGCTCGGAACCTGTACTTCACCCATGGAGTCCGATTCGATCCTGTAGTTCATAGGGTACCAACTTGTCCTCAAATATAATCGTTCGGACGAGTGAGGATGTCATAACGCCTAAATTCCCCTAGGTCTAGCACAGACTATGGAGCTGAGAATCAAGCAGTGGCCTCCTCGCGACTCAACTCATCTGGCGGGACATGATCCAGGGTGGAAGTACAAGATCCTCAAAGCTCCGGTTGAGACCATCGCTCGTATCCTGTTCTGCCCGAGGTATAGGGGCACAGAGAATATCGAACTCCTCGGTGATACCCCCGCCATCTTGGTCTCGAACCATGACACAGGTCTCGACCCTGCATATATCTCCCCCAAATATAGGTACAAGATACACACCTTGGCACTAGACAACCCATGGTGGGACTCGAAGCTTCTGAGGTACATTTACCGAGAGCTAGGAGTCATCGCAGTACCACCTTCAGGTTCTAAAAAGGAGACCTATGACATCTCCTATCGAGCGTTAAAACGCGGATACACCCTTTTGATATTCCCTGAAGCAAATTTCATGCATGACAAGAGAGTCATTCATGGGAAATTAGGATTCGCCAGACTTGCTGCCCATACTGGTTGTCCTATCCTTCCTATCGGCATATCGGGAATAGACCATGTGCACTTCAAGGACTTCCTCCCACCACTTAACAGGAAGGTAACTGTCGAGTTCCGCCCTCCTAGAAAAGTCAAGAAGGACTTCAGATCGAGCTTTCCTGATCTCATCGACGGGGACACGGAAGTAGGGATTAGAGACGAGGTGATGCATGAGGTAAGGATGGCCAGCAACTATGCAGGTATCTTGCCCCGAGATCGAGACGAGCTCATTGCGTACTACAAAGGTCTCAAATATCTATACACTGATATCTGGAGTCCGTAACTCCATAGAATTGATTAAAAACATCATCTCCATTCTGACTCAATGAATTTCATAAGTCTCGATATCCAGTCGGATATCGCATCCATCACAATCAACAGAGAGAAGGCACTCAATGCTTTGAATTCTGATGTGCTAAAAGAGCTGGATCAGGCAATCGATACAATCGAGGACCGTATCTCCGACATCCGGGTACTGACCATCAGAGGAGCTGGGGAAAAATCATTCGTCGCAGGAGCTGACATTTCTGAGATGGTGAAACTTAGCCCACTTGAGGCCCGTGAGTTCCTCACATATGGACAGAGGGTACTTGACCGTATCGAACTTCTCCCTATACCAGTTATTGCTATAGTAAACGGGTACGCGCTTGGCGGAGGTCTTGAGCTGGCCTTGGCCTGTGACATCAGGCTCGCTACAGAAAATGCAGTTCTCGGACTTCCCGAGGTATCCCTAGGTCTTATCCCGAGTTTTGGAGGTACACAGAGGCTTACTAGAGCAGTAGGTACATCGGTGGCCAAGTCAATGATCCTAATGGGGAAGAAGATTGACGCTAAGAGAGCATATGAGCTCGGTCTCGTGGATGATGTCGCGAGCTTCGAAAACCTCGATGAGAAGCTTGGTAAAATGATAAAGACTCTGAAGAAGATGGCACCCGTGGCCCTACACGCAGCCAAGGATGCGATCTACGCTGCATCTAATATGGACATTATCTCTGGCCAAGAACTCGAGGTCAACTACGCCTCGATGTGCTTCTCGACTGATGACCTTAGAGAAGGAATGAGTGCCTTTCTAGAAAAGCGTAAAGCGGAGTTCACCGGTAAGTAATTCACTCGAATGTAGATCACATATTCTGGGGAATTGGAATCTCCTGCTGTGCAAGGTAGTTCATCTTCTTCGCCCTGTAGAGTACCCAGACCATCCAGAAGTTGAGGAATGCAAGTGGAAGTAACCACAAACGGTAGCTCCATGTCTCGGTGAATACCGCTCTGAGAATCAAGTTGATACTCTCGACAATCACAGCCGAAAACAGGAGCACCGCGCCACTCAGTCTCTTGAAGTAGATAGAGAACAGCCCGATACTGTGACTGACAAGAACCAGCACCCAACCCAGTGTTGCAAGAGTGAACCCACGGTAGTACGCTAATGTACCGTAGATCAGTGGAAGCATCACCAGGGCTACACTGAACCTAAAACTGGTAATAGCCTGTTGTCTCCTCCGATTCCACACCCTACGGGCTCGCTCCACTCTGTTGATCAGCAGTCCCTTAATGGTAATAGGTCGATCTACAGTTGGGCACACCCACTTCTCCCACTGGTACACGTCTGAGAAAATACTGGCGAACGGAGACTTCACGTTCCTGTGTCTGAAGAATCCTCTCCTCTCAAGCAGATCCGTCATCTTTTGGTCTAGGTGTGGTACGAAGATGGAGATGAATTTCGATTTGGTGGCGATGGCAAGATCAACTGCCTTATTCAGAAGTATACGACCAGCATCACTGTTCTTCCACTCAGATCGAATGTAGAGGAACTCAATGTAAGCCTCATTTCTCTTCGACCTGTACTCATCCCAAGGTGACATGAGGAAACCTGCCCTGAGACCCCTTCTCCAGCCGAGGTGCTTTATCAGAGTCTGGAAGCTAATTGCCTTGTACAATGGTTGAGTGGGGAGCTGCAATCTTGTAACCCCGATGACCATGGGCCCCTCGGTAATAACGTACAAACCAGCATAGTTGTTGGTATAGGTCTCGATGAGTGCATCTCTGGCCTTGTCCAATTTATCCCTGAATATGTTCTTGATGAAGAGGGAATCTGAATTGAGTATGGTCTCGACGATGGACGGTATGTCATCTACCTGCGCCATTCTCACGATTGGGCAGGTTAACTGCTTCGACCAACTCGTTGCGAAACCCACCGTGCTCACCATTTATATTAACTCACGGGTGAATTAAAATCTATCGAAATTAGGACACCTCTTTGTGTTTAAAAATACGAACAAGCGCAAATATAACGGGAAGGTATAATCTCGCAAGCACATTGTATTTTTCAGCACCACCTATCGCAAAGAAACCATCATCACCTTTAAGTCGGAAGAGAACTGAAATTTCGCTGATTAGTCTAGGGTCCTCGTCCATAACTTTGACCTGAAGATCTTTGATGTCATAGTTCCGGTACAGTGAGAGAGCAATCTCCTCAATTGTAGTCCCAGTCCAAAAGTCCTCATTTTCTAGCAACTTTCTCTGTATCGACATGATGAGCCCTGGGCTAATAGGCTGGTCGATTGACCACTTCACTTTATCTCCCCCCTCTCCGATAGAGGCTCGCATCTCTCAACTACTGTTGATTTGTCGAAATATCTGCATTTGCATTGGTATTGTTCGCCCCTCGAATTTCGAAAATTATTAATAGTGCTCAGCCCGATAAATAAACAGAGCTAAGTTCAAGAAATTTCTTCTCCTATCACTTCTCTTCTTGACTTTGAGTAATGGGTTTACAATACTCCAAGTTAAAGCAGAATTAAATCCGATAGCATATCGTTATGACAATCTAAAGGAGAGTCCTGCGATGTACATCTCCTCTGCAGAGGATTTCAGCGAGTACGGAATTCATGGTGACGGCAGTCAGGAGAATCCGTACCTTATTGAAAATCTGAGATTCTCCCAGCTTATCGACCGTAGAGTTTCCGACAGTATTAATGCCATAACAATTAATGGGATAGTTGGAAATATCGTCATTCGAAACAACTTCTTCAGAATGGACAGAGTTAAGATGATGAGCGGATCAAATCCGGGGATGATAGACCTTCAGAATATTGATGGATCGGTGACTATCGAGGATTCTTACTTCTATGAACGGGACAATAACTCTTATGCACTCTATATGAAATCTGTCTATGCAATATCAGTTGATAACCTATTAATTCAGAACAACTACTTTCAGAAAGAGGACTGGGGAAGAAATCTAATTCTCTCGAATATAAACAAACTCTCAATTGTTGGAAACACTGCCATTACCGATACATACACATTTATTAGTAACGTGGATGTTCTAGAGATTTACAATAACACGGGAATTGTTAATGAGGAAATCTCGGGTATAGGAGAACTCACATACGATCATAATGAGATCAATGGGGAGGTTAAACTTCTGAATATTAATTCTGGAGATATCAGTGATAATTTATTTGCCCAAGGGGATATACAACTAAAACTGGGGTGGGATATATCTAACTTAACCATTACTTCCAACTCATTTGTGAGAGCCTCTTACGTCACTGGATTTGGGGGCGCTTGCTGTGGAAATTCCATCTTAGTCCTTATCAGTGATAACCTTTTCCAAGACGATGGGAGCTATGCAATAGAGATTATATTAGACTCCTTGCAGAATTACACCATAAGTAATAACAGCTTCTATAACAATGGGTGGGAGAAACAAACGGAGAGCTAGGCCTTTTCGTCATCCCAGGGGGTCCTCTTCGAAAGTAACTACTGGGATGACTCGACAGGGGGACCGTACTCGATTGCCGGAGAGGCAGGTCTCAAAGACAATTCCCCGATGGATAGAGCCTATCATGAAAAGATTAATACCCAATTATTACGATTAACGACAGAACAGACTCCAATCCCTTTGACAGTTATATTTTCATCACTCATTGCAGTGGTCGTATTCAGGTATAAACTTGCGAACAAGATTTAATCGTCCTGAACCTGAGGACTTCTTTTTCTAATCTGATTTATTAGCAGTGCTATAACCCCGCCGAGGGTGAAGAACAATACAAGAGCGATATTTACCTTGAGCAGCAAATCTGGATTGTCTATGTACTCCGCTCCTATCTGACCGAGGTATGCAAAGACGAGTGCATAGGGAAGTGCGGTGACTACTGAGACGATCAGATAGCCCCGTCGGGGTAGCTGGAGGAAACCCGACATGATACTCAGCACGTCGTTTGGTGCATAGGGGATGAGTCGAGTGATAAGTAGGCCGTAGTTCCCTTTCTCTCTGACCTTAACTACGTGTGGGTTGTGCTCGAATTTCCTCAAGGACTCAATAACCCGTTCGGATCGAACAGATAGATACCTAATGAGCTCGTATGCAACCTGAGCGCCAAGGACCATGGCGAACCAGTTGATCAATCCCCCAGCTAGCCACCCAAAACTCGCTCCTGCCTGTAGGAGTAGAACTTCCTTTGGGAACCCGGGTATAAATGTCTGGAGGACAATGAATGAGATGATGTATATTGGTAGCAGGTAGTCCATCTTAACCTAAACTCGCGTCCTCAAATACCGAGTAGAATTCCTGAAGTGTCTTTGACCTTCTCTTGAACAGAGACATGAGAGCAGATATGGTCAAAATCTGGTCGATGGAAGCATAAGGAAGTTTAGCAAGGTACTTTATATCCTCCTCTGGAATCTTCTCAACTAGCTCCATGATCTCAGCTTTAATCTTGTGGTTAAGGCTGGCAATCCATTTGCCGTAGTTGTCCATGTGCTTGACCTTTCCGAGTACCTGCTCAAGGAGCTTGGCCATAGCTATTCCCTTCAAGGAGTCGAGGTGAGCGCCATCGTCCATACACGCCAAGCAGTCATCACCACAATCTGGAGTTTGGGTTGCAAGGTTCTCATCATGGTCAAGATAGAAGATCCTTGCTGTCCTTCCCCAAATCTTCTCTGTGGCAGTCTGACCTCTAATCACCCGCTGTCCTACGACCTTCACAAGCCCCAGTTTCTTAAGCTCATTGAGGTATCTGTAGATGGTCTTGTCAGACTTCCGGTATTTTTCTGGGTCAGAAGAGAACAGTGGATAGGCCTCCGTGATCTCCTTAACAGTATGGAAACCATGACGGAGATAGGCAATAATTGGGTAATGGTCGTTAGAATTAATCTTGGCAATCTGGTCAGGGTTCGTGATGAACATCACGGTCTTGGGTTCGTCCCAAATCTTGTCCTCGGACTCGACCTCCCCACCGTTCATATCCTTGATCTGGTCATCGGTACTCATATCAAAACCTCTTTTCCCACGTCATTCGACTCCATTCTCATACGGTAAGAATGTGGGGTACTATGATGAAAATTCTTTCTCAGCTTTTCAATGTTATGTCTTGTATCAGGTACTTAATTATTGAGGAGACCTCCTAGTCAAAGTCGAAATCACACCCATTTTCCGAAGGTCGAATCGCCAATCCGAATAAACCGCATTAAGGCACTCCTCCGTTCGATATCGTGTGAAATTGACATAATCAGTTCGGAATATTTTTGATGAGGCCGAAATACGAATACTGCATTATCAGACTATAAAATCTCATTCTCATAATTTAAGATTATTAGTCGAGATATTTCTTAGAAATCCATAGTTTAATTTTCTCAACATTTGGGAAGATATATATACTAGTTGTGAGAATATAGTATTGTATGTTGGACCTAAGTAACGTATACATCGCAGAGAAACTGAGGAAGTTCGCTTCCGCCGAACACGAAATGAAGGTTGGTAACACCTCCCTTCATAAGAAGATGAGGATTCGCAAAGCCACTGACAGGTATTAGCGAATCAGAACCCACCCGGATCAAATCCGGAAGATCTCTTGGGGGATAGACCCGAGGAGAAATGCACGCTGACCATAGTAACACGACACACCTCAGGAGGAGTTGAGTAACTTCAGTCCTCCTCCCTGCTCCGGATCATCTCCGGTACAGGGTATATTCAATTTATCTTATCCTTTATCTACCCAAGCAGAAGTGCAATTGTATGGAACCCAAGGATGTGGGAGAGGTTTTCGAGCTAATCGGTGGGACCGAAACCCTCCAGCGACTCACGGACTACTTCTACGATCAAGTTATGAAAGATCCGGTACTGAAAGAAATGTTTGAGTTTGCTCACAAGCGACTCGATTCATCCCTAGAAGAGGGTAAGAGAAGGCAGTGGATGTTTCTCCAACAGAGATTTGGCGGTCCCAGAGACTACGAGAATCTCCGCGGACATCCAATGCTGAGAAAGCGGCACATACACTTCAAGATCGGATTCAAGGAGAGAGATGCATGGTTCAACCTGATGCTCGAATCCCTTGACCACGTAGGGATTACCACCGATCACCCTGCAAGGAAAGTGATAGAGGATTACCTTGGTAAAACTGCGACACATATGATCAACCAACAGGCCAATCGTCTAATGTAAGCATTAAATCTTCCTCCCACTTAATACCACCCCTAGTGGTAAATACGCGAAATATTTTTATACTACAACGTTATATATATTCTTATGATGGGACAAGTTATGCTCTCTGAATTACGCTCAAAGTCCATTATTGATGTGACGGGTAAGGTGTATGGAAGAATATCTGATGTCATCCTTACACGTGACTCCCTCTCCCTTGTCGGTTACGTACTATCAGGCAACAAGGTTGAAGAACTGCTAGAAAAATTCAAGATTAGGAAGGATCGTGATCCTGTTGTCATGGTCACTGATATTGAGAAAACGGTGGAGAATGCCATATTTCTCTCGAGGTCAATTGATTCTCTCCAAGAGAAGGAAGTCTTCATGGTGAAGGAATATATCTTCCTCTCTGAGCTACTGAACATGGAGATCTTTGACTTCAATGCGAACTCAATAGCCGAGATTGTGGATGTCATATTGATCAAGGGTGATGTGTTGGCGTTCCTCCTCGGTGGCAACGTCTTCCAAAACCTCCTCGTGAGGAACGGATGTTCCACTTCTATGGTATATTTTGTAAGGAACACGGACATTGTATACAACCCGATGATTGGTTATCAGGTTACTCGAACCATCAAGGAAATCGAAGAGATATCACGAGCTGGGTTGTAGAGGCATTCTTTGATCCTATTAGGATGACATTAGTTAACATAGTTGATGCTACATCCCCACTTTGATAAAAATCAAAGAGTTAATCAATAAATTTTATATATATAATAGATTCTTGTTAAATCATGCTTATTGAATTTGATCATGGTGAGAATGACACATTCCCATGGGCGACATTCGGCCTTTTGGGATTTTTCATTCTGATTGGGATTCTTGACTATGATGGATCATCATTGTCGACCATTTCCCCTTCCTATGTCAGCATCAATATCATGGATCCCGAGCTTAGACTGATTTATTCACTGAAACCAGTGTTCGTCCTGCAGTGGCAATTATTCACTTACAACCTAATACACTTTGCTATTGTCCACTACGCGTACAGCGGACTCTTGTTGGCTTACTATGTTGGGCCTTTTGAACGGGTGACCAATAAGAAATTTATCCTTATTGCTTACTATGCATCTGCCGTAATTTGGCCAATCATCGGAGGTATTATCTTCTATATCGCAATCAATCTCTACCCACCTTGGGCGATATACATCACAGATATTGCACACCTAAACTTCTTGGGTTCATCAGTTGGTATATGGGGAGTTATTGGTCTGGCCTCCCCTTACCAGTGGAAGAGGAGATTATACTGGGTTCCAGTTTTCTTCCT
>WAMJ01000227.1 GCA_015522385.1 Candidatus Heimdallarchaeota archaeon
GAAATCAGAAATCAAGAAACATTCGTGTATCTGTAACTAGCCAAATAGCGAATGAAGAGTGGAAAGCAAATGTCCCCACCTCCAAGATTACTGGTCTGTATACCCAAGTGCTTGATCTGGATACTTCAAAATTGGTAGGGGACGAGGTCATTCTTGAGTCCTCATCTGGAAAGTTGTCATTTAATGTTGGGAAGGTAGACTACAGACGAAAGGCCCTTGTGGATATGAGGTACACGAACTTAGATTCATATGGAGGAGTAGACAGGTTACTTGGCAAGGATATGAGAGCAGTAGTTGACTACCTGAGCTCCAGAAAATTTGAAATAATCGAGAATTTTGACAGGATCACGGCGAGAAATCTCTCTGAATTTGACCTCGTGTTCTTCCCTGATTTTGGGACGGTCATCAACGACACAGATGACGGACTAGGGAGTAAGCTTCCCCAGATTTTGGACGATGAGGTCATAAATCTTTACCAGTACTATCTGTCTGGAGGATCGATACTAATAGATTTCAATGGAAGGTCAGTATATGACACTTATTATGGATCAAAGACCCAAAACATTGAGGTGATCCAGACGCTTCTCAGCAGATTCGGTCTCACTATCTTTGGAGAATCGAGTGGATATGTCAATGGAGTAGTTGTCCAATCTACAGAGATGGGGTATGGGGTTTCACCTGTTTATGCTAGTGCTCAAAGCATTGATGGAGGTATCCCTCTCATCAAGAATGGCATGGCGAGCACCTCAGTCGCTCTCGTCTCTAAGGGACGAGTTGTCGTTGATACTATAAGGAAGTGGAGGTCAGATATACCAAACTCTGATTCCCCAAACTTTGTCTACGGAAAGCAGAGGATGGATTGGCTACTAGATCGCAATATTACCCTTGAGGTCATACCCACATATAATGGAACAATAGAGGTTATCTTTTCGTCTCCCGACTTCACAGTCTCTGAGGGAATTAAAAGCGGTAATGTCGTAACAGTTGACACCTCCACCACTGCTCTCGGGTTCGACATATCCATGGGTGATAAATTCGTAAGAGGGAGTATCGTGATCCCTAGAGTAGAGGAAGGGCTCTCGGTTGAAATAAACTCAGTAAAGTTTTCGGGGAGAACAATTCCGCTTGACGATCTCTACATCTACGATAATGGAGAACTTGTGGATTCCTTCCCAACAGAATATGGAGATCATCAGGTCAGGATATACTACAGATACAGTGAGGATACTTTCTACTTTGGAGATTTGTACTATACACTATACGATGATGGAACTGTAGACTTTCCTACAACTAATAGCTCTTTGAAATTCAAGATTGTGTTTGTGTTACTTGGTATTCTAGCCTTACCGATTTTGAAGAAAAGATCTAGCCCTTGATGTTACCAATAGGCCTGAGTTGAACAATTGGACGTGCCAGATCACCTTCATCACATGCCTTAACAACATCTGAGATGTCCTTGTACGCAAGTCCAGCTTCTTCTGCAAGACCCTTGAAAGATGCACCCCGGACGTATATTCCACGCTCTAGCATACTCTTCTGGAGTTCTTCACCGTTGACCTGCTTCTTAGCCTTTGATCGGCTCATTACCCTACCTGATCCGTGTGCACAGCTACCAAACGCCTGGTGCATTGAGTTGTGAGTACCAGCGAGGATATATGATCCAGTTTCCATACTCCCACCAATGATAACTGGTTGTCCGTACTTCTTGTATTTAGGGGCCAAGTCACTGTGATTAGGTTCGAAAGCCCGTGTTGCTCCTTTGCGGTGGACAAGTACCTCACGCTTCTCACCATCAACTGTGTGCTTCTCGAATTTTGCGATATTATGGCAGACGTCGTATGTCAGGTTCATCCCAAGGCTCTCGGCATCTTGTCCGAACACCTTTTCGAATACCTCACGGGTTCTGTGCATGATGATTGCCCTGTTGGCAAACGCCATATTGGCTGCAGCTGCCATTGATGCGAAGTATTCCTCACCCTCTTTGGACTTCACCGGTGCAGCGGCAAGCTCCTTGTCCTTCACCTTGATCCCGTGTTTAGGCATGCTATCAAGGAACTTAACGAGGTGCTCGGATGCAACTTGATGCCCGAAACCACGGGATCCACAGTGCACCATGACGACCACTTGCTGATCCTTGTCGATCCCGAAAGCAGCTGCGGTCTCATGGTCATGGATATTCTCCTTGTGAGCGACCTGAACTTCGAGGAAGTGATTTCCCGATCCAAGGGTTCCAAGCTGGTTGATCCCTCTTCCTCTTGCCTTTCTTGAGATGAGGTCAGGTCGAGCACCCTTGATCGTGCCCTGTTCTTCCATGAATTGCTTGTCTCTATCCCATCCGTATCCATTCTCAATTACCCAGTCCACTCCACTGAGCATGATCTCATCGAACTGTTTCTGGGTGATAGACAGTGTACCCTTTACTCCGACACCCGTTGGAACGGCTTCATACAGAGCATCAACTAGCTCCTTGATCTTGGGTTTGACATCACCATATGTGAGATTCGTCTGTATAAGCCTCATCCCACAGTTGATGTCGAAACCTATTCCACCAGGAGAGATCACACCCTCATCTACATCCATAGCAGCTACACCTCCTATTGGGAAACCGTATCCCCAGTGACCATCGGGCATGACACTGACCTTGTTGACAACGCCAGGGAGTGTGGAGACATTCTTCCCTTGGTTGATGACACCAGGATCGATGGTCTCTATCAGAGAGTCTGATGAGTAGATGTGTACCGGTACATTCATCTCACCGGTTGCAGGGATTTCCCAAATATTGTTGGAAATCTTATTCAGATTGTGCATTTTCAATCAAAGACTGTTTCTCTCATTAATAACTGTGTTGAAATTTCCTCTAGGAATGGAATATTAGGAGTTAAATGGGGAGAAGGGGTATTGGTGCGCATGTCGGATACAGAATTGTGCGCATAATAAACTGCGCAGTTATTATTAATTTCGGACTATGAATATTGCACACAATATGCGCGCATACAATGTCATACCGACGGGTTATCGCGCATGTTTGACAATGCGCACCCAAGTGTCATCAGCGGATACAACTCCAATGTTTATAAACTCCAGAACTTGTAACATAGTTAAAGATTCTGCGCGTACATCATAATGCGCACCTTATCCAAGCGCGCACAATCAATGCGCACATAGCCAAACCGCGCACCTTAATTGCGCACGAATATAGTACGACCTAATAGAGCGCGCAGAATAATCTAGCGCATTTTGAGGATAATGTGCGCAATTACCGCGCACTATTAGTGCATAGGCTATTCTTTCGTGGCCACAATAGTAAATGTTAGAGGAAGCATATCCCTCTGCCCCTGAGGGAACACCCATCTCCCATCTTCAAAAGTCATAAAGGTGAATTGCTGAAAGAAACCATAGGGTGATTCACCCAGATGAACTATCTTTAACCCAGCGGAGATCAGTGAGCTAATAATATCTGAGAGAGGGTGTTGCCACTCGTAGTGTACTTTGTGCTCCAGTACTTCATCTGTTCCGTCGTGTGCATATGTCCAAGGTTCTTCAAACCGCAAACCCTTGCCGTCTCCAAAATACCCGTACTTTATCCTAAGTTCATCGGGACTATTCGCGTCGTAGTCTACAGTGTACGTTATTGGATGTGAGTCCTTGATGTAAAATATTCCACCATTCTTTAGATGCTTAGCGACGACATGTGCCCACTTTTTCAAATCGGGCAACCATGTGAGTACGCCAACCGAGGTGAAGACAACATCGAATTCTCGGTTTAGGTTGAGTTCGAGAACATCGTGCTCAACGAACTCACAACCTATTCCCAGTTCCTCTGCCAACTCCCTTGCAGTCACAATAGCCTTATGTGAGAAGTCCACTCCTGTAGACCTAGCACCAAGCCTTGCAAAGGACATTGTGTCGAGACCAAAGTGGCACTGGAGGTGAAGGAGACTTTTACCATTCACATCTATAAATTCTAGGAGTTCCTTGTCCTCGTTGGCGACAAAGCTGTTCTCACCATTTCTAAATTTTTCGAGGTTATAGATCTGTTTGGACTTGAGATGAATCGGTACCCGTGAGTCCCAGTTCTTCCGGTTAGTCTCAATCTCTTTCTTCATGATCATGTGGATGAGAGGAATACAATAAGTGCTTTGGCCTCATTCAAGAGCCTTAACCAAAATCTCTCGCACAAGAAGCACAGAATGTATATCTTGGGATGACAAGTCTGTAGTTACATCTGCGAAGAACTGGTGAAGACTTTGTGACTTCCTGCCTTTCCGTGGGATCATTCGTTGGTAGATGTTGTACAGGGCATTCGGGGAGGTGAATGGTTCCTTCTTCAGATTTTTCCTGTAGTCTAGTAGTTTGATCTTGCGGAGTAGGTTAGGTTTGTTCCAACCGTCCTCCTTAGATATCTGTGATGTAAGTGTCACCATTGAGAAGACGAACTCAAGGTTGAACACATCCTCTATTGCCCCATCGTGTTTCCGAATTGAATCGAGCCTTTTGATCATTCGTCTCTCGATCCTCCCCCGGAATTGTAGGGTACTTTTTCCACCTTGGATCAGGAGAAAACGAAGTAGAATGAGGTCACTTAGCACGTCAGAATCCTCCGTCAATATACCAATCTCTTCAAGCGGGAATGCGAATTTATGGAGAGAATACCTAAACTCTGGGAGACCCATCCACAGAAGTAGTAACAGCTTTTTGAGCGGTGAGTGTAGATCAGATGACATAACTTTTTTGACAGTAATATCTGTGTCCTTACCAAATATTCCAACAACAATATCCAAGATTAACTCCACCCGTTTCCTCTCGTGAGGGGACAGTATCCACTCGATCGCAGACCTATTCGGTGGATCATCGTGAAACACCGGTGATTTGTCCTTGAATAAGAAATCGAGAAGCATCTCAAATTTGTACTGTGAACCCTTTCTCGCAGAGATAGAAGTGGTGTTTAGAGTGGAGAAGAGATTGAATAGTTTCAGGTCATCACCAAATAGGTAGTGCTCCAAGATGTCGTATCTATCGGCAAGCATTTTCGTGAGGAGACTGACGGACTTGAAGTTTCTTGTTTTGAATGCACCCTTCACCAGATGTCCAGAGACACGCATGTGCCGGGTCCCGTAGCCCATGGTGAAAAGGGTTGATTTACTCAATGCATTCAACCAAGATGTCTGAGAATGAGGAAAGCAAAGTTTCTGTACCTGATGTTCTATTTGCAACAACAACCAGTAGCTCATGAATGGGAATCTGCGTTTATCCAGACTTAGGTAAAGACCAGCGTAGGTTCCAAGAATCCTGACAGGATCCACATGAAGGTATACACTATTGGCAAAAATGCTCAGCACTTTCAACCAGATCGAATCTGGATTTCCACCTTTACCAATGACCTCATCCATATCAACGGTCAGGTTTGTTCGTTCAGTGATAAATAAGTAAGCCAGTCTCCCGAAGTAGTCATCCATCGATCTCAAGAGATGAACCAACCTGTTCATGGTCATCTGTACGTTAACATTGTGGTCAAGGAGAACGAGGTACTTCCAGAATAATGCCTCTGGTGGAAGTTTTCCCCCTTCTTCCCCTGGGAAGATTTCCAACCTATTCGACAGGAAATTTATGCGGTAGATAATCACTGCCCAGTGCTCGTCCCGTATCAACAACCTGCACTGATCGGTTGTGAGGTTGCTCCAAAATCTCGGATCTTCAGGGCTGTACTGGCTGCTAATCCCTTCAAGAGCTGACACATCAATAGATTGGTCGAAGATGTACATCCCCAATTGTGGATGAACGGACATATTTATCACAGGAAGAAGGGAGAGGTTACTCTTTACATCATTATAAGTTGACATCAACTTCAGGAGCTCCCAGTGTGAAATGGGGAGTTTTCCATTAAATTGAGTAGTTAGATGGAACCTTTTCAAATTATGGTCTGCGCTGAACTCCGAATCGATGATAAGGAGATCGCCATCCTCCTCCACCTTGAATACTGAATTGAAGAATTCCATCTCTGCAGGACTCATTCCGCTGAATATCTCAAACTCGCCCTTGATCTTTGACCTTCTCCGGGAGGAAAGAATAGTTACCGCTATACTCTTAGGTCTTATGGCGACGCCATCATTTCCACGAGAGACCTGTTCACTCAACTGTACAAACTCAATGATATCAAGCCACCGAGAGACGACGATTGTGTTTGTACCTAGAAGACCTGCAAGTTCACTAAGAGTGAGATTTCCATGCTCGTAAAGGTGTCTGATCATGTCACGAACAAGTTGTAGGTTAGATCTTCTTTCCCTCACCTACGAAAGGTAGAAATCCTTATACAATACTCTTTCTAATGACTAGATCTTCTTTTGATGAGTTCATCCGCGGTGTAGACTGTAACGTCTGGAAGCTCGTTGTTGTTCACGAGCCGGAGAATCGTACTTGATGCCTCTTCCAAAGTCACACCAAACTCGTCCGCTATCTCCTCAAAGGAGATCTCTTCGGCTCCGTCCTCCCACATAGTCTTGACCTTCTCGGAGATCAATTCGTCGACCATCTCTCTCAGAAGTACTATCCCACGTTTGTCCTTTACGATTGGGGACTTGGGGTCTTTTAGGTATTCCTCGATAATAGGCAGATAGAGATCCTTATTCGGTAGATCCGAAACCACATCTTCAAATAGAATTTCTTCCTCACCAAAATCGTACCTGTTAAGAACGGCTTTCCACTTGTTCTTCATATATTGGGGGGAGAGAATCTGCTCTTTATCTTCAAATATTAACCCTGTGAGTTTTGGTGTCCGTTTTATGTGATCCTTGATAGCGATGACACTCCTACTTCTGTTTAGACCAGTTACTTCCATCACTCTCTTAACTTGAAGTGGTTCTGAATCGATAGACTCGAGGAGATCAGATATGACATCCTTGGCTCTTGGGAGGTACCAACCTTTCTTACCTACCATCCTACCATCGAGCTTGTCCTCCCTTATCATTTCATCAACTACTTTGAGAAGAACATCCGTGGAAACAGGTGTCTCGAGTTTAGTGAGGTCTACTGCCTTCTCGAATTTCTGGGAGAGGATAAACTCCTCAGCAATCTCTTCCTTGGACTTACCCTTTCCAAATATCCGTTTAAAAAATGACATGATTTTATGATTTAGCTTTGAAACAAAAATCTTCCCATAATTTGTCCAAAGAAATCAGGAAGGGGTGAGAAGAGATGAACTTCATACTATCCCTCTGAGTATTACCTCAAATTTATTATATTCTGAGAAAACACACGTCATATGACCAGTCAAAGATTTGTAGATTTCGCATCACAAATCCCCGAAACTCAGGTTATGCCAACCAGAGAAGAACTTGAAAAATTCGCAGCCCACCAGAATATCCCCAACGAGCTGGGAAACCCTCTCTTTCACTCAAGAATTTCTGCTCGGTCTGCACCATTCACCCATGTCCTCACTCCGGGTGACGAGGAGAATAAGAAGATTATTGACCAAGTCTTCGAGCATGTCAACCCCGAGAACTACATTCTCATGAAGTTACAGATAGGTCAAAGCGAGGAAATTAAACTCTCCTGTTCCTTCCTCGTTGACAAGAGCAATGCTAACATCGCCCTAATGCTCGGACACAACTTTTTCCATCGAGCAAAAGACTCGGAAGTGGACTCCGATATCAAGACCCTCTATGTCCCAGACTTCTTTGTTGATGGTGAGAGACGTGTGATCGTTGATCCCCAGGAGAGGATCACGTACGTCCTCGGGATAGATTATTATGGAGAAGCCAAGATGTCTCTTCTTAGGATGGCCATGCAGATAATGAGAGAGGATCGTGGTGGGCTTGGGCTTCACGCGGGTTCCAAAGTGATCAAACTCCTGAAGGATGGGAAGGTAAAGGATCACGGGATGCTAATCTACGGACTCTCGGGTACTGGAAAGACCACACTAACTTGTCATGATCACCATCTCAAGGATCCCGAAGGTGTGGTTATTCTCCAAGATGATATCAATCTCATCACCAGTGATGGAAGGGCATACGGTACCGAAGCTGGGTTTTACGTAAAATGTGACTCTTTCCCAGAACACGAGCTCTTGACCAGAGCCACCACCCGACCTGGGAATATCCTCGAAAATGTCTACGTAGACGAAAACGGGAAAATTGACTGGAAGAACTTCTCAATTTCAGCCAACACAAGAGCTGTTGTATCGAGAGACACAATCGACGGAACCGCTGATTATATCGACCTCCCCGAGTTAAACTTCATCCTGTACAACACCAGAAGAGCGGAGCTTCCACCAATCGGAAGACTAGTGAACCCATTACAGAGCGCAGGGTACTACGGTCTTGGTGAATCGATCATCACAAGTGCTGAGGACGCATCGCGTGCAGGAGAGGCAAAAAGAGTTGTTGGTTTTGACCCATTCATTCTGGGCGAAAAGTCAAAGAACATCAACAGAATGGCTGACATCATTGCTAACGTATCCAATCTCCAGTCTTTCGTTGTTAACACGGGATATGTGGGGGACGAATCCAACAACATTGGAGTCGAGGACACATCCTACTTCCTCGAAGCTGCACTCAGGGGCAACATCGAGTGGGAACTTGATGAGGATCTTGGGTACGAGGTTCCGAAGACAGTTAATGGTAAACCACTAGGGAAATTTTCACCACGCGAGTATTATGGTGATACCAAGTATAAGCAGTTGATGGCGGATTTGAGGAAGGAGAGAAAAGCGTTCCTCAATCAGTATACAGGAATTCGAGAAGAAATTGTAAATTCGATCTAAGAGTTTCGTGTTCTCTCATATAATATATTGTTTTTTTGAAAATACTGTGAAGAAGTTGGAACGTATTTCGTAGCTTTTTAAGACCTTGAGTTTTTGATGTGAATTGGTGCACCAATTTGTCTAGAGTAATTACACATCTCAAAAAGGATATCTCCTCTTTGACTAGATACCACCCAGATGCCTCTAACAGGCTGTGCTTTCTCCTGGGTGCCCGGAATGCTATCTTCTTGATTAACAGTGTGAAAGATGCCCCAGAGTATATTTACTTTATTCTTAATGTAGCGGGTAAAGCCAAGGATATGGACGACGTCAAGAAGAGGGTTGAGAAGGAGGTCAGCATTCAAGGTTATGACTACGAGTTTAGACAGGATCTCGGTAATGTGATCGCCGTGAAGACAACCGATCGGCGGCAGCTCTTAGACCAGCAGATGAATGAAGATAGCTCTATCACAGAGAATAAATTCAAAATGGATCAGGCTAAACTTAGAGAGAGCGCTACAGTCATCGTTAAGCGAAATGCATCCATAAAGGCCTCACTTGGTGGATCGATCTACTCCACTGACATAATCTCAATGTCCAATGTTGTCGGCAAGCAGGATGTCGTTATCCAGAATATGCACTACGACATTGTAGGTTTTGGAATTGCAGAGATGAGCGAGGAAGAGATTGAGCGATCTCCAGGAAGGATAGCAATTCGAACCTATGAAGGAAGATATGACATCTACAACTACAAGGAACAGAAACGATACCAGAATGGAATGTACTCAGTCACAACTCTGCCCCGGATTCTCGGATTAAATGTCCTTAAATTCAAGAGAGACAAGGCTGCCAATATATTGGTCATCTGTCAGGACGACGGAGAGATTGGAATAGCCCTTTTGAAAAAGGCACCAGAAAGTTCTAAGGTGACTTTTCTGCTTAATGATCCTGAGCACAAGAGCAGAATTGAAGCTAACATCAGACGATTGGACGCAGATGCGGACAGAATAAACTACATTGATACATCCCTCACTGCGTACTCGAAGAGTAGACCAAAAGAAAAGTACACACATGTCTTTGCAGAGTTCAAGTCAAGTGAATCAGGCATGCGTCCCAACCCATTCTTTGACTTCGAAGAGAATGAGATCATTAATTTCGCACGAGCGCAATTCCAAGGGGTAAGGGCTCTTGCTCTGATCTGCGAGAACGAGGCACAAATTTCGTACGTCTCTCACTCCTTGGATCCCACTGAGAACCAAGAAATCGTTGTGCAGAATTTCAGACAGGGGAATTTCTCCCCCCTTATTCTCAATGAGGAGTATCTCAAAACATATCCCCAAGAGATCTACGTGATCCCTGAAATACCCTCTGTGAGTCAGGGTGGAGTTATTGATGCCCAGAAGATGAGGAATGAGGAGAAGTACAAGTCATGCTGGCTAGGAATTGATGCTATTAAGCACAAGTCCCACGCGGGATTCGTTGCCTATTTTGAATTCCTCAGCAGAAGAGGTGGAAAGAAAAAGCGACGCACCTAAGCGATAATTATAACTGTATTAAAATAGAAGAAGGATAATCTCCAAATATGCAATTTGATCGTGTCACCTCCAATTACAAAGCGTTCTTGGAGAACATCTTGAAGAAGCGGTACAATCAGGAAGAATTGCAGAAGAGTATCGCCCTGTACATCGAGAACATTGAGGTGGGAGCGGACCTATACTCGATCAAAATCAAGGGGAAGGATTTCGGATTCTTCATCTCATCAACCCAAACTATCCCAGACTTTGACGACACAAAAATCAAGGTATTGGTGATTGAGGTAATTGAGACGGTACCGGAGGTAGAACTCGATCTACCTGATTTCAGCGAGAAGTTCGCACATCAAATTGTCAAATTCGCCAAGCAGGTCAATCTCAAGAATATCGAGATGATAATTGAGAGGGAGAATTCATGGATGATACCAGGCCTGTCCAAGGCAGAGTTCAAATGCGTAGACGTAAACATGGAGAAGGTTCTTCCAGAACCAAACAATATAGGTGACGTGCTAGATCTCATCCACCAGACGTTCACCGTACCCGTCATAATCCAAGTGCTCTTTCAGAAGGATGGTAATCTGACCAATGAGTTTATGGAGACGCTCGAGGAAGCTAATGCATTCATGGAGAACGGTTGGATACCATGGGCGGTTCAAGTTACTTACGATACCGAAGATGAAGACTTGGAGAAAATCTTGAAAGAATCAGACAGTGTTATGCACTGGGACGATATAGTCTACAATTTCTCTTACAGGTAGATAGTATGAAAGACGACACAACACAGCACTGGTCAAAGACCATCGCGGAAGAAGCGATTAACAGGATGGGAGAGAGACAAAGGATATGTGGAGGATGGTCACCCTCAGGGATCTTCCACGTGGGAAATGCAAGGGAGATGATCACCTGCAATGCATTCAATAGGATGCTCAAGATGAGATCAGCAGACTCGGAGTTTATCTTTGTCATTGATGACACCGATCCTTTGGACAAGATACCAAAGATTTTCAAGAAATATACTAATGTCCTGAAGCCCTACCTTGGTCATCCGATTAACAGGGTTCCAGACCCAACAGGAGAGTATGAATCTTATGCCGAGTATTTCGCGAGCGGGATCATCAAATCAGCTAATGACTGGGGTATTGCGGTAAAGTTTATCCGGGCTTCTGAGCTCTACAAAGCCGGAAAATATGACAAGTACCTCAAGCTGTACCTCGAAAAGGAAGATACTATTCAGGAAATAATGGAAGAGATTTCGGGCTCACCACTAAAGGGTTTCTTCAATGTAATCTGCGAGGGATGCGGAAACCTAAAGACTACCCAGATCACCGATTCTTCAGATATCAACAGCATCAAGTATATCTGCAAGACCGACAGAATGTACAAGGGATGTGACTTCGAGGGCACGACTAGTATTGAGGATCGACAGTGGAAGCTGAAATGGAGACTTGACTGGCCCGCTCGTCAGTCATTCCTCGGGGTCACAATCGAACCAGCTGGTAAAGACCACGCAGCTGATGGAGGATCTATTGACACCACTATTGCGATCCACGAGAGGGTGTTCGGGAAACCAGGACCACTCATGCCAGGTTACGGTTTTATTGTCATGAAAGGAAAGAAAATGTCAGGGAGCAAGGATGGCATTCCCGCAGCTAACTTGATCAACTTCATGGATCCGTATAGCTTCCTCTTCATGGTCTACAGGAACAACCAGAGACGAGATATCGAGTTCAAATTGGAGACGGGTGAGTATGGAGACCTCTCCGATGAATTTGTTGCCATCCGCAGGGCGATGAACGGTAAGGAATTTTATGGAACAGACAAGGAATTCGAGAAGCTTAAGGTCGCGGCCCAACTCGCCCTACCCGAAGATCTCTATTCCGTCATTCCAGCTAATATCAAGTTCTCAGAACTGGCTTTACTCTACCAGACAAACTTCAAGGACAAGAGTAAGCTCATTAATAAGTTGAGAGCATTGGGTAAGCTCACCGATGAGGATGACCCTGAAGAGCTGAATCAACGGATTGATCGTATTGGATACTGGTTGGAGAACTTAGCACCCGATTCTATGAAGTTCGAGATTCTTACCTCAGCCCCTGAAAATATCAGTGACTTTTGGAATGAGAAGATATGCGCAATTTGGAAGAAAGTGCTGACAACCACCCCAGATAACATAGACAACAAAGAGTTCCTTAATCACCTCCGAGAGATTACCAAAGAACAAAATGCAGAGATCAAGCCTGTTTTCAAAGCATTTTACCAACTACTTCTTGGAAAGAACGTGGGCCCTAACGCGGCTGGTCTTGTAGATTCACTGGGGAGGGCAGAATTGCTCAAGAAAATAGAAGCAATTTGCTAACACTGTACTCAATCAATTCTAGCTTTCTCGACAGGTACAAGTACCACCCGGAACAAATAGTTTGGATAATGCATACACTCAATATTCCTAGATTCTAAGACTAAGGTAAATTCCAGACATCATCTCAAATATTGCGCATAACCCAAAGTGCGCGCCTCAGCGCTAATTACGGTAAAAGTATATTAATTTTGGCGGGGTACATGTAAAAATCAAGGCTTAGACAGGGTGATTTACGCTACAGGAGATGATGAACGAAAAGTTTTATAACGAGTTTCAAAGACTTTTGTATATCATGGTAAAAGGCATGGACGAGTGGAAATGGTTCACAGAGCCTTCAGAATTAGATTTCACATGTCAGAATTTATCCTGCAATTTCAGGTTTTCCCCACGGTTGTCCGACAAGATGAAAAAATATGTACAGATCAGTGAAGGTACTGCTATCGTAAGGCATTCCAATTTCCTTTGTCCCTCCTGCCTTACCCTTTACAAGGGAGTCATACTGTCTGTGTGCAATCAATTGGGAAAATCAGAGGATATAATGTTCCTGAATGTGCCTACTATCCTTAAGTATGGAAAACAAATAGTAGCTTCCTGACATAATTATTTTGTGAAAAATTTCGCTCATCATTTCAGTTCTCTCGAAGGGTTTAACTTCTAACTACCTATAGCTAGTTAAGGATGGCAGACCCGGCGGTAGTTGTACTATTCATCGTTGTGTTCATTGGCTTCTGGCTGGTGAACTACCTACTCCAAAGAAAGAAAGCAAGGAACAGTCTCACTCGAATCGAGACAACATACGGAACCCTGAAAGTATTCTCAGGAGTGTTCATGGGGTTAGGTTTCGCGTACTTACTAGAGGGTAATCTCACCTCTGAAGATATAACTAATCAGGGAGCGTTCAAGTTCTTCGCATCTCTTCCAGGTATCATATTAATTCTGGGTCTTGGATTCCTCTTGTACTTCATGTCCACCTCTGTCTTGGGTGAAAACATATTCAGACCGGTAAGGGAGTTCGGAACCTCGTCCTCGGTATTTGGGAAGAAGACATCTTACCTGAATCTTCCAGAAACAGGTGCAGCGGAAATGATCGAGTTTGCCCACAACTTTAACTCCAACACTCTTGATCTTGCCAATAGGATCAGTATAGTCAACGTCCACATTGATAATTTAGAGCAGATAATACCGGGCATAACAACTGTTTTCAACAAGGTCAATCCAGCCATTGAAAGTGTAGAGAGCCTTATCCATCAGATCGAAGAAATCCAAATAGGAGTCAATAACGAACTTGTTGCCAACACCACACTGACTGAGAAGGGAGAGGAGATCAAAGCTGCTCTTGACCAAACGATCTTCGATATGATCAGCCAGCTCAATGAATCGTATGAGATGCTCAACCTTCTAACGATCAACATCGCTATCGAAGCTGCCAACAATGACAATGAGGCATTTCTCAAGATCGCAGAACAGAGCAGGGAGTTTTACAAGGGATTTGAAAACTTTTCAGAGCAGATTAGTAGGAAATTTGTAGACCTTGAGAGAGCATTTGGAAACACCATTGATGCCTTCAAAGAGGGCATTAAGTCCAAATCATACGACATTAACCTTCTCCAGGATGGAATCATGACCTCGAAGAAACAACTCAGAGACATTGACAAGATCTCTGGTGAGATGGATTCTCTAAAAAGGACGATTGAGGATCACATCCATAAAATCCGCAAGGACTTCCCAACAGATTACTAATCCTGTACTTGATCAGATAATCTAAATGTTCATTGCCGACTCACACTATATGAAATATTGGTCGTTCCTACTTCTTACCCTAATCGTATCTGCTGGAGCTCAGGCACCAGCTCCGCCCTCAAGGGATAATTCAAAATACTATGGATTTGGATACGGGACTGTTGGTATCGCAGAAGTAATGCTCGATCTCCTGTCAGTCTCAAACGATACGCGAGTTGAACGGATACTCGATTCTGCTATCAACTCGGTAATTGTGGGAAATACCGACCTGTATTGGTCTAAGACAACCGAAGATATGGTCTACTGGACTGGGTATAAATATGGCCAAGAGGGATATGCCAGATTCTTCTTGAACCTGTTCGAGAGAAAAGGGGATAACTCCTACCTCGAATTGGTAGGAGAACTACTCAACCAGCGGATCGTCCAGCTGAGTAACCAGGAAAATAGGACCTTCTGGGGATACGATTATATCAATACGACCACAGCAATAGGTATCTCTCTAACAGGGAGAGACTATGGCGCTGCATCCGTTATTGAAACT
>WAMJ01000228.1 GCA_015522385.1 Candidatus Heimdallarchaeota archaeon
AAGTTATTGAGCTCTCCTCTCCTGTACTCAAACTCACCGATAAGATCATCGTGATCCCACTTCTCGGGACGATTGATAGCGCAAGGGCATTCCAGATCATGGAGAAGATACTCAATTCAATAAAGGAGTCTAATGCCAAAATTGTAATCATTGACATCACCGGTGTACCTCTCATTGACACGTCAACTGGTGCTAATCTCGTGAGGACGGTGAAGGCCATACGGCTCATGGGTTCCGACAGCATTCTCACAGGGGTCAGACCCATGCTGGCCCAGACCATTGTTGAGCTGGGGATCGACCTCAAGGATATCGTTACCAGGAGCACCCTGTCTGACGGTTTTCTTGAGGCCCTCAACATGCTGAAAACGAAGTAGGGGGCATATTCATGTTGGCTGGAGAGAAATATACTGTGCTCATCGTTGACGATGATCCAAACAACCGGAAGTTACTCGAACGGTATCTTACAAGATCAGGGCTTATCGTCCTCACCGCGAGGGATGCGATCGAAGGTCTTGCCCTCTTGGAGATGCTCATCCCGGATGCAATTCTGATCGACTACCAGATGCCTAACCTGAACGGTATCGATGCTGCCAGAAGAATTCGGGAGACCAATAAGAGGACCGCAATTGTGATGATGACAGCCTTCTCTTCTCAGGAGGTCGTGATCGATGCTATCAAGTCTGAGATTGATGACTTTCTACCCAAACCCCTTCAGTTCAAGACCATCCCTTCAAAACTCATCGAACTAATTGAGAAGAGGCAGAAGATGTTCCCATTGATCGAATCTGATTTCATCCCGAATGATGGGAATATCTTCAGTCATTTTTTGATTATGAAAGATTCCCTCCCAATGTACTCAATGGGTATCTCCCGGTTCAACAATGGAGGGTCAGATTACCACGTAATCACGGAACACCGGAACAACGATGAGACACTCGTCTCCGGTTTCATATCTGCGATCAAGAGCTTCAGTACAGTTATGTTTGGTGAGGAACTTGGAGAGATATCCTTCGGGAAGTACAGGCTGCTCATCAAGGGAGTCGGTGGTTATATCTGCTGTGTGACGGTAGATACGGCAGTCTATACTTGGATGCTTAGGGGGAACAAGCTTCACATTGTCAGCGATATGGTTCAAGACATACTGCATCATGTAGATCTGGCCTATTCGGGTGAATATGAGTATATCGAGAAGGGATCTATCCTACACGAGTACATCACGCAGTCTCTTGATACTACAGCGAAGAAGATTGCATCGAGGTGGTAGGCAAATGGAGAAGGTGTTTATAGTCCCCAAGGATCTCATCGGAAACATGATCCGTGACTTCGCAGATATGATTGTCTTTCACATCGAGAACAATGCATACGATAGGGTAGTCTTTGACTTCAATGAGGTTTCGACCATCGTGACTGATTCTTTGATTGAGCTTTCGAAGCTCTTCAAGATCATCAACATGCTCGGGAAGAAAGTGGAAATACGTGATGTGCCCCCACATCTGGCACTTCCTTTGAGCTCTCAGCTGTCAGGGTTGTCAAATCTGATCTACTCTCAATCCGTCACTTCCAATGATGACACCGTGACAGATATCTTCCTTAAGCTCCTCACCGAGGAAGAGGAAGATGTCCACCGACACATTGAAGAATTGATAATTGGGGATTTGAGCTCGCACGATCTCCTAGATTACCTGAGGAGTCTGAATGAAAATGAGTGAGATTTCACTCTCATTCAGAAGGGAGGGTGACTTACCATACGTAAGAAAGAAGGTCAGGGTTTTCTCAGAGGAGATCGGTCTTGAGGAAGAGGTTGTGGAGTCTACTCTACTCGGGATTACCGAGCTATTGACCAATGTAACAAAGTACGCGGGGGGTCTCGCATTTATTAATATCAGAAGCGTGCAGCGGGACTCCTCGCGGGGAATTGAGGTCACGGTAGAGGACAGGGGTAGAGGTATCCAACAGTTGGGACTTGCCCTCACCGATGGTTTCTCCTCCAAGGGAACTTTGGGGCTAGGACTGGGTGCTGTCAGGAGATTGAGTGACGAGTTTGAGGTGGAAAATCGACCAGACACAGACTTCGAGGACTCAGGACTTAGGGTCACATTCCGGAAGTTTAACCGATCCAATATATCTATTAGAACCGGTACTTCAAATAGAATGACAGGACTGGACTGGTGGGTAGAGTCTTGGTGTGAATCCAAGGGGGGAGCTCCGTACAATGGTGATGGTGTATTCTGGATACAGGATGAGGGGCTGATCCTAGCTGCTGTCATCGACGGGGTGGGACACGGGAGGACTGCATCTGAGGTCACACAAACCGTCATCAGAGTCATAAAGGCATCGAGTAATGATCCGCTGGATCACCTTGTTGAGATTGTACATTCAAAGGTCGGAGGTTCTATCGGTTGCCAGATGGGTTTAATCCGTATAGATAAAAGGACGGGGATACTTAGGTACGTGATAGTCGGGAATATCCGAGGTTTCCACCTACACGGGAACCGGATATTCAGTCTGCTGTCGAAAAGCGGAACAGTTGGGAGAACCCTTCCCACTCTCATGGTTCAAGAAGTAGTGGTCAAATCTGGAGACATGCTTGTTTTGCATTCCGACGGAATTTCCCGTGGCTGGGTAGTAAAAGTCAGGGAGAAAAGGTACCCAGGATTCACCGAGAGGATTAATGGTGATTTCCTCATGAGGTATGCCAAAGATTCGGATGATAGCTCATTCATGATAATAGGGAGGCAGTGAGATATGGTGGAATTACTATACAAACAGATCTTCGACAGCTCCGCTCGACCCAATGGTTTAAAGGAGATTCTCGAGGTAATATCTGAAGCCTTCCAGTTCAGTCCAGTAGACACTTCCCGGATAAACTCGGTGACGTTTGAACTGATGCATGCTCTTACCATGAACTACGATAGTTCCGAGATGAGGCTTAGCGTTGACTCAGGGGTCAGATCTGATCTTCAATTCATGATTGACTGCTGGGTCGGATCTCTCGATGACCAGCTATACTCAAAATTAAAAAAGTGGGCCAATCTGTTTCGTGCCCGTTGCAGTTTCCAAGAACTCAGGAAGGGATTCAGGGTACAGATCACTCTCGATGGACTCCATGCCAAGTCACTTCTTGACCCTGTATCGATTGATCTCCTCCGCGACCAGTTGAGAAATATCGAGCTCAAGGGTCTGGAGAGCAAATCAAGGGAAGAGCTCATTCAAGACATACGGGATCGGAGCTCAAAGCTCCATGATCTCACCAACTACCTCACTGAGCTCGAGAAAAAAGGTGCAGAGATCGAAAACCTGAATCTCGTACTTTCTGAGAAAAACATGGAGCTTGAGGCCAGTATGGAACAGGTTAGATTGGCAGACAGGATGAAGAGTCAGTTCTTAGCCAACATGTCCCACGAGCTCAGAACTCCCCTCAACTCCGTTATAGGATTCAGCCAGTTAATGCAAGACGGGCTGGTGGGGGAGTTGACGGAGGAGCAACTCGAGATCGTCACAGACATTCTGAACAGCGGAAATCATCTACTTAATCTGATCAACCAGATCCTTGACATCTCTAAAATTGAGGCAGGAATGATGGAGTTACACAAGGAAACTCTGGAGGTAGACAAGGTCATCTCGGTTGTAATGGCAGATATCAGACCTCTCGCTGAGGCGAAAAAGCTGAAACTTGTTGAGAAGACAAGAGGACTTAAAGTTCACGCTGATCAGACCCGGATCCGTCAGGTCCTGTTAAACCTACTCTCCAATGCAATCAAGTTCAGCCCAGAAGATTCTGAAATCGTCGTGAGCACTAGGGCCCATAACGGTTCAGTTGAGTTTTCGGTCAAGGATCATGGAATAGGAATAAGACCAGAGGATCAAAAATCTATATTTGAGGAGTTCAAGCAGGTAGATGACTCACACACGCGTGAGTACCAGGGCACCGGTCTTGGGCTCTCCCTTGTCAAGAAACTTGTCAACCTTCACGGTGGAAGGGTATGGGTACAGAGTGAGGTAGGGAAGGGTAGTGAGTTCTTCTTCTCAATTCCTATGGAGGACTAGTCATGAAAGTATTGGTGATCGAGGACAACCCACTAAACCTGAAACTCATCAACATGATCCTCAGGAAATTCGATGTCGAATCCCTCAACATCACCGATGGCAATGATGCCATCCAGAGACTTCCTTTCATCAAGCCTGATATTATCCTCTGTGATATTCAGTTACCTGGTGTAGACGGTATTGGGATCCTCAATTTCATCCGTTCCCACGAAGATCTGAGATCTGCGAAAGTCGTAGCGATAACTGCACACGCTCTTGTTGGTGACCGTGACCGATTCATAGGTATGGGATTTGACCACTACATGAGTAAACCTTTTGATACAAGAAAGCTTAAGGAACTACTGGAGAGTCTAATACCAGTATAGTTTGCTGACCAAAGACATCCGTTAGTTCTAGGTGCTTGTGATAATTCCTATTAGGGTTTCTGGATGGTCATGCTTTGACCTCGATATCTTGATATACACCCGGTATTTCTCCATTTCGGAAATAGTAAAGTCTCCTATGTACTCCTGCTCTTTGTGCAATGATGTGTTTACCTCGTCAAGGAATTCTTCAACTGATGGGATCTTGAGAGCCTGGGACAGTGCCTGAAGAAAGTTGTCTTTCTCGAATTGTACCCCCCTCTTCTCAAAGAAGTTCTCTATGGGTGTGGATATCTCTACTGTGTTGTTGAGAATATTCCATGAGAAGGTATGGATTTCGGAGACCTTGTATATATTCTGTAGAATGTTGATGGTCTCATTTAGCTTTCTGTGTATGATTTCTTTGTGAATACCTATCTCCAGAGCGATCCTTAGTGAATCAATCGTGAATGGTTTCTGGATGTACCCCATGGGCAAAGAATGCTTTGCTCGTGAGAGAATGTCCTGATCTGCGTAAGCTGTTATGAATATGGAGGGGATGTTATATTCCTTCCTCATGTAAGATGCAGCATCGATTCCCTCATACTGATCTTCAAGGACGATGTCAACCAGAGCGAAGTCTGGGATATCATCATTCTCGAGGAAGCTATAAAGAGAGTGGGCATTATTGAATATCTCCATGATTTCGTAGCCTAACTCCTCCATCATTGATTTGAGAGAAAGCGATATGAGTACTTCATCCTCCAGAATGACTAGTCGGTGCACAGTGATTTCTCCTTCTTTTCCACTTCCTTTTGTACAGTTGCCATATATATTCCCTACTTTTCTTCAAAGAAATATTCTCTTTTCCACAACTATTTTAATGAAGTTCTTACGTAAATTCGGAAAAAGCGATACTGTTGTTTAAACATATGTCTGTACATGAAATCTCCGAACTCATTGGTCGCGATTGATATTTCTGTCCTTGGGTATTTTTCGCTATTTTGATTTATTCTTGCAACCATTTTCGTCAATTTTGAGCAAAATCATCCTCTGCTCCCGAAACGATGAGATATTTTAGATAGCGGAGACTGTATTCGGAGAAGGAATCGCCAAAAAGGTCGACTAGGATAGACATCCTCTTTCTCCACTCCTCAGTACGATTTCCTAGTTGCTCCTTGATGGCGACATTTGATGCATCACTGTCCATCTCGGTCAGTATCCAGATAAGATCTTTCATATCCATGATGAATGTATTAAGCTGATCTGGGTCAAAGAGTGGGATTGTACCAAATTTGTTACGCACATCGTTCTTGAGGTTTTGCTTGATCCCACTATCGAGATTTATGATGGTGTCCTTAATCAAATCGCATCGCCATCTCTTGCCTTCCTCATCCCATCCTTCGATATAAATCGTTACTGGACTGGAGTGTTTGCTAATTAATTTTACCGAGAACTCTTCAGTGATCGATGAGAGAAAGTTACTCAAAATACTCAGGGATTTGGGTCTAACATGGACGATCCATGTAAAGGACTCTCCATGACTGTAAAATTTGCTCTTGAGGGGGAGCTTTCCATGATTTGCCATATCACTGATCGCTCGGATTGCCTGTCCAGATGCTCTCCCTGATATCACCGAGGGTATCCATTGAAACTTTGATGTGTTGAGCCTCAGGCAATACGTCTTGATCAATTCGTTGCTTATCCGTTTGATACGACGAGTTAGTGTGGAGTAGTCCTTGTCGTAGTAATGACTGATCATGGATACCTTCAAGCGACCGTTGAGCTCTATCTCCCTGAGGAGTTGAAGCTGGAGGAAATCAACATCTGCAGGTTTGTCTTCTACGTGATTTATCGCGCTATCCTGCATGAATGCCCGGGCAAATTCGTCATCTAATATCTTTCTCAGATTCTCTTCCTTGTAACCAAATTCTGGTGGATTACAGAAAGAACTCTCTACGAGGTGGGTCGTGAACCCTAGGATCTCACCCTTTACTACCATTAGATTGAGTAGCTGAACAAAATCAGAGATGAATTCCAGAGGACACCTGACGAAGAACATGAATGCATTATTTGGTGCACCAAACTCATAAAAATCAGAGGTGTATGGAACATCTCTAAAGTACTGAATATTTTTTATCAATTTTTGACCTGAGCTCGTCGAGACCTCTACAATGATCTCGGTCAATCCTAACCTTCTGTAATGTGGTATAGTAGTTGCATGGCTTCTGATTCTTGGTCCCAATATCCTGTCATAAAATATCGTGTCATTTCGGATTAGATCTCGATCGACAAGGGTCTGGAATATCCTCTTTGCCCTCTTTATGGACATACCTGCCTTCTCTGCAATCTTGTTCCAGCTGTCTCCTAGATTAAGAGTGTATGTACGAAGGAACTGTATCTCTATGGGATTGAGCAAGCCTATTCCTCTACCTTGTCTGCCTCAATAAATCTTTCGGCATCTGGAATGTGCTTTAATACTAAACTTACTCGTGTGATACCATCTTGTTCAATGGTCAGATTTCCTCCAATGCTCTTCGCTATTTGTCGGATCAGATCAAGTCCTCCTCCCTTCTCCCTCCTAGCTACGTAAGTACCGTGGTCTGTATACTCAATATGTCTGGGCTTCCTGTCAATCTGGAAGGACATAGTGTTGCTTTCATCTCGAAATGCATGTTTGAAGCTGTTGACCATCAGCTCGTTGATGATGAGCACGATGGGAATAATCTCTTTCTCCTCTAGGTTAAAGTCTTCTCCTTCTATATATGTGTCCACATTTGTATCTGATAGCTGTATGTAGGTATCAAGGAAACCCCTGACAATATTGTTGAGGAGGTTTTTTACGGTCATGACCTTGTCCTTTTCTGTACCATACTTGTGCAGAGACTTATTGATATGGTAAATCGCCCAGACAAGGGTGTAGATCGAGGATCTGTCAACCTTTGTCCTAATCTCTAGGAAGGACAATATCATTTGGAGGCTATTGTTAATGCGGTGTGAGTACTCTCTGAATGCCAGCTCGTTGGCCCTTAACTTCTCCTCGATAAGTTTTTCTCTCTCTACAAAGGGCGTCACATCCATGCTAACCCCAATGAGAACATCCCTCCCCTTGATGCTCACGGGCGTGATCAGACTCTCGATAGTTTTTTCTTCCCCTTCATCGATGATTGACAACTCTACCTTCTTGGTCACTCCCTTCTCCAATATCTCAGACACCAGTCTTTCGAATTTTTCCCTTTTGACAATTCTCTGGATATCTTCCTTACTAATTGTCTTTGAATATAACTTGCTAATCATATTCTGGCTCCCCATAAGATTGTTTGCCATCTCCTCTTTGATGTCATATTCCCAGACACTAATTTTCGCTAGCTGAATGGCTCTGCTGATAATCACATTGTATTGCTGTACCTCTGACTCAAGCTCCTTTAGCTCTGTGATGTCTCTTGAAGCACCAATAATCCGAACAATTTTCCCGTTCTCATCCCGTTCTGGTGAACCCTTCTCTTCAATGAACCGTATCTCCCCAGATGGGAGGATAATTCTATGAACCGCATGGTAGGTCTCGCCCTTCTCTAATAATTGAATTATTCCGTTCCTTATGATCCCGACGTCATCTGGATGAACTCGGGAATAAAATATCTCCAAGGACGGCTTCTCACTCTTGTCGATCCCAAAGATCTCAAAAATTTCTGGTGACCAATAGAGCTTGTCTGTACCTAATTCCCTCTCCCAATGTCCACTTTGACCTAGTTGTGCCGCACGTACATATCTGGCGTTGTCTTCGAAGTTCTTCCTCTTCAGTTCCTTTATCTCCTGCTGGTAGATGAACAAGGCTGAGAGGAGCATTGTGTAGAGGATCAAAGCAAGAAGTCCAATCAAATCGTAAAACAGCTCTTCCCCATCTATAGTTGCTGGATCAATATATAGAATATCCAGTACCATGGTAAGCAATCCGATGAGGTCACCCTCGATGACCCTTCTCACATTCGGTCTCTCGACAATTAGAAGTGTGATGGGGATTAGAATGAACAGATATATCTGATCAATATAGTAGCCCCTGATCCAAAGGGTGTAGTACGCGATAAGCATCCCTATAGAGGAGATCGCGACTGAGATATCACTTCGTCCTCTATAAAGTACACGAAGTGCAATAAAGCACATGATAATAAGAATGATGTTGGTCACGATCCACACGATGCTTATGATTGAAACCGAAAAGAAGAGAAATCCGATGTGGAAGTACAATGCATATCTGAGGATAATGTAGTAGCTTCTGCTGGATTCTGGAATGTTCACTAAATTAAGTGTGAAATAGATGTTTATCAACATCGGGCTTAGAGGTTGAATAATTAGATAATGCTATATTACTGGGACTAACTAGAAC
>WAMJ01000229.1 GCA_015522385.1 Candidatus Heimdallarchaeota archaeon
AATCATTAGAGGAGACTATTGGAGATTAGCTTTTCTGATCAGAATAAGACCTTAGAATAACCTGATAGACAAATGAAATATCGAAGATCATCTCGAAATACTTATCTTGGGAAGGAATGTAGATGCCCTAATGGGTCACTGGATTCTAGAGCTTTACCCTTCATCTACACCTCCACTGGTCAATGACACGTATGTATCATCATTAGATATGAGATAAAAAGTCTAGCTCTAAACTTGGACGAATTCTGTAGTGTTCAACCTTTCGCAGAGATCTTAGTTACTTATAATTCGAACAAGATTGTATCTCAGAAAGTCCCTTTAAGTCGGTTTCATCTAGTCGTCATACTTGTACTGGAATACCTGTATCTGACCTTGACATGGACGAAAAACATCTACTCAAGAGAAGTGTGTTGACCTTTGTGGATTATGTGAAGTATGGAAATTTAAGGGCCTGTATCGTATGAAAATTCGATTGAGAGAATATGAACGCAGAATTACTAGTATTGGATTTGGGAGATTGATATCCTTAAATACTGAATGGATAATTAATTCTAGAGGAATGACCCTACCAATTGATGAGTTCATTGAGACCATCGCCAGTAACCGGGAGTACAAGTCGAAGCTACGTAAGGCCTTAGAAATTGACGATGAATATGCGATGAAATCCGATCTTGTACCAATATTAGAAAGGTTAGAGGAGCAGGGTACAGAGCTCAGACGATTGACTGATGAGATGGTAGCTCAACGGTACGAGATGCATACTGGATTCGAGAAGATGTGGGAGGAGTTGGCGAAGCAGAGAGAAGAGATGCATACTGGATTCGAGAAGATGTGGGAGGAGTTGGCGAAGCAGAGAGAAGAGATGCATACTGGATTCGAGAAGATGTGGGAGGAGATGAAAGAACTGAGGCTTGATGTCAACAAGGTGCACAGACGTATGGACAAGCACGAGAGATGGTTGAAGAAGATCGGAGGGGATGATCTCGAGCTCATGTCCAAACTTTGGTTGACCGGTGTTCTTGAGGCCAAACAGCTTCCCCACGAGAACCTTATCTGGAAGAAGAAGTTCCGAGACGAGAAAGAGAGGTTGGGGACTGCAGATATCGAGATTGATATTTTTTCAGATGACCCTCTTCTTGTGGTCGAGGTTAGTTCGTACTTCTCTGACCTTGACAAGTTGACCAGGTTTCTCAAGAAGCTTGAATTCATTGAGGAGAAGTATAGGAAAAAAGCTACTGCAACCATTATCACATACGGGTTTGAGGAATCCATCTCTGACATAGCTATTGAAATTATTGAGAGCAAGGGGATCAACCTCATAATGATTGGAAGGAAATTCGAATGGGAAGAATAATAATCAAGATCGATCCGTCGGACGTGACTAGGTTGAGTGCTTATTTCCACTCCATGCATCTCTTCGAGGATTTGCGTATAAGATTAACTAAACGCAAAACCCTTGTGGAGGAAGGGGGATAAACTCCAAATGGATGAGAAATAACGAGGTCATGGAGTTTGCATCAAGTAACTTCACAGAGTTTATCTTGGAAATAGAACATTTGTATTCTATGAGACAGAGCTTCTATAATATCTGTTGAACTCTGCATGATCTCCGAGAGAATAGCGGCCATGGATGAACTTGCTGTGCAGAATGGCATCCCATCACTACTTGATCTTGAACCCAGTGGACGGCAAAGGTTAACTCTTCCACACATCGTTGATGTCGTGTTTCTGCTCATCAATTACCTACCACTTCTCCTCCTACCAGCATTTTCAGCAGTATTGGTCAGGTTTGGGTACCTACCAGAGGAACAGTTCAATAGGGTAATGGCCACTACGTTTGCATTTCTCGCTCAGTACTACATGGGCTTCCACGTGATGAAGTATCCCGTGGGATTCAAGGAGTACGGGGTGATTGAGATAGCAGAAGCTGATATTGGACATCCAGTATTCGACATCGGGGTGAACAGGAGAAAAGCGGTCACGGTCAGGGGAACAGTGCTGGGGAGATTGACACCCGGTTTCATTCTCGGAGATGATTTCGTGATCAATTCTCAGGTTGATGGAAAACTTGGTAATCCTCTGGGACTCACTGACAGGTGCTCTTGGAAATCTACTCTTCGCCCTAAAACACCTCCCCGAGATTGAGGGAAAAAAGGTGACGATAGATGGGTGGTTAGCAAGGATGCCTGTGCCTGTTCTGGTTGCGAAAAGAGTAATGTTCGAGGGCAGGTGGAAGACATGGAGTGTCACCACCTACAAGGATGTGGGATCATTCCTACTCATGGTGGGTCTTTTTGTTACATCTGGTATCTTTCTCTTGATCTGATATCGCATAGTCACATGTCAAGTATTTACCGTATCACGCGCATATTTGGAGGGAAGTTGAAGTCTGTTGTCGTGACTGTCATCGAGGTCCTATACTTCAACCGGATATTTTTACTTCTCTTATATTTAATCCGGAAAAAAAATTTCCGAAAATACCATAATTGAGAATATATAGTCAACATTGCGGTTTGAAAGATGGGAAGATATCTAAGATCCTATCGTGTAAAGGAAGAGTGACTGTATTAGATCCAATATAAGACGAATTAATAACGTCGGAAATTAATATTGTTCTCCGAAATATTTAATATTTCGGAAGTAGATATTGTTAATAATGCCTGTCGTGAAGATTGGGAAGAAAGGGGAGATTATCCCTCCTGCAAGTTTAAGAAAAGAACTGGGTTTTGTCGCAGGTAGAAAGATCAAAATTAGCGTAGTCAACAACAAAATGATACTTGAGCTGATCCCATCTCCCATTGACTTGTTGAGAAAGGAGAAAGCTCTTTCAGTTACTCTCGAAGAGCTCAACCAGAGCTCCGAGGAGATTCAGAACGAGTGGTTGAATGAGACATCTTGAATATTTCTTGGATACAAGTTTTCTCCTTCCATTCTTTTCGATAGGAATAGATGTTGAGAATTTCGAGAGAGACTTTGAGAAGATACTCCTCTCTTCCGACATCACGTTTGGATTCTCTTCGATCTCACTTGTAGAGATTAGGTTCCTTGTTGAGAAGAGTATAAGGAAAGGGTATGGAGATGAGTTACGGGACGATTATATTATTGGTTTGAAGTCTATTCAAAATAGTAAACGATTCCATAGAGTGGATTTTTTAGAGGGTCCTATTCCCCAGATAGAAGTTGAACTCTTTGAGAGGTACAATCACAGGGACTACTTTGATCGCGTGATAATGGCGTCTGCTCTCCATACCTCTAAATACTTAATTACCATGGATCGAAGCTTTTTTACTATTCTCAAGGATCTGGAAAATGACCAATTCCACGGAGCCATCTCATGGGAGCAACTTGTCAAGACAATAAAGTTGTGATGTATGGTATTGCCATGAGTTTGTATGAGGCTCAGACGAGAATAAAAAGGAGATGAATCGAAGTTTCCCAGAAAAGCTTAACTTATCGAAATATGTAAATGAACTAGTGGGATTTAGAATTCGAGAAGTAGATAGTCTGTACACCCGTTCAAGAGAAATTCACGATGGAATTGCGGATATCTCCTGGGTATCCGCACTCTGGAACCAGATCATGGGGGACCAGACCCTGGCCGATGTGGTTGCGAGCCTCTTCACGGGTGTGGCCACCGCTCTGCAGAGGGTGAAGGACAGACTGAGTAAGGCTTGGGACGGGATTGTAGCAGCGGGTGAGTATGTGGGGAAAACCGTGATCAGTACCCTGTTCGCGTCCCTCGCCCGAATGGTCAACTTAGTACTAGCAGCGCAGGTGATGACCTTCGACAAGGCCTCTGGTGATCTCACACTACTTGGGATCAATGCTGATGGAACTGTGAGCTTCGACTTCCTCAGATCCCAGCTCACGATTGGATTAGGGGCTCAAGGGACTGAACTCTCAATACCATTCTTGGGTTCTATCATGCATATCGATCCCATTGGGGGAGGTTATGTCGAGACCCTGGGAGTAGATGACCTGATTGGTACCCTAGTCCTTAACGTTCTGACGAAACTTGTATTCGGAGCCACAAATGTCATCCCTGATTTTCTTATAGGGATTGCTATCCGGTCTTTGCTGGCATCAGGGAGTATTGACAAGGCATTAGTTATGACTGTTGGATATACACTCTTAAGCAGTTTAATGCTTAGTTTCCTTTTCTCCTTGGCAATACTGAATAAACCAGCATCAGCAATGAGTATGGAGGAACTGTATGTAGCGAGGGAGATGTCATGGTTGTCTGCGACATTCTACTTCGGGGTCTCATTAGCTATGGTAATTTTACTTGGACTTATGATTGGAAATGTGATAAGTTATAAAGGAATTGCTCTAACAGCAATATTTGGGATTATAATAGCAGAAAGTACAGGAAAAGATCTATCTGATGTTCTAGATGTTGTAACGGGTGACTTCAGTTCCCTTTTCAATATTGCGTTCAAGAATAATTCTAATAGGTACGATTCCATAGGGGGACGTATTACTACTACTTCCAGTATGATATTGGGAGTGCTTATAGGATTCGTCATCGGAGGAACTATTACCGGATCGGATGATCTGTATAGCTTTCTCCAAGAAAAACCAAGTGACCTCACTCGAAAAACAAATCTTGCAACTCTACCTCTTATCTTAGTATTCCTCTCGAAGTATCTCCTCCTGTATACCCTGTTCACGAGAACGACTGATTATTTCGATGAGGAAATCGGGAGAAGGTGAGGAGAGATGGTAGAGAGAAAAACGTTTTCCCAATTACTGCGAGACATTGGACCCGATGTTGGAGGTTTGATGTTTGTGCTACTCTATAATGTAACCATCGGAAGATTGTCGAGTGTATGGAATA
>WAMJ01000230.1 GCA_015522385.1 Candidatus Heimdallarchaeota archaeon
CGTCGGATGAGATGTAGACACCTATCGTGGCCGAACCGTCTCCGACCACTGTCCCTGCTGCATCTGGCTTGGTGATAGAGCCTGTTGTAGAAGCTGTGGTAAGAGACATGTTCTGTGACATGTAGGCTCCGTAGGCTCCTCCTGAACTAATCCCATTCCACGAGTTTGTATCGTAGGTGTCTCCAGCTTCTCTGTAGAATGCATAATTGAAATTGTCAACGGTGGTAGATCCCGGAGCGGAAAAAGCCGTCGTATTCAGGTAGTAATATGCCAGAGTATTGGTTGTAGACTCGTCGAATGTCACTGCGATATCAGAGCCATCATTAACCGAGTCATAGAGGTACCTTGTCGTTGATGATACGGTAGTTGTGTCAGCACCTGTGAAGGTGACGGATGTGAACGCGATAGTGCTGTCTGTCACACTCAGAGATACTGTACCACTTAATGTGAGAGAACCTGTTGACGTAGCCGCGCTGACACCTGCTGGTGATGCAAGTAGACCAATCCAGATAATCCCTACCAAAAGAAGTGGGGTCGAATAACCGATTACCTTCTGAAAATTCATTAATTACAATATTCTTGAACCCATAAAAGTGTAATTGATAAGAATTCTACTAGATTGCTCTACAAGGTATGATTGGCTAATATACTACCTTGACTGATTACTATTCTGAACATAATTAATTACTTTAATACATTAATTAACATACATTTTTCTTCATCTTTCTCTATCTGCCATCATTTTCACCAAAATAATTGCCAACAATTATTAGCTTATCTATCAAATGTAACTGGTGAAAAAGAAGTTCATTGCGAAACTTGTGCTGACTGGTGACCCCGCCGTTGGGAAGACGTCCCTGAAAACTTACCTCACTGACAAGGTCTTCAAAACTGACTCTCCTATGACTCTGGGTGCAGACATTACTCGGGTCGTGATGGATGTAGGTGAAGACTATCAAGTGGTTCTTCAGATCTGGGACATTGCAGGTCAGACCAAATTCATGGATGTCAACAAGGCTTACTACAATGGGGCTAAGGGTGTAATTGTCGTGTTCGATGTCACTCGTGAGGAGACATTTATGGACATCCCTAAGTGGATTGAGAGGGTCAAGACTTCTGTGGAAAATGACATCCCTATCTTGATGGTAGCGAATAAGATGGATCTCACTGAACAGATCGCTGTTGACAAGAAGAGGGCAGTGGAGTACTCTGCTATCCTGTCAAACTGGTTAGGTATGCAGGTACCTGTGGCATTCACCTCTGCAAAAACGGGTGAGAACGTTGAGGACGCTTTCTTCACAATAGCCAGCAATATGCTCAGGCTTGCTCTGGAGAGATGAGACATGATATTGCGCGAGATGATAGAGAGCGGTGAGAACTTCGAAAAGCTCGTGCAGTACGTAGGTGTTCTCCAGCATCAGTCCCGGGAATTTGACCTGCTTGTAGAACTAGAGGATCTCATTGAGAACGGTGCTAATCCAAACCTTATCCTCAGGCTCCTAATATCATCAATTTCATCATCTCTTGATGAATCTGTGTTTGTAGAATATATCAATCTGGGACAGACTCTAATAGCATCGCTGTCACAGAACAACCTCGTCCGTGATTCACTCAATGAAATAGTAGAGTTCTATATTGCAGCTGGGAACGCCTACTGGGATCGAAAGATCTATCAGACTGCAATAACGATCTTCGAGGATGCGATCTATTTTCTACAGTCTCTAAATCCCAAATCTGAAAGTCTTCCAGACCTGATCCTCAAAAAACTTAAGTACTGGATGTCGTTAAAACAATACAATATTGCTGCGAGGGACGCAAGTTTTGGCTACCAGATAGCCAACTCGTTGGATCTTACTGGTTGGACCGAGGCCTTCAGGCACTATGTGATCTCGACTAATGCTGTTATTGCCGAGATTCACGCTCACACTGCACAGTCACTTATTTGGGATGGGGATGAGAAGAGAGCTAAGAACAGTATTCTCAGATCGCTCCACGCTCTAGCCGAGATATTTGATGCAGAAGGGAATTTTTCTCGTAGTGTTCCCCTTGCAAGGTTAATTGTTGACGTGTTCTCAACTATCAGGATATTATCCGAGGAGGATGCTCTGGTAATTAACCTCTTGAGGAGCGCTCTCAAAAATCAGGAGAACGTCGACCTCAAAGATTTAAGTAGTTCTCTTATGAGGTATTACCGTATTGCCTATGTCCCCAAATTATTCACAATTCTCTGCCTTACACCATCGGGCACAATGGTCTATTCTGAGGATTTTGTGTACGGGAAAGAGACGGATGAACTCTCTCTTTTCAGCAAGGAGGGGAAACACCTCTACTCTGGAATCTTCTCTGCCCTAAATATGACGATGAAGGGTGCTCTTGGGGACTCTTCAAGGTCGAATCTTATGGAATACAGTGGCAAATCGATACTGGTTGAGGAGACAGAGAGCTTTCTGATTTACCTTGTGAGTGATAGAGAAACCCCTGAACTTAGGAAGAACTTGATAGACCTCTCGAATGACGCTGAAAACGGATATAGTCGTATGCCAGAGATGACAATTTCATCCACTACCGAGATGAAGAAACTCTTCCAGCCACTCGTTGAGAAGTACCTTCAAAAGTTTGAATGACTTACCATCCAATCTTCTCTGCATTCTTGAGAATCTGCTCTCCAGCGTTTGCGGTTTTTACCCCCTTGATCCGCTTGACCTCTTCACCATCCTCGAAGAAGATGATCTGGCGGAGGATACCTATTGAGGTCTTGCCGTAGAGCTTCTTTTCTCCATACAATCCTAATGGCTCTAGAAGCACCTTGTCCACGTCACAAATCAGGGGATACTCTAGACCGTGCTCCTCACTGAACTTCCTGTTCTTCTCCACCGTATCCGCAGAAATCCCAAACACCTCGATCCCTTTGGATTTGATCTCGGAGAAGGTGTCGCGAATGGAGCAGACTTCCTTGGTGCATCCCGGGGTGAATGCTCGCGGATATGAGAAGAGGACGACCTTACCTGTGGACAGATCCTGATGGGTTACCTCTGATCCGCTGGCCAGTTTAAGATTGAATTTTGGTATTGACATTGAATACTCATTTCATATCGTGCTAATTAAGACTGTGGCTAAGTATGCTAATCCATAGGAATTTGGTCATACTAGAGTGGCCAAGAGGTAAGAATAGGAAACTGCAATATTGATCTCACCCACACTGGGGATTTGTCGTGAACTTAGAAAATATCCTCGATAGAAGCCAAAAGTCAAAATAATATTCTTCAAGTGATCAACTGTGGATGAAGAAATATCCTCCTTCATACAGCTTCTTGGAGGTGACAGAAACCCATTTTCAGCTCCTGAGAACCATAAGGGGGCCATACATCGTATATTAGATTTGATGAGGAATAACGGGATCCCAGCAGACATTCTTACATTCGAACATCACGAATTTACAGGATACAACTTGTGGGTACCTCCGCCATCAACGGATGATGATTTTGTCCTAATCCTTGCTCACCACGATACAGTGCCCGAGAGCCCAGGAGTTGATGATAACGGATCTGGATTGCTCTTGACATATCTCCTGGCTAAGTGGTATTACAGTCTCGAAGGTGATAAACCCAATTTGGCATTCGTCATGCCAGACTTCGAGGAGGGCGATCCCAGGGTTTTCAAGGAATTGGAGAAGTTCAATGAGAAGAATGGAACCAGTTATTCATACAAAGACAACTACTTCGATCCATCGTTCTGGGACCGTTTTAGATCGCACCTGAATGAGAATGTCCATGATCTAACAGGCTTTACGGGGACAAAACGATTCGTCGAGTATTTAGAGAAACAAAACCTTCTCGACAAAGTGAAGTTGGTAGTGGATTATGAAACAGTGGGGTACACAGCTGAGGAGCAGCAACAGGTGCCTGGTATTCCTGTGCAGATGACGAAAGGTGATTTTCTTGCAGGGGCAATAAACGCAGAAGCAGGTGAGTATTTCGAGATACTTAATAGTATTGTCCATCCCCTCAAGAGAGTTCTCATCCCCGTTCCGAATCGTGGATTTTCTGCTCCAGATACCCGTAGGAGTGATCACTCTGTGTTCTGGGACAAGGACATTCACGCCATAATGTTCACGGATTCAGCTAACTTCAGGAATCCTCATTATCACAAGCCCACTGATACTTCAATAGACCACAGTTTTATCCTCGATGTATTCGAGTACTCCAAATTATTTCTTAAAAAGATGCAGTAGGCTGGCTCTCATCCATCTTTTTCTTAAATATGTATTTCATTACGCCCGTGTGAAAATACTCGCGTTAATCACATTCTCACTAATTACCTTCTCAACTTCTGTCTATGGAGGAATTTACATCTCCTCCATGGTTCTTGTCGGTGGTGATGGGATAGACGAGGTAAAGGCAGGTACACAATTTCAGGGAAATATAGCACTTGGTGGGTTCACGACTTCTACCGACTTCCCTATTATCGATGGAAATGCAGAGAGGAGGGGTGGCAGCGATGGTTTCCTTACTGTTCTTAACTCAGATGGTAGTATAGTATTCAGCACGCTTATAGGGGGTAGTTCATTTGATTCGGTGGTTGAGATTGCAACCATCGGCACGGATCTTGTGGTAATCGGCTCAACACAGTCCACTGATTTTCCAGCAGATGGACTGTACAGTGGATCGGGTGATATCTTCATTCAGAGGTACAGTGGGAGTTTTCTGGATTGGAGCATCCTCGTGGGCGGTGCAGGTTCTGATGTAATAACTTCAGTCGAAGTTGACACAGGGGATAATATTCTACTCGCGGGATACACTACCTCTAACTTTACGAGTGGGGGTGTACTCGTTGAACCAGACATTCTCCTTGTCAAAGTCAGCAGTGAAGGGAAGGTACTGTGGATTGAACAAAACGGGGGTGAAGGTTCCGAAAATGCAATAGGTATTGATTCAGCATCTAATGGGGAGATCTACATTACAGGTTTCACAGAGAGTGTATCCCTTGGGGGGAACTTCACTGCTGGGGGTCAGGATATATTCCTCCAAAGATTCAGCCCGAATGGCGATCTCCAGTCGACAGCTCTGTTCGGTTCTGAAGGAGATGAGCGAGGTAGAGGGGTGGTTATTGGAGACGATAACTCGATTTACATTGCGGGATACAGTGACTCATTGTCGATTGAGGGTTCTACTCATCTGAACAAGGGGATGGCCGACCTTCTAGTAATAAAGGTCGACAGATTCATGGTTATACAGAGTGTACTTTACGAGGGATCTAGTAAGGTAGATCACGCGTGCGGTCTCACTTTTGTAGATGAAGATTTAGTTGTCCTAGGAGGAAGCTCATCCCAAGATTTCCCCCATATTTCCTCTCAAGACGATACCTTCGGGGGGCAGTGGGACTCTATGATCCTCACCATGAACACAAGCCTCGACGTCCAGAGTTCGCGATATGTAGGAGGTGAGGGGATAGATCTCTCCTCCTCAATCTTCCCGTACAAAGAGGGTTACGGAATAGTAGGCTATACCACATCTTCCGACTTTGCGGGGAGAGAATTAAGCAATTCAAA
>WAMJ01000231.1 GCA_015522385.1 Candidatus Heimdallarchaeota archaeon
TTATCAAACAGGGAGATCGAGTACCGGCAGATGCAAGGCTCATCGAGTCAATCAACCTCAGAACAGAGGAGGCTCAACTCACGGGTGAGAGTCTCGAAGTCCAGAAGTCCTCCTTCACCAAGGTACAGCCCAATGCACCCCTTGGTGATCAGGTGAACCTTCTCTTCATGGGGACACATGTCGTATCTGGAAGGGGAAAAGCAGTTGTGGTTCGGACAGGTATGCAGACAGAGATGGGTAAAATTGCGGAGAATGTGCAAGAGATTGAGAAGGAGCCCACACCCACTCAAGTAAAACTTGACGAATTCAGCAAAAGGCTATCCTATGTCATTTTGGGCATGATGGCCCTCATGGTCCTTTGGGGTGTAGTCGTGGCTAACTACGAATTCGAAGTGATTCTACTGATTGCAGTCACCCTTGCAGTGGCCGCAATACCGGAGGGATTGGTTATTGTCGTCACGTTAGCCCTAGCCCTTGGTGTCCAGCGAATGGCCAAGAAGAATGCAATTGTAAAGAAATTACCTGCTGTAGAGTCTCTTGGTTCTGTTACGACAATCTGCACAGACAAGACAGGAACCCTCACTATTAATCAGATGACAGTGAAAAAGGTCGTTACCTTCAATCCTCAAGGAGACCATCACTTCACCGTGTTCTCCCCAGAGGATATCAAAGGAGAGAGGAGGCTTGAGCAGAGAAACATCGAGATGCTGTACAAGAGTGCAGCGCTTTGCAATAACTCTGTCCTTGACGACCACAGAGAGTTCGGCAATCCCACAGAGCTTGCCCTCCTCAGAGCTGTAGACGAGATAGGTATGGATAGGAAGAATCTCTCGAAGAAGTACCGCCGTATAGACGAGATCCCGTTTGACAGTGAGAGGAAACGAATGACAGTCATGGTCGAAAATGGTGACACAAAAATCTCTTTCACAAAAGGAGCGCCAGATGTCCTTCTACAGATGGCGAAAAGTGTCGACTTGGGAGATGGTTCGACTGAATTAACCGATGCAATAAGAGAGGAGATTCAGGCGGAGATTGACCTTCTTGCCAATGAAGCCCTAAGGGTATTAGCATTCGGATACTATGAGCTCAAAGCATCATCGTACAACATCTATGAGTTCGAACAGAAACTCGTACTCACCGGACTTATGGGAATGATCGATCCACCAAAACCAGGAGTTAAAGAGGCAGTTGCAGACTGTAGGACTGCTGGAATCAATGTCATTATGGTGACAGGAGATCATATAAATACCGCTGTTGCCATAGGAAGAGAGATTGGTATTGCAGATGACAACTCGATCGCAATTAACGGTATTCAGCTCGACGAGATGAGTGATGATGAACTTGAAGAAGAGATTGATAAGATATCGGTATTTGCGAGAATCTCGCCCACTCATAAGCTTAGAATCGTTAGAGCCTTAAAGAATAAAGGTCATATCGTAGCGATGACAGGTGATGGGGTAAATGACGCACCAGCACTAAAGGGTGCAGATATTGGGATAGCAATGGGTTCAGGGACTGATGTCACCAAAGAGACTGCAGAAATGGTCTTGGAAGATGATAACTTCACCACGATCGTAAGCGCAGTTAAGGAAGGGAGAGGAATATACGACAACATGACCAAGTTCATCAGATACATGTTGTCATCCAACACCGCAGAGATCTTCACCATCTTTGTCGGGATCATGCTAGGCCTGCCCACACCTTTAATCCCGGTACAAATACTCTGGGTCAATCTTGTCACAGACGGAGTACCAGCAATTGCACTCGGTGTGGATCCAACATCGGATGACATCATGTTGAGGAAACCAAGGGATCCAAAAGAGAATCTCCTTGCCAAGTCAAGAATGAGTTATATCTTTCTCATAGGATTATGGTTGTCAATCATCACCCTTGGATCGTACTATCTCTTCTATGCTACCCCAATTTTTGGGGTTCAAGGAGATCTCTTCAAGGCTCGAACAATCGCATTCACCATTCTCGCTACTGCCCAGTTTGTCAATGCTATGGCAGTGAGGGAGAGCCACCTCTCCATCCTCAATGCCAACGCTGTTAAGAACAAGACATTGCTCTATACGATTATAATCTCAATTTTGTTACAGATTATTGTGGTTCAAGGAGATGATATCTGGCAGATGATGACGAATCAGGAAACAGACATCATTCACACACTCTTCGAGACGGTACCCCTAAGTTATACGGAATGGGGATGGGTCGTAATCATGTCCCTCTCACTACTGGCATTCTCTGAGGTCATGAAGTTCATCAAAAGAAACACTAAGTACAAGAACATATTCTAGAGTGTCTCAATAATAGATACAAGTTCTTCAAAGATTGATTTTTTCGTATAATCAGGAACCCATGAGAGCTCGGTTTCAGCCAGTGACAGGTCAAACTCTACCGAGTTATTGAATCCGATAAGATAAGGATTAAGGTTTCTGAGTGGGTTGCCCATGAGCCACTCAGGTATCCTAAGTTTCCACCTATCATCACCACTCCCCATGGTATAAGCTTCATAAAGTTCGTCACAGGAAAGGTAGTCTCCAATTGCATTTATTGTGACTGTCTCATGGAGTTCATGGGACAGTGAGGTAATGATATAGTCAAGGAGATCGCTTTCATGCAGAAAAGCGTATCTCATATCCGTACACCTTGGAACCACTCTCCGTGAGAATATCCTCTTGAGATGAACCCCTACCTCACCAGTAGATGGTCCGATGATCGATGGTAATCTCATGATAATCGATACAGTTTTGTCAGATTTAATCAACAGGTTCTCCGCTAATCTCTTGGTTCTCGAATAGATATCCGATGGTTTTGTTTCTGTACCCTCGTGAACCACACCTGATGAAACGTTATACACACCCAATGTAGAGGGGAAAATAACCACCGTACCCTCAGATAGTGTAGATATAAGCCTTTTAGTTCCGTCGACATTGTGCTGAATGAGCTCATGTTCAGATCCAAACTTGAGATCATCAAGGTGTATGACGCAGTCAATTCCCTTTATCGAATTACCATAGGTCTGTATGTCTTTTACATCGCCCTCAATTATCTTACCACCAAGATTGAACAACCTCTCGATGTGAATGTTACGATTCTCTGTATTGACCAAACAAGTCACATCCAGATTCTGTGCTCTCAAGGTTTTGATTATCGAAACACCGAGAGGAGTAGCAGCACCTGTGACGAAACATGAAGAGATAGGGGACAATTCAAGCCAAATTTCGTACCTGTATATATTAAATTAGAGTCAACAGTACATACTGTTGATCAATCCGTATCATCTTCCTCACCAATAGCTCTTCGGTGAGGTTTACGGATGACTAATCGGTAGGAATAATTATCATTCCCCCTGTCGATCTTTATTACATTCCCAACCTTGGCGTCAATCATGACAACAGCTGGATCGTCCTCGTAGATCTTGGGGAGCTGATGGAGTTTGCAGTTGTACGTACGTAGGACATTCCTTATCTCAGCAGTGGGTATGACTATATGATCTGGCACAAGCATGTGGTTGAATATGTTGAACACCGGATGGTTCTTTCTGAGAGCCGATATTTTGAGAATCCTGCACTCGCGGTTAGCGGTGTAGGTGAACCTCTTAATGGCAATAATCATCCCGTTGGAGATATCAAGTTCATTCATCTGCTCGTAGAACCCTCTGACAGTTGCGACCCTAACGACCTCGTCTGTAGGAATTAGCGCCATTATCTTATCATCATCCCGCTCGGCTATGATATAGGCTCCAAGTTTCTCGCTACCTGCTACTAGCTTCTCATACCTCTTGTCAGACTCATTGATGATATGATATCCTCTGTACGTGAGGATTTCCTTCGCTCCACTGACAAGCCTGAGGACAAGTTCCTGAGTGAGGGGATCACCCTCTCCCTCCTGCTCCTGTTTCAGTGAGATCGTGATGATCTTAGCTTCCTCAGCTGTCTTCTTGGCTGCAGGTGTAAATTTGTCACGCCCAATAAGACCGTAGGTGATATTGGTGGGGTCGGTTACTTCTCCGACAAAGTTCCTGACCTCCTTGACTCCGACATTCTTCTTGTCGATTGTCCTGTATACTGCGAGTAGTGACTTGTTGGATGAATATCCCTTTACATCAGTGATCAAGACATCTTCAGTCTCGATGGTTGCAGTCTTGATGATCTCTGGCTCTACCCTCTGTACAAGCTTGACTGCATGTGAGAGGAGGTCTGATTCGGCCACTTTGGACATATCGGTGTCATCTTTAATGTCAACTTCTTTGACCTCTACTTTCTCTTTTTTCTTCTTTCTCCTCTTGGTCTTGGAGGTCTTTATTCCCTCGAAATTCTTATAGATAGTGATTTTATTCTCCTTGAGCTTTCTCTTCCCTGCAGAGGTGGTTTGCTCCTCGGAAATTAGTATCATATCAACCTTCTGGGTTTGCTTCCTCTCAATAAGCTTGTCCACGTCGTGGATGTATGCTCTGTTCTTCCCGAAGTACCAGACGATACCAGCTAGCTGGTTACTGTCATTGAACACCTTAACCTCGAGGTAGATCCTCTTCTCCTTTTTCCCCGCTTTATCCCCCTTTTCAGAGTACTTCTCTACATAGTCAATTCTCCCACTGGAGAGTTTGAAAAGAGAAAGAATTTTATCTTGGTTCTCGGTAACTTCCTTTACCAAGATGGACTCATTTACTGTAACCATCGGCACTCAACCTCGGTACTTGAAGTACCTATTCCGATTGAGAACTGATCGAATTTAACTGCTACGATATATTTGAACCTCTGAAAGCTGGAAGAAAAAATGGTGAAAACCATCAGTTAAGTTCCATCCTTCTCCATTTCCACGAAAAATACTTTATAATTACAAAGCTATAGGTAAGTCTGTGAGTAGTGAGATTGACACATTGATCAGGCAAATTGACGAGGGTACTGAGAACCAACGTCGAAATGCAGCGATGAGAATGGGGAGGATTAGAACCCCAAAGTGTGTACCTCCATTGATAAGAACCCTCAAGGATCCCAGTAGGCTGGTCAGGGTAGCCGCGATACAGTCACTCTCATGGATTCAAGACGACCAGATGATCCCACCATTGATAGACGTCGTGAAGCATGATACCAGTGATCTCGTAAGGAAGAACGCTCTTGAAGTGCTGGCAAGGAGAGACTTCCAATCACATCCAGAGATCAGGCAACTCTTCGAGGAGCTGGTACACTCACACTACAACGGAGAAATTAGAGAGATTATAGAAAGCACTTTAAAGAAATACAGCTAAGTTCACGAGTGAAATATCTGGTCTCTAAGCTACAATGGACCTTGAATCCAGTCAAGCCCTTAGTCTATTACACTGACTTGCAGTCTGGAGAAGTAATTAAAAAGGAACTCAAGGTTGGAGAGATGTTCGGAATACGCGTAGGTAGAGGCAAGTTTTGTGTTGGAAGTGAAACAGATAAGGGTTGGGTGTCCTGCATGCAAACGACTGGTGATGAAAAACCAAGGGTAGTCTTCAAAGGAGTCCAGTGCAACACATGCAGTGGAGTTGACATGTTTGCCTGCCGAAGGACATGTACAGGGAATGTTTGCTTCCCTTCATCACCCGTGGTGAAGGACTATTGTCAACCACCAAGGACAGCAGTCTACCTAACAGAGGTTGGTAGAGTATTCAAGGTAGGCGTCTCCATGAGCTACCTCAGGAGGTGGATTGAACAGGGAAGCGACTACGGATACCTTGTAGCCATGCTTCCAGGACTAGAAGCGAGAGCAGTAGAGCAGATGGTCTCCAAGGAGCTGGGAATTAAACAGCAGGTGGGAAGTAAGAGGAAGTTTGAGTCATTTAAGCAGAGGTCCCCAGAAGAGTTCAAGATGATGCTGGAGGAGAACCTGCAATCGGTCAAGTCCATATTTGAGGAAGTAGTGGCAAGATCTGGGGTGGATGGAGAGTTTTTTGGGGATGGTCCTCTTGTTGATCTTGGAAAGTACTACGGAAAAATAGACATGGTTGATCGCCTGCAGGAATTTGAGGTAATAGAGGGGGCGGAGTTCGGTGGAGAGATCGTCGGGGTAAAGGGAGCTTACCTCGTGGTAAAATCGGGGATGTACTATTTTGCAGTGTCAATGAAGAAAATCGCAGGATGGGAAGTTGAATTCGTGGAGAACGCAAAGAACAAGGGGCAAGCCAGCCTCGACGAGTGGTTCTGAGTATCTAAACTTTTAAGCACAGAAGATCGAGAAATTATTGCGATGGATCGGAAGAATCTCACGAGCCCCATGATGAGGCAATGGGTGAGAATGAAAGAAGAAATCGGCAATGACGTCATCTTGTTCTGCAGGGTGGGTGATTTTTATGAGCTCTTCTTCGAGGATGCAGAAGTCGGAGCTCGAGAGCTCGACATCACCTTGACCTCCCGTAAGATTAGAGACACGGCTCACCCACTTGCAGGAGTACCCGTTAGATCCGTGGATCTCTACGTCGGAAAGCTGGTGAATAAGGGATACAAGGTAGCAATTGCTGACCAACTAGAGGACCCAAAAGCTGTAAAGGGGGTAGTTGAGCGGGGAATCACACGTATTGTCACCAAGGGAACTCTGACCGAGGACTCACTTCTCACGGAGAATAATAACTACATTGCATCAATCTTGAGAGACAGAAAAACCTACGGGTTGGCCCTTGCAGATCTGTCATGTGGGGAGTTCTATGCAAGGAATTTCACTACCACCGAAGAGATCAAAGAGATGAGGTTCATTATGGACACGATGCAACCGGTAGAGGTTATATTCCCTGAGAGTGAAAGAAATTCACTCATTGAACTCTGGGGTAAAGAAATAGAGCATGAAACGGTTTCCCCTCTTCCAGACTTCTGGTTTGATCCTCAAGAGGCCGAGGAAATCCTTGAAGAGCACTTTGGAGTTAAAAGCATGAAGGGATTCGGTCTGAGTGACCAAAGTCTGGGAGTTTGTGCAGCGGGCGCTCTTCTGAGATACCTCCAAGATACACAGAAGCGGAAGGTGTCGAACATTACCAAGATTCAAATCCTTGAATCGAAGAACTCAATGCTTCTTGACCGAGGAGTGATCAGGTCATTGGAACTGTTCAACAACACGGTCGATAACTCCGAGGAGGGTAGTCTATTCAAACTCCTGAATCAGACAGTTACACCAATGGGTACTAGAGAACTTAAGAAGTGGATTGGAACTCCGTTGACATCAGTTGATACAATTAATCAAAGACTCGACACGGTCGATCGGTTTATCAGTTCCGAGCTTGCTGCAAATCATATCAGGGGTGAGATGGAGCACATATCTGACATTGAAAGACTCGGAACTCGAATCTCATTGGGAGTCTCGAAACCAAGTGAGATCATCCGGTTACTAAATTCCCTCATGGTCATTCCTAGTATCAGGGCATCGATTGAACAGATGCAGAACGAAGCCACAATACCCATCCCTTTCCTCGAGAAGATCAAAGACTGTCAAGATATCGTAGACTTCATCCAGAAGATGATCCTATTGGAACCGGCTGTGAGTGTTGCGGATGGAGACGTCATAGCCCCCGGGGTTAATGAGAGGCTTGACGAGCTGCGAGAACTCCTGAAAGAAGGAGAACGGTGGATCGAGAGGTTCATTGAGAGAGAGAAGCAGAGAACGGGAATCACCTCGCTCAAGGTCAAACAGAACCGCCATCTGGGATACTTCATCGAGGTCACCAAAAGCAACACCTCGAGGGTTCCTGATACATACATCACCAAGCAGTCAATGGTGAACGTCGTGAGATACATCTCCGATGAACTCAAGGACTGGGAATACAACATCCTAAACGCAGAAATTGAGATCAAACAGATTGAGCAGTCGCTTTATGAGAATTTCTTGAAGGATTTGTCAAAGCATGTAGACAGACTACAGGATGTATCTAAAGGAATAGCCGAGCTGGACGTTCTCCTCGCATTTACCTTCATCTCCATATCAAATGAGTACACCAGACCGACAATAAACGACGGGTTCAGACTGGAATTCAGTGGGATAAGACACCCGGTAATTGAGAGTTTCCTCGGAGAATATGTTCCAAATGACGTCCTCTTGGATAAGGAAGAGCAGCGGTTACTCATCATCACAGGCCCCAACTTCAGCGGGAAGAGCTCGCTGCTCAGGTCAGTTGCGCTCAATGTTATAATGGCACAGATCGGGTGTTTCATTCCCTGTTCTGCAGCCACCATCGGAATAGTGGACAGGATCTTCACCAGAATCGGTGCATCAGACAACCTAATCGCAGGGCAGTCAACATTTATGGTCGAGATGCTGGACGCAGCTAACTTGGTGAACAACTCTACCAGAAGATCCCTGATCATAGCAGATGAACTGGGTAGGGGAACCTCGACCTATGACGGCCTGGCCATTGCTTGGGCAATAGCAGAGCATCTACACAACAGTGAGGCGAAACCACTAACCATGATCGCCACACATTTCCACCAACTGGCCGAGCTCGAAGGTTTTCTTGAGAGCGCCAAGAATTTCCATTTCAAGATAGGATTTGATGGGGAGAAACCACTATTCGATCATCGAATTTTCCCGGGATCATCAGATAAGAGCTTCGGAGTGGAGGTCGCAAAACTAGCTGGTCTTCCTACTGAGATCATTCTCAGAGCTAGGTTTATTCTATCGCTTCTCGAGAGCAAGTCGAGCTCCATCAACGAGGAGGAGAAGATTTCTAAAAAGGTCTCGGGATCCGATGAGGTCGAGCGTGTATTTGGGACTATCGACGATTGGTTTAGTGATGACTTCGATCCAGAGGAGACGAAAAACAAGCTGTCCCAGATGAAGCCAAGGAAGAAGATGGTTGACCCTAAACCCGTCTTTACCCCAGAGGAAACTGAAGTACTCTCTACCCTACGGAATCTGACCGTGAATGCCATCACGCCCATAAAGGCAATTGAGATCCTCGAGTACCTTACCTCCCTCCTGAACTCCAAATCCTAAACTATATATCGAACGGGTCAATTCTCTCATTGTCTTGCAGATTAGAAAGTTACCGCAGAGGGTCATTGACCAGATAGCAGCTGGAGAAGTGATCACACGGCCCGTCAACATAGTCAAAGAGCTTGTAGAAAATGCCATAGATGCAGGAGCTACAAGGGTGAGTATCAACATTCAAGACGGTGGTATAGGACGCATTGTGGTCAAGGATAACGGAGCGGGTATTCCGGCAGATCAACTAGCTCTTGCTTTCGAACTTCATTCTTCCAGTAAAATTGATGATGACAATATCTACAATGTGAGTACACTAGGATTTAGGGGTGAGGCCTTGGCCTCGATTACAGCGGTAACCCGGGTCAAGTGCAAGAGCAGACCGAGAAAGCAGGAAAATGGACGACAGATAATAATCGAGGGCTCAGAGGTGAAGAAGGAAACTGATGTCACAATGAGGAATCCAGGAACTGAGATTGAGGTGGTAGGACTGTTTTATAACATTCCAGCAAGACGTAAATTCCTGAAGTCCACAAGTGTGGAGAAGAA
>WAMJ01000232.1 GCA_015522385.1 Candidatus Heimdallarchaeota archaeon
GACTGGAGCGATCATGGATCTCAAGACCATCCAGTTACTTTATGATATATGCAGTGAGTATGACCTCCTCTTGGTCTCGGATGAGATGTACAATGAATATATCTACGGTGGTCATACATTTGCCTCCCTAGCATCTATCAATGATTGGAAGGATAATGGGGTGGTTATCAATGGCATGTCCAAGACCTTCAGCATGACTGGATTCAGATTAGGTTATTGTATAACCAATTCTGAGATAAGCAAACAGATAAACAAGGTCATGCAACTTACCGCAAGCTGTGCACCCAACTTCGCACAGCACGCTGGTATTATCGCCTTTGCCAACATCGACAAGATGAGAAACAAGATAGTTGATATCATGAACCCCCGTAGAGACCTTGTAGTCAACCTGCTGAAAGAAGTCCCAAACATCGAGTTTGTAGCCCCACAAGGTGCTATGTATGCATGGTTTAAAGTCATCGGCCTCATGGATTCAATCAAGTGGGGTGCTGATCTCCTGCAGGAAACAGGAGTTGCGATTACTCCTGGTAGAGCTTTCGGACCAGCAGGAGAAGGATACGTCCGTGTATCATTTGCAACCGATGAAGAGCGTCTACGAGAAGGTTTCTCCCGAATCGCCAAATTTTTATCGAAATAGAATCACAATTTGCCAAAATTTCATGTTTCGCGTACTTCGCGCAACTCGCGCATTTCGCGGTCTTGTTATATTCTGCGGAGACATCTGTTTTTCAGTTGTATTTAAGTCTTCATATTATCATTTCTCGCTACATTTCTCCAATAAAGAGCGCCACTTTTTCGCGAAACTTGGGGTTAAGACGCGGTAATCGTAGAATTCAAGAAGACGTTTTCTTCTTACTATCTTCATGATTTTGGCGGAATGTTTAATATTGGGTATTTTCAATATACATCTGTATACATCTTCTCCGCAATCATGAAGCCACTTCTGCGGAGAATCGTATGTAAGAAAGGTTTAGGAGAAGACTTATGAAGCTCAAGGAAATCGCTCAGGAAGCAATCAGACTATTGAAAGAGAAGGGTAAGGACGGAATGAACAATGCCGAGCTTGCCAGGATTATAGGTACTCCAAAACGGCGTGTATACGACGTCATTGCGATCCTTAAAGCTGCAGACCTCATACGGACTGAGAGATCTGGAGCAGGGACTCATCTGTACTGGCAAGCTCCGACTGGAACCAAAGATGATTCCTCATCAGAATTCCAAAGTCTTGTAGCGTCGAGGATCAAAGTCTCAACGACAGGTAGTATATACAATGTTGCGAACAGAGGACAGAGCGTAGTTATTGAGCTAGATGATAAGGCTGAGCTGAATATTGAACCTATGATTGACTAATCTAAGACGATATTCCCGTACTACCAAATCCTTGGTTCCCACGTACCGTACTGTCTAGTTCCTCCACAAGGACAAAGTTTACTCTTGGGACTGGGCGTACCGCTACCTGGGCTATCCGATCTCCCCTTCTGATCTCGAAATCTTCCGTGCTGAGATTGATCATAATCACTTTTACCTCTCCCCTGTAGTCGCTGTCAACTGTCCCAGGTGAGTTGAGAATTGAGACGCCATTTTTCGCTGCGAGACCAGATCTCGGTCTGACCTGCATCTCGTATCCTGGTGGTATCTGAAATGCCAATCCAGTAGGTACTAACCTGATTTCTTTAGGGGGAATGGTCAGATCCGCATTTGATTCAAGGTCGGCACAGGCATCTGTCTCAAATGCAAATTTCGGAATGGAGATGGGTGATGAAGGATCAACCTTCTTGACCAAAACAGTGACATCCATAAGAGAGTGATTCACACTCCATATTTAGAATTGATTATACCTTCTCCTTACCATTCTTTAGAGATGAGTGATAAAAGAAGGCAAAGATAAACACGATTGCATTGACCACAATGACCATGCTTGCGATTTCGACATTCTGCAATCTCCAAGCTATCATGAACCCCAACACCCCCGAAAATAATGAGATCATAATGCTAGTCAAAATCATCGTTCCAAGGTTATTGGAGATCAGTCGAGCACTAGCTGGAGGAATAATCATCAGACCAACTACAAGGATAACTCCTGCTGCCCTGAATACAGTGACAACGGTAATGCTGACAATTGACATAAAGATCATTCTGAAAAAAAATGGGTTGTAACCCATGAGTGATGCAAATTCGGGGTCAAATGTTATCAACTTCATCTCCTTTCGGAAGAGGAGGAGGAATCCTGAACTAAGCACGAAGACAGCCAAAGTTTGCCATAGCAAAACTGGACCCATATCTGTCCCACTAAATATCCAGCGGTCAAAGGGGATAAGGGCGATGTTCCCAGTAACCACCGATGTCACACTTATTGTAGTTCCCGAAGCAAACAGGGAGACCAACATGATCCCGAGAGCAAAGATAAAGAGATATATCAGACCGAGGGCTGCATCTATATTCACGTGCCTAAGTGTGGAGAGATTCTCAACTGCCCACACAATAAGCAGTCCTGTCAATGCAGCTCCAAGAAGGAGCAAGGGGCTGTCGAGGTCACCTACAATAAGGAATGCGATCATGATCCCAAAGAGGATACTGTGTGAAAGGGCATAGGAGGTCATTGTGTTACCACGAAGGACAAGGTAATTTCCTGGAATAGCGAGGACAACCGAAATCAGTATCACCGCTAATAAGAGCTCGATAAAAATATTCATTCAACCACCTCCGTACTTCCAGAGTTTTCTACTGTAAAATCCTTTGCAATTTCCACACCCCGTAGAGTCATGGCACATTTCTCGTCTGTGAGCCATTTGCAGTAACCACATCTGGCAAGGTTATTGATGATCTCTTTATTCAGCATGGGGTATTCCCGGAGTGAGAACTCAAGCCTTGTTAACCCCTCGCTCTTGTCTAAGGCATTAGTGGATTTTAAGAATTCCATCATGACTTTCCTATGGTCAATCTTCCTATGTGTTAAATGAGTATGCACCCAATTGACTAGGGTACCGTGTCTGTAACCAAAGAGTATTGAGATAAAAGCGATTGACGTGGCGAAAACTATGATTGCTGGTCCTGGTGGTATGTCCGTGATATTCGCACTGATAAGTGTTCCTAGAACCCCTGACATTACTCCAATAGATGCTGAAATCAAGATCATCTTCCTGTAACTATTTGTCCACTGCCTTGCCCCCACGGCTGGAGCAATCAACATCCCTGCAATCATAACCACTCCAATGATCTGTATACCCACAACGATTGTGACAGAGATGGCAATGGTAAGGAGGAGGTCGAGCTTGTTCACAGGTAGCCCAATGATCTCTGCGTATGCTCGATCAAACATTATCAGTTTGTACTCCTTCCAAAATGATATTATGACAAAGAGGTCGAACACTGTGACCGCTGTTAGCAAGTACAGATCACGTTTGAGCAGAAAAGCAACATTCCCAAAGATATAGTTGATTAATCCTGCTTGGGCTGCGAGTGGTAAACTTTGAACATATGTGAGAAGTGCAACTCCTACCCCGAAGAAAATTGAGAGGGTGACTCCAATTGCTACATCTTCCTTAAGGACTGTGCGTCTAGAGATCGTCTGTACGAAGATAATCGCAAGAAAACCACTGATCAAAGCACCAATAGCAAAGGCTAGTTGTGATTTCTCGAGGAACAGGAGAAATGCAACTACAACCCCGGGGAGGCTTGAATGTGCGATAGTGTCTCCCATGACGCTCTTCTTCTCTAATACGAAGAATACGCTCAGTACTCCAGTCATCAGCCCAACGATGGCAGAACCAAGAAGTACTATAGCAAGTGTGTAGCTAATTCCAAAGATCTCCCAAATCATCCGTTAACCTCCATACCCTGTGCAATTTTATCAATAGTATTCACAACATTCAACCCCTAAGATCCATGTGCATCATTCCACCATATGCTTCGGTGAGGTTCTCTGGAGTCATGACCTCATCCGGTTGGCCTGCAGCGATCAGCTTGGTCTTGAGCAAGAGCACCATGTCAAAGTACTTTTTCAATGAATGGAGATCATGGGTTACCACGAGTATCGTTCTCCCCCTCTTCTTCTCCTCCTGCAGAAGTTCTAGCGTCATCTGTTCAGTCTTTGCATCCACACCTCCGAACGGTTCGTCTAGGAACAGTAAATCTGCGTCTTGGACATATGCTCTTGCTAGGAAAACCCTCTGCTTCTGTCCCCCGGACAGTTCGTCTATCTGTCGATCATGGTAATACTCCATCCCAAACCTCTTCAGGGCTTCCATGGCCAAATCCCTGTCTTTCTTTCGTGGTCGTTTCAGCAAACCTATATGACCGTACCTCCCCATGAGCACAACATCCAAGCAGTTAATTGGGAAGTTCCAGTCTACCGCCTCCCGTTGTGGGACATATGCAATCTTCTTGTACTTTTCCTTAATGCGGTCATACGATTCTCCCATGATCGTGATCTCTCCTCTAACAGGTTGAATCAAATTCAGCATGGTCTTCATGAGTGTGGACTTTCCTGCCCCATTGGTCCCTACTATCGCGGTCATTGAGCCCTTTTGGATTGAAAAGCTGACATCCCATAAGGCTGGGACCTCCCGGTAGGCCACCGTGAGGTTCTGCACGTTGATGATATGGGTCATATTTTACACCCGCTCCTTCCGAGACACTAACCATGCCATTACAGGAAGGGTGAACACGATTGGAAGGAAGAACACTGGTGTGTCTACCGCTCCCGCATCTGCAGGTGGATTCAGAATCCCATTCACAATGATCTTTGCATTCGAGAGCATCATCCCTGTATAGGTTGAGGCCTCACCGTCCCCGAGCGAGCCTGAATAGAGTGTGCCCCCAATTGCTACTTTCCACCCGATACCTTCTGCGGCTTGTATCACAGCCTGAGCCTGAGTATCAGGAACTGTAGTCTCGAGGTAAATCACCTTGATCTGATTGTCCTTCAGGTACTGAGCCAAAGCATCTATCTCTTGTAGACTCACTTCGTCTGTCGTGCTAATTCCCTCTAAAGATCTGTACTCGAAACCGTACCTTGTCACCCAGTAAGTAAACGCTCCGTGCTGCGTGACCAAGAACTTCTGATCTTCTGGTAATTTATCCACCTCTTTCAATGTGGCATTGTGTAATTGCTGAAGCTCAAGCAGGTAAGAGTCCCTGTTCGCATTGTAGGTTGCAGCGTTGTCCGGGTCAATCTCAACAAGCTTGTCTGTTATGTTATAAATTGCCACTTCCATCAGTACCGGATCCAACCAGACATGTGGATTAAACAGCTTTCCCTCTTCGTCTGATGGAATAAGCAGGTCTTCAGGGAGCACTTCGGTGATGGCCATAGCTCTACCTTGATCGGAGAGGGACTGTAGAGTGTTGTCAAGAACCTCCTCAACTCCCCCACCAAAGTAGAAGACCACGTCTGCATTACCTAATTTGTTGGAATCCTCGGCAGAAGGCTGGTAGTCATGTGGGTCTACACCCTTCTGTATGAGTGTTTCCACGGTTGTCACATCACCGACAATATTTCCCACGATGTCCTGTAGTACAGTGGTCGTGGTCAGGACTGTTGGTGGATCTGCATTTACCGAAATTGGGCGGAATACAACTGCGGATAATATTATTAGCATCACAGGGAGGAATTTTCTCATGTGTCAGATTCTGCACCAAAGAATAAAAATCTTGTTAATAGTCTATTAACGAGGGTGGTCAATAATTCATCTCAAGTTAGTCATTCATCCAATTCGTCCGGCAAGAACCGTAGGCAACTATAATGATATAATGAGGACACTACATTCATCTTGATCACCTCCTCTGTATTTATGGAAAGGCTATACGACATGTTCTCATCCTTAACCTCTAATAGTTACAGGATGTTCCCAACTTGTGCTTCTGGCAATAGATGTTGGTAAGGGTACGGAGGATGTGATTTGCTGGGACAAAACCTCCCCCATAGAAAATGCGATACAGCTTGTAATGCCCTCCTCTGCACAGATAATAAAGAAGAGAATTTCTGACCTACTCGATCCTGAAAAACCTCTCTACATCACAGGGGACATAATTGCTGGCGAACCTTGGCACAAAGTTGTCTACGATCACTGCAGGGAATATCCCGGAACTGTCGTTATGGACGAAACTGCTGCGAAAAGCCTGAGATACAATCTTGACCAAGTTAGGGAAAGAGGCATTACTGTCGTCAAAAGCATTGAAAATGCCCCTGAAGACAGGCTTGTTGTTCTATCCGATATAGTTTGGGAAAGGTTGAGATCTGTTCTCTCTTACTCGGATGATGTCAATGTCGAGGCCGTTCTGCTCTGTTGCCAAGATCATGGAGAGCCTTCTGATCGAACGAGAAGTGTAAGGGACTTCAGGATGACCGAGATATACAAGGGGCTAGAAAAAACTGGTAGGATCGAGGACTTACTCCTCAGTTCATCAGGGATACCTCATACACTACCAAGACTACAGTCAATAGCTACCTCTGCCTCCAGAAATTTCCCGCAGGCTGAGGTTTTCGTGATGGACTCCAGCCCTGCAGTCGTGCTGGGCACGATTATAGGAAAGGGGTTAGAACTTGTTGTCAATGCGGGTAACGGACATACTATTGCCATGATCCTTAATGACTCGGAAGTGCAGAGTGTTTTCGAACATCACACTGGACTTCTGGATGAAAATAAGCTGGAAAGGCACCTTAAACGACTGATCTTGGGAGAGTTGTCGCATAGTGAGATCATGGATGAGCGGGGACACGGAGTCTATTATCGAACCCCCCAATCCTCTGGTGACCTTCCTGTCCACAGATCAATCGAAACGGTTCTCATTGGGCCCAATCGAGGAAAATTCTCAGGTCTGGGGAGAATGGGGCATCCGGGAGGGAATATGATGATGGCTGGTCCGATTGGGCTCATCAAGGCCTATTCGTACAAAAAACAGAGGGGATGATTTGATCAATCTAAGGGTTCCATAGGCTTTGGTCGCTCCATCACCATTCCACATTTCTCACAGGTTCGCAGTTCCTCGTTGCTGAAGAACTTCTCCATCGCAGGGGGCAGTTCTGTCACGATGTTGTTCAATGAGAAGCTAGCCTCGTGGAGCATGTGGTTACAGCCCTCGCAGTACCATCGTAGTCGATCAATCTCTCCCTCCCTTGGCTTTATCTCGATGACCAAGCCGATGGTATCAGGGGGTCTTTGGGGGGAGTGGGTCGTCCCACCTGGCATGAGGAACATCTCACCCTCATTAATGCGTACATCACGGGGACCATCTTCGTCCATCACCTTGAGAATTATGTCCCCCTTGATCTGGTAGAAGAATTCCGGTCCTCGGTCATGATCGTGGTAGTCCTTCCTTGCATTCGGTCCGCCTACCATCATCACAATGATATCTGGGTCTTCGTAGACTAGCTTGTTTCCCACGGGTGGTTTAAGCATGTCCCGGTTCTCTTCGATCCAAGCTTGTACGTTGTAGACTGGATTTAGTTTCACCATATCCGTCAATAATACTATGTTTTCATATACTTTTCTAGGCGAGAGCAATCACCTTGAGTTCTATTGCAATTGGCGTAGGGAGTGCCGTGATACCCACCGTGGTTCGGGTCGGTCTGACCTCACCGAAGTACTCTGCGTATAATTTGTTGTACTTCTGGAAGTCATCTCGCATGTTGGTGAGGAACACGGTAACGTCCACAATCTTCTCCCATGAGCTTCCTGCATCCTCGAGAATTGTCCTGACGTTCTTGAATACTGAAATGCACTGTTCCTCGATGTCGTACCAAACTATCCTCCCTTTGTCATCGAATATGACTCCTGGAATCACTTTCTGACCTTTTATCCGTGGTCCTACGCCCGAAAGAAATAGAAGGTTCCCCACTCTTCTTGCGTGTGGATAACTCCCTACAGCACCTGGTGCTCTCTCTGAGATGATCTCTTCTCCGTTCATGATCCATTCAGCAATCGCCAATTTAACTACTTATCGAACAAATAGTGACGCTCCAGTAAGTTATCCCTCCTTGGTCTTATCGAATAAGATTATATTTATCTCGGTAGACTGGCGATATGTGGTACTGCTGTACAGGGTGGGAGATAAGGTCTTCGAGCTTGAGGAATTCGTTAATGTTGGGAGAGTGGTCTCTAATGGGTCTGGACCAAATTGCTTCTACCTACCCCGTCTCGGAATCTCCCCCGTGGAAATTGGTGAATTTGTAGGTTCCGTTGCAAGGGGTGGATCCTGTAATGTCGACATGCTCAATCTTACTCCACACAACGTCACCCACCTTGAGACTAGCGCTCATATCTTGCACAATGGAGGTGTAGCAGTATCCTCTCTGGATCTCAATTGCTTCCATGGTCTATGCTATCTTGTAGATCTCTCTACTGGTGAGAGTAAAGGACTAATAGAAGAAGACTCTGTAATGACTAAACTCCGGAACCTAGAGCTTCCCATCCAGATACTCGCTATCAAGACTCCAGCAAGTATACTCCCCTCCTCTTACGATTTTAGCGGGATGGATTTCCTTGCTCTCTCCCCAGCTCTCGCATCTGCTGTGTCTCAGTTTGAAGAAAACGGTAGTGAGATCCAAACCCTCATCCTTGACCTCCCCTCCGTTGACATGGAAAACGATGCGGAACTAACCGCTCACAGAAGGTTTTTGCAAATTCCAGATGGTGTTAGCGAGTATGAGGACAAGCTGGGGCGTGCGGTTGTAGAGCTCGCCTACTTCGGTGACCTAAAGGAGGGCTACTACTACTGCTCGATAACACCTCCTCGTATCGAGACTAATGCGGTACCCGTGTCTGTAGCACTTGCTCGTCTGATAATGGACTGACAAATCATTCTCTTGACAAGTGTTCTGGCTGCCAAAATACCATTGAAGATAGACTTAAAATCAGAAGTGGGATTGGAGACTATGATTGAACATCTTGACCTCACGGGTAAAGTAGCACTGGTGGGTGGAAGTACCCAGGGAATAGGTAAGGCGATTGCTCTCGAATTGGCCAGGCTCAACGCCACTGTAATCCTCGCGGGTCGTAATGAGGAGAAACTGAAGGAAGTGAGATCTGAGCTTGAGATTTCTGCAAACCAGTCACACAGCATCATGGTTGCAGATTACAGTGTTCCTGATGTGGTTAAAATGGCAGTGGGAAGGGTTATTGAAGATTATCCCTTCGTGCATATCGTGGTCAATAACACTGGTGGTCCTCCCTCGGGAACAGCTACGGATGCAACTCCTGAGGAATACCTCGCGGCATATAATCAACACCTAATCGTTAACCAAATAATCCTGCAAGCGGTAGTCGAAGGGATGAAGAAAGAGGGGTATGGACGCATCATCAACATCCTCTCCACCTCAGTTAAACAGCCAATCCGAAACTTAGGTGTATCAAACACAACTAGGGGGGCTGTTGCCCAATGGGCTAAGACTCTCGCCAACGAACTTGGGCCGTACGGTATCACCGTGAATAATATTCTCCCTGGGATGACAAGCACTGGAAGGCTCGAATCCATATTAAAGGCAAGATCCAAAAAATCAGGAAAGACTGTCGAGGAGGAGGCTGAGTTGATGATGAAAACAGTTCCTGCCCAGAGATTCGCGGATCCGAGTGAGGTGGCTTATGCAGCATGCTTCTTGGCCTCACCCGCAGCATCATATGTCAATGGGATAAATTTACCCGTGGATGGTGGGCGAATCGGAGGACTCTAACCAAGTTGTATCTCTCGTTCAAGGCTTCTCTACAGGACATTTATCTATATTTATGCAGATATTTTTTGGCTCAGTGAAGAATTTCAGGGCCTCAAATCCACCTTCCCTGCCCACTCCAGAGTGTTTCACCCCACCAAAATATGTACGTAAGTCCCGTAACATCCAAGTATTAACCCATACTATTCCAGTTTCCAGTTGATTGGCGATCTGGTGAGCAGTGGTAAGATTCTCTGTCCATACAGAAGCTGCAAGACCATACTTAGAATCATTAGCCATAGTGACTATATCGTCACAGCTTCTGAATGGTTGGAGAGTGACCACCGGTCCGAAAATCTCCTCTTGATTTGTCCGGCAAGAGTTGTCTAGACCTACAATGACCGTGGGCTCGATGAAATATCCGTTTTCAAACCTCCCTGAAAGAGAAGCAGCCTGTCCTCCAGTTAAAATCTCTCCCCCTTCCTCCTTGGCAAGCCTGATATATGACATGATCTTCTCCTTGTGCTCTCTGGAGACAACAGCACCAATGTCGGTTGATTCATCGAGTGGGTCACCGACCTTCAATTTCTTTACTTCCTTCACAAAGTCATTAACAAAAATCGGATACAGTTTCTCTTCTATGTACATTCTCGAACCACACAGGCAAATCTGACCCTGATTACTAAATGCCGCTCTCACCGCCATAATTAATGCACGGTCATAATCAGCATCTGCAAATACAATGAACGGATTTTTTCCCCCCATCTCCAATGACAACTTCTTGAACATAGGTGCCGC